>PKDZ01000073.1 GCA_002862785.1 Flavobacteriales bacterium
ACGACAACCGCTACCTACAGCGATTATGAATTCGCGTTCGAGGCGCGCCAGGACAGCTTCACCTTCGGATTCCGGAGCGGAATCGACGATCGTGGCCTCAAGACCCGCCTGACCCTCTATCCCAATGTCCGCCACACGATCCGGGCCGGAATGGAGTACACCTACCACACCTTCCTGCCCACGGAGTTCTATGCGACGTCCAACAACGTCGACTTCGACCTCGGCGAGGCGGTCCGCACACGGAGCCACGAGCTTGCGCTTTATGTGGAGGACGAATTCGACGTGTCCGACGCCCTGCGCATCAATGCGGGTCTCCGGTGGAGCGGCTTCGTGCAAACGGGCCCCTTCACCCGCTATGTGCCGCCCGAAGAGAGCGACCCCTTGGCCTCCACCCAGGACCCGGAAGAAATCCGCTACGCCTCCGGGGACATCGTGGCCACCTATGGCCTGTTCGACGGATCGGTCTCGGGCCTCGAGCCCCGGCTCTCCATGCGTCTGAAGACAGGACCGAGGAGCTCCGTCAAGGCGGGCATCGGGCGCAACCTGCAGTACATCCACCTCGCCCAGCTTGCCCCCACCTCCCTGCCTGGCGACATCTGGCTCCCCAGCTCCGACCGGGTCCGACCGCAGGACGGCACGCAGGTCTCGGCGGGCTGGTTCCGCGACTTCGGTGCCGACCGCAACATCGAGGGCTCCATCGAGATCTACCACAAGTGGCTGAACAACCTCGTCGCCTACGCCGACGGCAGCGCGCCGGAGGACAACATCCGCAACAACGTCGACAACAACCTCGTCTTCGGGACGGGCACCAGCTACGGCGCGGAATTCTTCCTCAAGCGCCGGCGGGGAGGGTGGACGGGCTGGCTGGGGTATACCTGGAGCCGGACGGACCGCCTCTTCGCGGACCTCAATGAGGGCCTCCCCTTTCCCTCCCGTTATGACCGTCGCCACGACCTCAGCCTCGTGCTCGAATGGCGAATCGACGACCGCTGGAAACTGGGGGGCACCTTCATTTACGGAACGGGCAATGCCATCACGGTGCCATCCCAGCGGTATTTCGTGGACGGCAATCTGCTCGATGTCTACGGGCCACGCAATGGCTTTCGCATGCCGGCCTACCACAGGGCAGATTTCGGGGCCACCCTTGATCCGCGGGTGAAGCCGGGCAAGAAGCGCCGTGGTCAGTGGGTCTTCTCCGTCTACAACCTGTACAACCGCCAGAACCCTTTCTTCATCTACTTCAACAACGAAGGCGACCTTGCCGAGGGGACATTGGACATCCAGGCCTACCAAGTGAGCCTCTTCCCCATCCTGCCCTCTGTGACCTGGAACTTCAAGTTCTAATTTCGCCGGCATGGGCGCACTCGCCGCATTGAACCCCTATCTGTGGAAGTACCGCGGACGACTCTTCCTCGGGTTCGTCTTCGTCTTCCTGACCAATGCGTTTGCTGTCTTCGCCCCGGTGGTCATCGGGGAAGGGGTCAATGCGCTGCAAGACGCCTACACCCGATTCCTGCTCCCCCTCTCGGAAGGCACCCCGGCCACCGACGTGTTCCGGAATGCCTCCCTTCCCCTCCCCCCAACCCTATCCCGCCTTGCGGAGTGGTTGTCCTTCGACCCGTCCGGTGTCAGCGACCCGACCAGCCGAGAAGAGGTCATTCACGCCGTCGGCCTCATCGCCGGACTGCAGGCCCTTCTTTACCTCGTCGCCTACCTCTTGAAGGGCGTCTTTTCGTTCATGACCCGGCAAACGATCATCGTGATGAGCCGCCTGATCGAATACGACCTGAAGGCCGCCATCTACGACCACTACCAGTGCCTGCCGCTCTCCTTCTACAAGGTCAACGCCACCGGAGACTTGATGAACCGGATTTCCGAGGATGTCTCCAAGGTGCGGATGTACCTCGGGCCCGCCGTGATGTACGGATTGACCCTGGTGACGATGATGGCCCTGACCGTTGGCGTGATGGTCCGCATCGACGCCACGTTGACCCTGTGGTCGCTGGCGCCCCTGCCGTTCATGAGTGTCTCGGTCTACTTCGTGAGCGCCCGCATCCACCAAAAGAGCGATGCGGTCCAGGCTCAGCAGAGCCTGCTCAGCGCCATGGTGCAGCAGGCCTTCTCCGGCATCCGCGTGCTCGTCGCCCACCGGCGCGAGGCGCGCGCGGAGGAGCGCTTCGCCAACGAAGCCGACCTCTACAAGACGCGCACGCTGGACCTCGTGAAGGTCGACGCGCTCTTCATGCCCATCATCGTCATGCTGGTCGGCCTGAGCACCATTCTCACCATCTACGTGGGCGGACTCCGGGTCCTCTCCGGCGACCTTGAGCTCGGCCACATTTTCCAGTTCGTCTTCTATGTCAACCTGCTCACCTGGCCGTTCGCCTCGATTGGGTGGGTGACCTCGCTGGTGCAGAAGGCCTCGGCAAGCCAGGCGAGAATCAATGCCTTCCTCGATGTGGAACCCGACATTTCCAGCCCGGCCTCACCGAAGGAATCCAGAAACATCCGGGGACACATTGAATTCAGGGGTGTCGGCCTGACCTATCCCGACTCGGGCATCCTCGCACTGGACGGGGTGGATTTCACCCTCGAACCCGGACAGACTCTCGCTGTGATCGGACGGACAGGCAGTGGAAAGAGTACGCTCGCCCAACTCGTCGCGCGCCTCTATGACCCGACCGAAGGCCACGTGCTCGTAGACGGCGTTGACCTCAGGGAGCGTGACCTTCACGGACTGCGCGGGGCCATCGGCTATGTCCCCCAGGATGTGTTCCTCTTTTCGGACACCATTCGAGCCAACATCGGATTTGGCGTCGACGATGCGGAGGACGCGGTCATCGAGCAAGCGGCGCGCGATGCGGATGTCCACGACAACATCAACGGATTCCCCGAGGGGTACGCCACCCTCCTGGGTGAGCGGGGTGTCAACCTGAGTGGAGGCCAGAAGCAGCGTGTCTCCATTGCCCGGGCCATTCTCAAGCGGCCGCGCATCCTCATCTTCGACGACTGTCTGTCTGCGGTGGACACGGAGACCGAAGCCACCATCCTCGGCAACCTCCGGCGCATCATGGAAGGCCGGACCTCCATCCTGATTTCTCACCGCGTTTCAACGGTGCGGTCCGCCGACCTCATCCTCGTCCTGGACCAGGGCCGGGTTGTGGAACGGGGACGGCATGATGAGCTCATCGAACGCGACGGTCTGTATGCCGAGCTTCACCGGAAGCAGCTCCGTTCTTCCGAAGAGAAATGAGTCTCAGCAGTCGTTGCCGAGATAGCCGAGTATGAGGAGCAAATCGGCCACGCCGACGTGCTGGTCAAAGTTGAAATCCGCCTCGAGGAAGCCGGAGCTTCCGAAATAATTGAGGAACTCGAGCAGGTCTTGGATGCTCACGAAGTCGTCGCCGTTGAGGTCGCCCGGGCATCCACCACCGAGCTGCTCCAAGCCCAGGATGAAGCCGTTGCAGTCGTTGTCCACGCCCGCCAGCGTGGGAGGAGCGCCCGGGTACATCGTGGCGTCCAGGTCGTTGCAATCCGAACCGGGCTCCGTGAACGCTCCGACGGGTGGGGTGCAGGATTCGAACACCGTCACGCCTGCCACGCCGTCACCATCCAGGTCGAGGTAGAAGGGCAAGGACTCGCCGTCCTCGTCAATGCCTTGATCACAGTCGTTGTCCACGCCGTCGCAGGGGTCTTCCAAGCCCGGACGGATTTCAGGGTCAGCATCGTTGCAATCGCCGCCGACATGGGCATAACCCGGCCCGGGACTGCACCCGAAGACCACATTGGAGAACACCCCGTAGCCGTCGCCGTCCGCATCGGGATAATGCGGTGCGTCCGGCGTCACGTCTACGTAGATCTGGTCCGCGTGCACCACTCCTTGGCCTTCCAGGCGGAGGGTGACCCCGTACATGTCGGTCCAATCGAATCCCGCAATCGCCAGCTCCCACTCCCCCGGCCCCGGCAGGCTGTCGATGGACGCCCATGACACCCCGTTCGGGACATGCACCGACAACGGTCCCTGCACGCACTCGTCCAGACTGAGGTGAAGGTGCAACGTATCGCTGGGGCAGACAGCCGAGAATCCGGGCCAGACAGTCATGAACTGGGTGCGAATCAGGAACAGGCCGTTCTGCTGGTCCGACACGGCGATGGTGCCGGAGTCGAAATAGGGGTAATTGCTCCAGCTCCCATCGAAACTGGGGCCGGAAACATCCGGACGGGTGTCGAAGTGGGCTTTGGGCTGAAGCCAGTCCGGAGAACCGGCATCGAACGTCAACAGACGCCATCCATCGGCATAGTTGCTCTGGTGAACGAAGTGGCCAAGGGTGTAGAGGTTGTGGTCCGCCCCCTGAGTGCCGTGGCCATAGCTCGAAATCCACTGGGGGTTGTCGAGGTCCTCCAAATCGAAGATGTAGGTCGTCGTCTCCGACACCACTCCGCTGCTTTCGTCGGATTCATCCCCGAGGAAGAAGAACCGCTGGTCCTGGGACAACCAGCCCTGGTGGATGTACCCGTATGGGTCCGGGCCGGCGATGGACAGCTGGACGATGTCGGCCGGGTCGGTCACATCCAGCACCCGGAAGTCATCCGAGCAGCTGGCCAGGAGGATGCGCCGTCCGGTGTGGGCCGTGTCGGGACCGGCATAGGTCACCACCTGCGCGTCGTGGACATAGGCCTCACTCCAACTGCCGAGCAAGGTCGGATTCCCGGCCTCGGAGAAATCATAGATGAGCAGGCCTTCGATGGCATTGGGACCGCAGACATAGACCCGCTCGTCCTCCTCGTGGACGACCACGTTGTGTGCCCGCGAAAATCCTCCGACCAGCGTGTCGGTGCTGAAGGTGTACGCTGGACCGATGGAGGTGAAATCCCGGAGGCGGGTCAAGTCGAAGACCTGCAGTTTCGAATTGATGGTCTCGCTGACGACCACCATGTGGTGGCCCACCACCTTGATGTCGCGCCACAGGCTGTTGGCCAAACCGGTCGTGGGAAGCTCTCCGACGATGCGGGGCTGGGCCGGATCGGTCACCTCGATGAACCAAGTTCCATCGCGTTTTCCGAAGAGCACGTACTCCCGGCCATCCAGCGGATCGGTCCACCCCCACAGATCATTGGCCGCCATGCCGCCCGTATCCTCGATGGGGACGTGCCCGAGAAGCTCCACATTGGAGCAGGGCCATTGGCCATCCACCATGCCATTGACGCAGGCACTCTGGGCCAGGAGTCCTTCGGAAGGAAGGCCCAACCCCGCCCCCAGAAGGAGCGAACAGAGGAAGAACAAAGACAGGCGGCTCACGGCTCGACAGATTCCCTACAAGATACGAATTCGTCGATAATAATTTGTGTTTCGTCGAAGTCTTGCGCCCATTTTGGGGCTTGGGGCATCGAACCTTTGTCCGCGGGAAGCGGTTCTTTGGTCGTGACCGAGCACGCCGGCTCCCCTTCTTCGCGCTCCCTGAGCACGGTTCTCGTGACCGGGGCCTCGGGGTTGGTGGGGCGTTCCGTCGTCCGGCGCATCCACGAAGAGTACCCGTTCGCCAAGATTCACATCCTCGGCCGCAACGCTTCTGGCGTGCGCGAATTGGGCAGCATTCCCGTCTGCGGATTCCATTGGGACCCGGACGTAGGCCAGCTCGACCCGAAGGCCGTGGTCGGTGTCGATGGCCTCGTTCACCTCGCCGGCGAAACCGTCGCCCAACGGTGGTCCCCCAGCGTCAAGTCGCGCATCCGGTCCAGCCGCATTGATTCCCTCGGATTGATCGAGGTCGCCTGTCGGGAGCACGCGATTGCCCCGCGGGTGGTGTCGGCAAGTGCCATTGGGTGGTACCCCTCGGGAGACTCCGCACAGGACGAATCGATGCCTGCCGCCACCGACTTCCTCGCCGAGGTGGTGCAGGACTGGGAAGCCTCCGCAGCCACCCTCGGCTCCCTAGGAGGAGGCCATGTCTCCTTGCGGATAGGTCTGGTTCTGTCGGCCGAAGGCGGCGTCCTGCGCAAGTTGGCACCTCTCTACCGCCTCGGACTCGGGTCTCCGCTGGCCCCCGGAACCCAGTGGCAAAGCTGGATCCACATCGACGACCTGACGGACATGATTGTGCAGGGTCTATCCGGCAATGTCTGGGAGGGCTGTGTGAATGCAGTCTCGCCCCATCCGGTGACGCAACGGGAATTCAGCCGCACCCTCGCCCGTGTCCTCCGCAGACCCCATGTCTTTCCTGCCGTGCCGCGATTCGCCATCCGCCTCATGTACGGCGAAGCTGCCAATGCCCTGCTTGCTTCCCACCGGATCACGCCGGCCAAAGCCCTCGAATCTGGGTTCGCTTTTCACCATCCCGACCTCGAGGCGGCCATGCGGCATCTGTTGACCTGATACCCCGTCTGAACCCATCCGAACCCACCTCGTGTGGCTTCAGGACAATTTTTTTCGTTTTCGTGTGAACATGACACGACCCTGCGTGTTCCAATTCCGACTCCGAACGAGGGGTTCTTGATCAGTAAGGTGTTAATGATCACGTTTGATTTGCTGACGGCCCGGGTTCACTCCCGGGCTGTCTCATTTTCCGCCCCCCACATTCTCCCCCTGTATGACCCCCATTTCCCTGTTCTGGCATCGACGTGACCTGCGAATCGAAGACAACCGCGGGCTGGCTGCTGCATTGGAGTCCGGCCATCCTGTGCTCGGCTTCTTCTGTTTTGACAAGACCATCCTCGATGTCCTGCCCGAGGTGGATGCCCGCGTTGGGTTCATCCACACCGAACTGGAGGGAATGGCGAGGAAATACAAGTCGGCCAGCAGCCAGCTCATTGCCCGCCATGGAGTTCCCCTCGAGGAAATCCAGTCGCTTCGGCAGGACCTGCAGGCAGCTGGATACGAACTCCGCCAGATTCACACCAACCGGGACTATGCCCCCTACCCCGTTGCCAGGGATGGAGAAGTGCGGGCCTGGTGCGAACAGGAAGGCATCGGGTTCCACACGCATGACGATCACGTCATCCTGCCCCCCGAAGCTGTCCTGAAGGATGACGGCACGCCCTACACGGTATTCACGCCGTACAGCCGGAAATGGCACAAGGTCCTTGACGCGCAGGACAGCGACCCCCTGGCCGAAGCCGTGGTGGCCCTTGATGGCCAGGGCATCAGGCCGTTCCCGGAACAGGAACTCCCCTCCCTCTCCTCGATGGGATTTGACGAGGCCTCGGCCGACCCCTCTGGGTGGGCGGCCTTTGAGGGCCGTCAACCCGATGCGGATGTGCTCCGCCGCTATGCCGAGCGCCGCGACACGCCGTCCGTGGTGGGTACGGCCAGAATGAGTCTCCACCTGCGGTTCGGCACGGTCTCGGTCCGGTCCCAAGCCCGATTGGGCTTTGTCCACAGCGACAAGTGGCTCACCGAGCTCATTTGGCGCGAATTCTATCAAGCCATCGTCCACCACTTTCCCCACAGTGCCAAGGATGCCTTCCGGGCCAAATACGACCGGATTCCCTGGCGCCATGACGACGACCATTTCGCCGCCTGGTGCGAAGGCAAAACAGGCTATCCCCTGGTGGATGCCGGCATGCGCGAATTGAATGCCACCGGGTTCATGCACAACCGTGTGCGGATGGTGGTCGCCAGCTTTCTCTGCAAGCACCTCCTGCTCGATTGGCGCTTGGGGGAGCGCTATTTCGCCGAAAAGCTGCTTGATTTCGAACTCGCCTCCAATGTGGGAGGATGGCAATGGGCCTCAGGCAGCGGGTGCGACGCCGCCCCGTACTTCCGGGTTTTCAATCCGGAGAGCCAACTGAAGAAGTTCGACCCTTCCGGAACCTATGTCCGCCGCTGGGTTCCTGAGTGGGGCACGCCGGCCTACCCCGCTCCCATCGTGGAGCACAAGTTCGCCCGACAGCGCGCCATCGACACCTACAAGGCCGCCCTGACCGAGGCCTAACTTGCGGGCATGGCCCCGCACGATGTCCCACCCCCGCTTGGAGATGACCGCCCCTTGGAGGGACTGAAAGTCATCGAGCTCGCCTCGGTGCTGGCCGGCCCATTGGTGGGCACTTTCCTCGCCGAATTGGGCGCGGACGTGATCAAGGTAGAAATGCCGGGCATAGGAGATGTGACGCGCAGCTGGCGCCTTCCAGGGGAATCGACGGACGGACCCAGCGCCTATTACGTCGCGGCCAATGGCCCCAAGCAAGGCCTCCGCCTGAACCTCAAGACCGAGACAGGCCAGCGGGAATTGGACGCCCTGCTCGCCGAGGCGGACATCCTGCTCCAAAATGCCCGTCCAGATTCACTGGAAGCACTGGGGCTGGACCCCATGCGACTCGCGGAACGCCATCCCCGGCTGATCCATGTGCACCTGCTCGGATTCCTCGACCAACCTGGCCGGGCTGGATATGACATTGTCGTCCAAGCCGAATCCGGCTTCCTGTCTATGAATGGAGAGCCCGGCGGATCACCCTTCAGGATGCCCGTCGCCCTCATGGACGTGCTCGCCGCGCACCAGATGCGGTCGGCCCTCCTTCTCGCCCTCTACGACCGAGAGCGTTCGGGAAAAGGGGCGTACGTGGAGACGTGGCTGGATGCGTCCGGATTCAGCGGCCTCGCCAACCGGGCCACGGAGCACCTCGTCGCCGGTCAATCCCCGCAACCGCTGGGTGCCCTGCACCCTCAGATCGCCCCCTACGGCGAGCTCTTCCAGTGTGGCTGTGGAGGGTGGATTGTGGCGGCCGTCGGCAACGACGGACAGTTCCAGGCGCTCTGCACACTCCTGGGCCTCGACGATCTGGCCGAAGACCGTCGGTTCAACACCAACCCGAATCGCGTGACAAACCGTTTGGCGCTTGCCGAGTGGTTGGCTCCGGCCTTTTCGCAGCAGGATGCGGACGCCCTCATGAACGAGGCGATTGCCGCTGGCATTCCCCTCGGCCGGGTCCAATCCGTGGAGGAAGCCCTTTCGTCGGGAACCGGACGCGCCATGACTGCGGAGTTTGCCCTCGAAGGGACCCCTGTGCGCCACGTCCGCCAGGTGGCGTTCCGGCTTCAGCGCAACGGCAGCCGGACGACGTAATACTGATCGTGGGGAATGGGCAATTTGCCCGACCGCAACCACGGGTTGAGGGTCTTCAACGCGTTGTAGCTGACCCCGGCCTCTCGGGCGAATGCAGCCAGGTCGTCCACGGAATCCACGAGGATCGTGTCCCGACCGGGAACCGGGGAATACCAATCGTCCGCCGCGAGCATGAACCCGTGGGCCTCCGGGGCCTCCATCACCTGCTTGGTCGCATACAGCCGGTAGATGTAGCGGGCGGTCTCGTCGTTGAGCATCAGATCCCAATAGGATTCTCCCTGCTGCTGGTCCAGGCGCCGAGACAGTCCCGACATCCCCATGTTGTAGCTGGCGGCCGCCAGGATCCAGTCGCCGTATCGGCGGTGCGCCTCGTTGAGGTAGGCGCACGCGGCGCGGGTCGCCTTTTCCACGTGGTAGCGCTCATCCACGTCCCGGTCCACACGGAGGCCGAACTCCTCGGCGGCGGGTTCCATGAACTGCCAGAATCCGCGGGCATCGGACGGGGACACCGCATTGGCCAGTCCCGACTCAATGACGGAGAGGTACTTGAAGTCCACCGGCACGCCCGAATCCACGAGGATGGGCTCGATGAGGGGGAACCACCGGCCGGACCGTTTGAGGGTCAGCAAGCTGCTGCTGTGCCGGAAGGTCCCGATGAGCAGCTCCTTCTCCATCCGTTCTCTCACGCCTAGACGCTCTAAGGGCAAGGGGGTACTGGCGAACTCGAGACCATCCGCAATGCGGGGAGGGGTCACCGTCTGAGGCACCGTGTCCATGCGGGCTGCCATGGCGGTGGGCGCGGGCTCGCCAACCGCCCCGGTGAGGGTCAGGGCGAGGAGGATAAGGCTCCCGGCGCCCAGCAGGACGAGGCTGCGGAAGTGGACCCGAGTCGCCATCAGAAGGGGGAATCAAAATCGGCAAAGAGGCCCGCTGCGGCATCTTTGGGAGACAGCAGTGGATTCTCGACGCCCCAGTCAATGCCGAGGTCGGGATCGTCCCAGCGCAGGGAGCGCTCGTGTTCGGGACTGTAGACTTCTGTGCACTTGTAGCAGAAGACGGTGTCGGGTTCGAGCGTCACGAATCCGTGGGCGAATCCCTCGGGCACCCAGAACTGCCAACGGTTCTCGCCGGTCAACAGGGCCATCTGGTGCTGGCCGTAGGTGGGGCTGTCCGCCCGGAGGTCCACAGCCACATCGAGGGCCGATCCGCGGACCACACGGACCAGCTTGCCTTGCGCCCGGTCGGGCACCTGAAAGTGGAGTCCGCGCAGAACGCCCTCTCCTGAGACGGACTCGTTGTCCTGGACAAATTCGACGGAGCGACCGAGGGCCGCTTCGAAATGGGAAGAGCGCCACGTCTCGGAAAACCGCCCGCGGTCATCGCCGAACTGGCGCGGCCGAATCATGAGCGGACCGTCGATCGGACCGGATTGAAGGTCAAGCGGATGGTCCATGGTTCAGTTGCCCGAGGCGATGCTGATCAGGGCGATAAAGCTGCTGATGGTCGAGAGCAGGCTGAGGATCGGGGTCACATCGGCGAGGACCTCACTGGCCAGCTGGGGCAGCGGCTCCACGTAGATGATGTCGCCAGCCTGGACCGTCGTGTTGGCGTATTGCAAGCCGTCGATGGTCGAGAGATCGAACTGGTGGATGGTCTGCCCATTCGGTCCGCGACGGATGAGCTTCACTTTGCGGGCATCTCCACGCGCCCGGATGCCCCCGCTCAGGGCGAGCACCTCAAGCAGACTCGTGTTGGGATTGGTGAGCGGCACGACCGAAGCCACGCCCGCCTCTCCAGGGAAAATCAGGACCCGCTGGTTGGTCACTTCGATGAGGGCGAGCGGATTGATGTAGTTCTCGCTGTAGGCCTCCTCCAATTTGGTTTCCGCCTCGTCGATGTTGAGTCCGGCCAGCTGGACGGGTCCCAGCTCCGGGAGCTCTACCGTGCCATCGGGACGCACTTCATAGACGAACCGGTTGTTCTGGTTCATCGCTTGCAGGTTGCCCCCGCCATTGCCATTGACCGCTCCGGCATTGGTGCCCGCGGTCATGGAGAGCAGCCGCTCCCCCTTGTTGGAGTAGAGCTGGAAACTGACGAGGTCGTTGGGCGCGATGCGGTAGTTGACGTCGCTGATCGGGTTGAACGGATCGAAAGCGAAGTCCGAGGGGGTCCGGAACATGATGTTCCGGTTGATGGTGCAGCCCGTCCAGGACAACGTGGAGAGCACCAGTACAAGGGGCAAAAGGCGTGTCAGGGGTCGCATCATGGTTCAAAATTAACCGCCTCTTCCCGCGTCCGGGAGGACACGAACCGACTTTGTCCAAGTATTTTCGACCGCCCATGGCCCTTCCGTCCGATCTGCTCCACAATGGCTCCACCCGGCTTCGCGCACTGGAACCCTCCGATGTCGAACAGGTCGTGCAATGGGAGAACAACCCCGAACACTGGGCCGTGACGGGCACCTCGGCCCCGTATTCCCGGGCGGCGCTCGAGGCCCTGTGCCAAGGCCACCAGGACCTGTACACTGCGGGACAACTTCGCTGGATCATCGAAGAGGATGGGCACGTCGTCGGCGCGGTCGACCTGTATGACTTCCGGGCACGGGACCAGAGAGCGGGCATCGGCATCCTCATCCATCCCGACGCCCGCGGCCAAGGTGTGGCCCAGCGGGCCCTGAAGATTGCCCTCCGGCATGCCGAGCTGGCCTTGATGCTCCGCACCGTGCACGCCGAGGTGCACGCCGACCACACCAGTAGCCTGGCCCTCTTCGAAGGGGCCGGATTCGTCCGGGCAGGACAGTTCGCGGACTGGACACGCACGCCCGAGGGATGGAAAGACGTTGTGCTTCTGCAATGCCGGTTTTCCGATCGTCCATGAAGTCCCGCCGTGTCTTCCTCCTCACACTCGTGCTGGTGCTCTTCGGCATGGCGGGTGGATTCGTGACCAAGACCGCGCTCGGACCCAACAGCATCGAGCAAGACGGCCGCTTCGTTGTAAATCCGGGCCTACCGGTGGACAGTGTGGTCGCCCAACTCGATCGGGAGGGCCGCATCGCCCGCCCTGTCTCCCTCCAACGCTACCTGTCCTGGCGGGGATGGACGGAGCCCGGGACCTTCAAGGCCGGCCGCTATCTCATCCCCGAAGGACTCGACAATCGGACCTTGGCCCGTCTTCTCATGTCTGGTTCGCGGGAGGCGGTCCGCGTCCGTTTCACGGGAGGCCGGTCCGTTGAGGAGTTGGCAGAAGCCGTCGCGCCCCAGGTCGCCTTTGATGCCGAGGACCTCATCCGGGCCATGCGAGATCCGTTGCTGGCCGCTCGGAAGGGGACGGATGTCGAGGCCTTGAGGACCCGGTTCATCCCCAACACCTACGAGGTCTGGTACGCCCTGTCCGCCACGGACTTCATCGACCGCATGGTCGGGGAATGGGACCGTTGGTGGACTGCGGACCGTCGAACGCAGGCCGAATCCATCGGACTAAACCCCACCGAAGTGGGGATCCTCGCTTCCATTGTGAAGGCCGAGACGAGCAAGATGGAGGAGGCCCCCACCGTGGCCGGACTCTACTTGAATCGTCTGGACCGGGGCATGCGGCTCCAGGCCGACCCGACCCTCATCCACGCCTTGGGAGATCCCACCATCCGCCGGGTCCTGAACGTCCATCGCGAGATTGACAGTCCCTACAACACCTATGTCCACAAGGGCCTTCCGCCCGGTCCCATCAATTTCCCCGAGCCCGCCTACCTCGAGGCCGTCCTGAACGCCGAGGAACACGACTACATCTTCATGTGTGCCCGGGAAGACTTCAGCGGTTACCACGCCTTTGCCCGGACGAACCGCGAGCACGAGCGCAACGCGCGCCGCTACCGCAAGGCCCTCGACCGCCAAGGCGTCTACCGCTGATCGAACACAACGGCCGGCCGCAGTGTAGTTTTGCCGGCCGATGAACCGTTGCTCCTTCCCGTTCCGCACCCGTTGTGCAGGGTTCATCCTGCTCTTCGCATGGCTTTGCCTTCCGGCGGAGGGTGTCGCGCAGGCCTGGCCGGAAGGACTCCCCAGGAAACCGGAGGCCGAAGCCATCCGGGTGGAGTTCGGCTCCATTCAGATTGATGGACGACTGGACGACGAGGGCTGGTCTTCCATCGCGCCCGAAACCCAGTTCCGTGAATTGCGTCCGGTCCCCTTTGCACTGCCCAAGCAGCAGACAGAGGTCCGCTTCGCTTACGACGATCGGGCCCTCTACGTGGGTGCCCGCATGTGGGACACCGCCCCCGACAGCATCCTCCACCAGCTCATCCAGCGCGACGGTGATGGCAACACAGACGTTTTCGGCATCTGGTTCAATTGCTTCGACGACGGGGTGAACGGCGTGCGTTTCTCAGTCACCCCGGACGGCGTCCAATCGGACGAGCTCCTGTCCAACGACGATGCGGACGGCAGCTGGAACGCCGTGTGGCAGGCCGAATGCCGCATCGACGACCGTGGCTGGGTCGCGGAATTCGCGCTGCCTTGGTCGGTCTTCCGGTTCAACGACTCCGGCGACGCCCCCCAGAATTGGGGCATGAATTTCTATCGGTACATCCGCCGCTACCGGTCCGACTATGTGTGGCGCGCGATGGACCCCAATCAGGAGGGCCTCATGAACCAGGGCGGCCTGCTCACGGGCATTCAGGGCATCACCCCTCCCCCTCGGTTCAGCCTGTATCCATATGCTAGCGCCTACCTCGATACCGAGGGGTCCGAGTCGGTGACCCGCCTGAACGGAGGCCTCGACATGAAGGTGGGCATCGGCGACGCCTTCACCTTCGACATGACGCTGGTGCCAGACTTCGGCCAGGTCGTCGCCGACAATCTGGTGCTGAACCTAAGCCCCTACGAGGTCCGGTTCAATGAGAACCGGCAGTTCTTCACCGAGGGCACCGAGCTGTTCAACAAGACCGGCACCTTTTACAGCCGCCGGGTTGGTGATCGCGAACAGCTCCTCAACGCCTCCAAGGTCACGGGCCGAACCCAGGGAGGAACGGGGCTTGGACTGCTCAATGCGGTGTCCCGGGATGGCGACGGCTCCCTGACGGACTTCTCGGTGGCGGTGGTTGACCAAAACCTGCCCAACAATGGATATGTATCCGTCCAGAGCGGACAGGTGCTCCGGGGCGATGGCCGCGCGGACGATTGGGTCGGGAGTGCGGCCTTCCAGGTCCGTGACCCCCTGCAGCGTTGGTCTTTGAAAGCTCAAGGCGGACTGAACCGCCACTCCGAATCCATCAACGGTTCTGGCGAAGGCCACACGTGGGGCATGGAATTGAGTCGGCTCAAAGGGAGGCTCCGGTGGTCGGTGGGACACTATGTTGAGACTCCGGAATACGACCCCAACGCCGTCGGCTTCCTACGGGCCCCCAATGCTGTCTCGGAGTACGCCAACATCGAATACCGCATCCAGTCCCCTTTCGAAGTGCTGGGATTCGGCTTCAACCGGATGTCCTGGGAATTGGAGGTGACCAGGGAGATGCTTCACACGCCGCGCTCTTTTGTCAGCCAGACCTATGACCTCGAGTGGCGGCTGTTCCTGGCCAGCTTTGACTTCATCAAGTTCGGCGCCACGGCGATGCCCTACGATGGCCGGGACTACTTCGCGCCTCGGCTCGAGGACCGGTTCTGGCGGGTGCCGAAGTGGTGGTCATGGGATGCTTTCATGAGCACGGACTACCGCCGGGAATTCGCCATCGACATCGGCACGTGGAATGCCGGCGGGGTACTCTATCCGGATTGGAAAGAGCGCAACTTCCGCATCGAGCCCATCTGGCGGCCCAACGACCATTTCCGGATCAGCCACGTCTACAGCCACCAGGACAAATACAACGAGCGCGGTTGGTCCTCGCTCGTGGACAGCCTGCCCAATGGAACGTCCCTGGACGCGACGCGCAGCCTTTGGTCCAAGCGCAACAACTACTCCCGTACCCATGTCCTGAACGCGAGCTACGTCCTCGACAACCGCAAGGGCATCACCTTCCGCCTGCGCCACTACTGGAGCCGGGTGGAGAACGGCAGTTTCTACTGGCTGGAAGACGACGGCCTGCTCGGACCCACCGACGAGATTTCCCTGACCGACGAGGGCACTTCTCCCTACGACATCAGCTACAACGCCTGGTCCATTGACTGCGTGTTCCGCTGGATTTTTGCGCCAGGCAGTGAGTTGTCGGTGGTGTGGAAGAACCTGCTCGAAAGCCAGGGCGACCTGCTGCCCGACACCTACGCCGACAACCTCGAGGCGGTCCTGCGGGTGCCTCACCGGAACAGCTTCTCCTTCAAGGCCATCTACTTCCTCGATTACGCGGACCTCACCGGCCGCCGCTGAGGACGATTCCTTCTTGGAAGGGTCACTCCAGGGGCCAGGTGAATTCCCGGTGCCCGAGGTTGCCCACTTCGTCCACCGCCCAGATCTTGATTTCGGCTCCCTCCGTCAGGATGCCATCCTCGATTGGGTACACCAAGACCCCCTTCTCCCACCCGAACCGCATCCACCGGCCGTCACACCGGCCTTCCCACCGGTCGATGCCCGACAGGTCATCCGCAATGGACAGGCGCAGGTTGCCCTCCTTGACGTGCGGCGTGCCCAGCGCCGGCGGCACGGTGTCCGGCCGGACCTCGAACAGGCCGAACTGCTTGACCTTGGCACCAATCATGCCGCCGCGCTCGTCTGCCACCCACGTGCCGTCCACCTCGCCCTCGTCGTCGAGGCCACAGAGGACGAGCGGTTCGCCGGACCCACTCCAGGCGTCCGGCACCGGGACGGTGAGCTGGTAAGCCGACCGCGTGACCCTCGCCTCGGACTGCACGGCGAACCGTCCTGTTGAATCGCCGAGGAGCTCGATGGCCGCGTCGCCGTAGAGGGCCCCGGGCGGCACCTCAATCCCCATTCGGCCATGGGTCAGTCGGTGCCGGCGCCGGTGGTCGAGCAGGACCTCAGGAGCGATCGAATCGTCCGGCAGACTATCCCCCACGAGCAGGACGGACGCCCGGGAGGCGTTGTCCATCAGGTCGAGGACGACCACATCGAGGCGTGCGGTGTCCCCGAGCGCCACCTCCAACGGGGCCATATCCCCGGTGCGTTGATAGATGTCGAGCCGATTGCCGGGCAGGCGGTGCAGCCGGTGGACGCGTGTCCGGCGGTCCTGCCAGGCGGCGATGTCGATGTGCGCCGAAACGTCTTTGTTGGTGGAGAAGTCCAAGGTGTCCATCCGGTGCCGGTGGATCAGGCTGTCATTCAGGAAAACATCGAGGCCATAGGGGCCATGGGTGAAGGCCTCCCCATCGAGCTTGTCAAAGGCCTCCACGCCCAGCCGGAAGGGGCCGGCCACCCGGACCGTCTCCCCATAAGCCGGACTCCACCGGAATCGCTCCCGGGCGCCCTCGGCCATCGCTCCTCCGACGGGCAACACCCAGACGGCGCGGAACTCCGGAGGAACGTCATCGTGGGTCATCCCCTCCCCGACCAATGTCCAGTGCAGGGGATTGATGGGCCATTGCGTGCGCTGGTCCCGGACCTCGTAATGGAGGTGGGGGCCGAAGCTCCGGCCTGAATTCCCACTCCAACCGATGGTATCGCCGGCGCTGAAGCTGAAGGTTGCCGTTGGCGGTCCGTCAAAGGCCCAGCGCTCATTGGCATACTGGGTTTCGCGCAGCCAGGCCTCGATGTCGGGATGGAAGCGGGACAGATGGGCGTAGACCGTGGTTAGGCCCCGGCCGTCCAAGTAGAGGGCGAGTCCATATCCTGCATCGGAGACCTTGACCCGGCTGATGCGCCCGGTTTGCGAAGCGAGTACGGGCACCCCCTCCACGCCACCAGTCCGGATGTCCATGCCGGTGTGAAAGTGGCCCGTCCGGATTTCACCAAAGTTGCCGCTGAACCTCAGAGGGATGGACAACGGAGAATGCAGGGTGTCCTGAGCAATCAGGAATCCGGAAACGAGCAGAATCCCCCCCAAACAAAGCCAACTGCGGCGGATCCACCCGCCATTTCCGTTCATACCCCGTCGCATGTTTGCAAATTACCCACCGGCCTTCAGCCCCCGTCCTGCGAGACGTAGATTTGAATTCGTGGATATGAACCAGCCATCGGAACAAGTGCTCTTGGGCACCATGCTGCAGGAGATTCGGGAGAAGGCGGCCGCGCTCATCGCCGAACGGAACCGTCTGATGGAGGAGAAGAAGCGTCTGGAACAGGAAGTCGATCGGCTCAACGCCCGGCTCACCGAACAGGACGCCCGACTGGCTGAAATCGAGTCCACACCCCAACCCCAACCCACCCCTGCTCCCTCCGCCGATCCCGTGGTCGGCGAGCGCATCCGCGCCCTCGTAGAAGAAATCGATGCCTGCATCGCGCTCATGCCGCACACCCGCGACATGGCCACCGTCGAACTCCTGTCCGCATGAACGAATCCTCCATCCAAGTCACGATTGCCGGAAGGACCTACCCGCTCACCGTAGCGGAAGGAGAGGCAATGCGTGTCCGGGAGGCGGCGGGCAAAATCGACGAACTCGTGCAGCGCTTCCAGCGCGACTACGGCGTATCCGACCGCCAGGACCTGATTGCCATGGCGGCCTTGCAATTGCTCAGCGACTCCCCTGCCGACATCCGGTCGGAAACGGTGGAGGTGCCGGTCATTCCCGCCGAGGTCTTCGATGGCCTTGAAGAGGTCCGATCGCTGCTGGCCCAAGCCGGAATTGCGCCAGAGGAAACAGGGGAAGACACCCCCTGACCCCATGGACCCCACCCCCTACATCATCGGCGGCATCGCCGGACTCGTCGCCGGAGGCGGCGTGGCCTACGCCATCCTGAACGGCGTTCTCAAGGGCAAGGCTTCCACCATCATCAAGGAAGCGGAGCAGAAAGGCGAAAACATCAAGGAGAAGAAAATCCTGCAGGCCAAGGAGAAATTCCTGAAGCTGAAGGAGGAGCACAGCAAGGAAATCAAGGCGCGCAACGCCAAGGTGCAAGCCCTAGAGGACCAGCTGAAGAACACCGAGCGCAACCTGAAGCGCGACGACCAGCAATTGAAGGACCACCGCAAGCGCCTCCAGCGCGACGAGGAGACCCTCAAGGCACGGCTCCAATCCAACGAGACCAAGCAGAAAGAACTGGAGAAGACACAGGCCCAAGCTGCCAAGCTGCTTTCGGAAGCCGCGGGAATGTCCGTGGACGCTGCCAAAGAGGAACTCAAGGAGCAGATTTTGGGCGATGCCCGCGCCATGGCCGCCCAAGAGGTCCAGGACATCCTCGATGATGCACGAGGCCGGGCCAACCAGGACGCCAAGAAAATCGTCATCCAGACCATCCAACGCGTGGCCACGGAGCACGCCGTGGAGAACAGCGTGTCCGTCTTCAACATCGGAAGCGACGACATCAAGGGGCGCATCATCGGCCGGGAAGGACGCAACATCCGGGCACTGGAGGCCGCGACGGGCGTCGAGTTCATCGTGGACGACACCCCGGAAGCCATCATCCTGAGCTGCTTCGACCCCGTCCGCCGGGAGATTGCCCGACTCAGTCTCCACCAGCTCGTCAGCGACGGCCGCATCCACCCGGCCCGCATCGAGGAAGTCGTGGGCAAGACCACCCGGAAAATCGAGGAGGAGATTTTGCAAGTCGGCAAGCGCACGGTTATTGACCTTGGCATTCCCAACATGGCCAATGCCTTGGTGAGGATGGTCGGCCGGATGAAGTACCGCTCCAGCTACGGGCAGAACCTGCTCCAGCACAGCCGTGAGGTCGCCAACCTCTGCGCCACCATGGCGGCTGAGCTCGGTCTCGATACCAAGGCCGCCAAGCGCGCTGGCCTGCTCCACGACATCGGCAAGGTCAGCGACGAGGAGAGCGAGTTGCCACACGCCATCCTCGGCATGAAGCTCGCCGAGAAGGCCGGAGAGCGACCGGATGTGCTCAATGCCATCGGCGCCCACCACGACGAAATCGAGATGACCTCCCTCATCTCCCCCATCGTCCAGGTCTGCGATGCGATTTCCGGCGCCCGTCCCGGTGCCCGCCGCGAAGTGGTTGAGAGCTACATCCAGCGCCTCAAGGACCTCGAGAACATCGCCCTCGAGCAGCCGGGCGTGACCCAGAGCTACGCCATCCAGGCCGGTCGTGAGCTCCGCGTCATGGTCGAGAGCGAGCAGGTCAACGACGAGATGGCTGAGCAGATCAGCTTCAACATCTCGCAGCGCATCATGAATGAGATGACCTACCCGGGACAGGTCAAGGTGACCGTCATCCGGGAGACCCGGGCCGTGAGCGTCGCCAAATGAGCCAAGGCCAGGACGGCACCTTTTCTCGCTCCGTCCAATGGCAGACCCTGAATGTCGGGGTCCAGATTCTCATCCAGCTCGCGTTTGTCCGCGTCCTCGGTGAGTTCCTCTCTGAATCCGAATGGGGCCTCGTCGGCGTGGTCCTCGGCTTCGCCGGCTTGCTCGAAATCTTCGCGCAGCTCGGGGTCGGCCCGTCCCTCATCCAACGGAAGGACCTCAGCCGGGACCAGGTCTCGGCCGCCTTCTGGTTTTCCCTGTTCCAAGGGGCCGCCTTCTGCGCCTTGGTCTACTTCACGGCGCCCGCGGTCGCGCGTTGGTTCGAGAAACCGGACATGGAACCGGTCATGCGCTGGGTCGCCTTCAGCTTTCTGATTGCCTCGGTGGCCCTCGTCCCGCGCTCCCTGCTTATCCGGAGGATGGATTTCCGGAGCCTCTTCTGGTCCTCCCTCCTCGCCATGGGACTCGGCACCGGCCTCTTCGGCATTTGGGCCGCGACCCAAGGCTGGGGCGTCTATGCCTACATCGGCGCCCTGCTCGTCCAGAACTCCCTGCTCGGGCTGAATTACTGGTGGAGGACAGGGCTGCGCATCTCCCTGCAGCCGCATGTGCGCCAGGCGGGAAGCCTCCTGCGGTATGGTGCGGCCAGCACCGTCTTCAATTTCCTCAATTACGCCGCCACCAAGCTCGATTTGCTCGTGCTCGACAAGTTCCTGCCGGCGGCCAAGGATGCCACGGTGGGTCTCTACGAACGCAGCGTCTACCTGATGAACACGCCGGTCACCGTGCTCGGCAAGCTCTCCGACAGTGTCCTGTTCAGCGGCATGAGCGGTGTGCAGGACGAGCAGGAACGGTTGCGCGGCATCTTCTATGGTGGCACCTATGTGGTCACTACCCTCGTCATTCCCGGGGTGATTCTGCTGGAACTCTTCATGGAGGACGTCGTCCTGACCCTGGTCGGGTCCACCTTGCTCCGGGTCGTTCCCTATGCCCGCATCTTGGTGCTGGCCATCCTGTTTCGCAGCTGGATCAAGGTCTGTGATGCCGTTGTGCGCGCAGTCGATGCCATCGTCCCCGCTTCGGTCATCAAGGCCGGCTTCTGCGCCATGGTCGGACTGTCCGCCTGGTATGGAGCACATGAAGGACTGGAGGCCCTGTGCCTCGGCATGGTCGTGGCCACCTCGGTCCAGGCCGTGGCCATGCTCCTGCTGACCCGCCGAAGCATCCGCTTCGAATGGGGCATGCTCTTCAAGCTCTCCCTCCCAGGACTGCGTGTCGGTCTTGCCTCCCTCTTGGGCGCTGTTCCCGCTTGGCTGCTCGCGGATGCCCTGCACTGGTCCCTCCATTTCCTGCTTGGTGCGGGCGGCATGGCCATGGGAGCCTTTGCCTTGGCTTGGTTTCGGCCTCAGGGACTGCGGGTCGGCCCATACGACCTCCTCGCCCAGCTGGCCACGCGCCTGCCTTCCGCTGCACTTCGGAACCGTTGGGTATCCGACGACACCCGTTGAGCGGGCCCCGTGCTACTTTCGCGGCCCGATGCACCGCTCACTCCTCTCCTTCTTCGTCTTGGGCTTTGGGCTTCTGCTCTCTGCCGACGGATGGGGCATGTCGGAGAGGGACAGCCTCTGGGTCCGGGGCGGACTGACCCTGGCCGACTCGATGGTCGTCGACGTGGAATGGCGTCTTGGAGGACAGGACCCCGGCAGTGGGACCGATACGGTCTGGACCCGGATTTCGCGGACCGACGCCCTGTTGGCCTGGGCCCGGACCGACTCCGCCCAGGTCCAGCTCGACGCCGCTTGGCCCGCCTGGATGGACAGCGCGGAATTCCAGCTGGCCCTCGACGTCTCAGGATTGTCTCTATCCCTGTTCCGGGACACCCTCCGTGCGCCATGGGGACCGCTGGAATCCGGTTGCTTTCCGACCACCCCCACCCATGAGGTAAACCAGCTCCTCCGGGACCTCGGGGACCTTCCGTTCGAGTCCAAACGTCTTGACGCCGCCGTGCCCTGGCTGCGCCGCCACTGCCTGTCCATTCCCGATGTGCGCCGCATCGCCAACCTGTTCGACGATGACGGCAGACGCATGTCCATTGTGCAGGTGGCCCGCATCACCCGGCCGGAGGTCATGCCCTCTCTGGTGGACCTGTTCTTCAGCTCGCGGTACAAGGCCCAATACCTCGAGTGGCTAAAGGGCGACGAGTGCCCAAATTGAGGATGCGGACCGGCCGCCTCTCCCGTGTGGAAAACGCGGTCAAACCCGAATTGAACGGAATGAGGCCGCCGGTTGTTTTCACAGCAACTTCGCACCATGATGTCCACCTCGACCCAGACCATCCACAACTTCTCCGCCGGCCCTTGCATCCTGCCCCCGTCCGTGATGCAGCAGGCCTCCGATGCCGTACGCGAACTCGACGGGTCGGGCCTCAGCCTGGTTGAAATCTCCCACCGGAGCAAAGCCTTCGTCGACGTCATGGAGGAGGCGCGCAGCCTTGTCCGAAGCGAGTTGAACCTGCCCGACCACTACGAAGTGCTCTTCCTGCAGGGCGGTGCCAGCCTCGGATTCCTCACCACGGCCATGAACTTCACCCCTGAAGGCGGCAGCATGGACTACGCCGTGACCGGGACCTGGGCGAAGAAGGCGTTGAAGGAGGCCCAGAAAATGGGTGCGGCCCAGGCCATCACCTCCAGCGAAGAGACCGGCTTCGACCGCATTCCGGCCCTGCCGGCCACCAGCAGCGCCGGCGCCGTCCACATCACGACCAACAACACGATTTTTGGCACCCAGTACGCCGGGGACCCGACCATCGACACGCCCATGGTGGCCGACATGAGCTCGGACATCTTCTCCCGGCCGGTGGACATCGAGAAGTACGCCTGCATCTACGCCGGCGCCCAGAAGAACATGGGCCCTGCCGGCACCGTGCTGTATATCTACGACAAGAACAAGGCCGGACAGCATGGCAAGGATCTGCCGAGCTACCTCGACCTCGCCGTCCACGCCGACAAGGACAGCATGTTCAACACCCCACCGGTCTTCGCCGTCTACACCAGCATGCTCACGCTCCGCTGGCTCAAGGCTGAGGGCGGTGTCGCCGAAATGCAGAAGCGCAATGCCGCCAAGGCCGCCTGCATCTACGGGGAAATCGACCGGAACCCCCTCTTCAACGGATTCGCCCAGGCCGACTCCCGCAGCGTGATGAACGCCACGTTCACCGCCGCCGATGACGCCCATACGCCGCTCTTCCTCGATGCCTGCGCTGCGGCCGGCATCAATGGCATCAAAGGGCACCGTTCGGTCGGGGGCTTCCGCGCCTCCATGTACAACGCCCTGCCCCTCTCCAGCGTCGAGGTTCTCGTCGACGTCATGAAGGAGTTCGAGCGGACCCACGGTTGAACTGATCCACACCCATCCATTACCATTGACATGAAAGTCCTCGCCAACGACGGCATTTCCGCCAAGGCCAAGGCCGCCCTCGAAGCGGAAGGCATCACCGTCTCCACCGATCACGTGGAGCAAGCCGACCTCATCGACACCCTCAACCGCGAAGGCTACGCCGGCATCCTCGTCCGCAGCGCCACCAAGGTCCGCCAGGACCTCATCGACGCCTGCCCCGACCTCCGCTTCATCGGACGCGGCGGTGTCGGCATGGACAACATCGACGTCGACTACGCCCGCGGGGCGGGCAAGGTGGTGTTCAACACGCCAGCGGCCAGCTCCCAGAGCGTGGCCGAGCTGGTCATGGCCCACCTGTTCGCCATGGCGCGCTCCCTGCACCGCAGCTACCCGGCCATGCCGGAGCGGGGCGCGGTAGAGTTCAAGGTGCTCAAGAAGGCGTATGCCAAAGGCATCGAGCTCCGCGGCAAGACGCTGGGCATCGTCGGGTTCGGCCGCATCGGCACCTCCGTGGCCGAATACGCCCTCGGATGCGGCATGCACGTCATCGGGGTCGACCGCGAAGGCACGTCCCGCACCGTCAACGTCAAGGTTCAATTGGGCGGAGGCAACGTCCAGGAGGTCGCCGTGGAGATTCCGCTGGTTTCGATGGACGAGATGCTCGCCCAGGCCGACGCCGTGACCTTCCACGTGCCCGCCCAGGCCGACGGTTCGCCCGTCCTCGACGCCGCGGGCGTCGCGGCGATGAAGGAAGGCGCCATGTTGGTCAACACGGCCCGCGGTGGCACGGTCGATGAGGCCGCGGTCAGCGCCGCCGTCACCTCCGGCCACCTCCGTGCGGCCGCCCTCGACGTCTTCGTCGGTGAGCCCAAGCCCGACCCGGCCCTGCTTCAGGTGGACGGCCTGGCGCTCACGCCGCACATCGGCGCAGCCACCCTCGAGGCGCAGGACCGCATCGGTGACGAACTCGTCGAGCGCATCCTCGAATTGCGTTAATTCGAACATCCCACCGGTTCCCCGGTGCGGCGCTGCGTTCAATGACCACGAAGCCCGCCCTCCTGAAGCCCTTTTGCGCGGTGTTGCCACCGGCCGACAAGGCCCATCTGGTGGCCATCCGGAGCTATGTCACCTACAGCAACTACGAGCTGAAGGACAAGCTCGCCCGCAATCCGTTCAGCTACCTACACGTCATCCATCCGTCGGGTGAACAGACCCCGCACGGCGCGGACATGCAACCGATCCGGGAAGCCTACGAAGCGTTCGTGGATCGAGGTTGGTTGCAGCGGGATGAGCAGGCCGCGTATTACGCGTTGCGGCAGGAAAGCCCACTGGGCACCGTGACCGGACTGGTCGGGCTTGTTCCGGTGCAGGCCGTGCGGGAGGACCGCCTCAAGGTTCACGAGTCCACCCTCAGCGACCGGGAGGTCCTGTTTGCCAACTACCTCGCCCAGGTCGGCCTCAATGCCGAACCGGCCCTGCTTGGTCATGCGCCATCGCCGGACATCACGGCCCTGACCACATCGGCCACGGCCGGCCGGCCTGACATGGATTTCACCACCGCGGACGGCGTGCGTCACTCGCTGTGGCGCGTGGTGGGTGAGATCGCGCGCAGTTTGGAGTCTTCGCTGGCCCAGTTGGATGCGGTCTACATCGCCGATGGACACCACCGCGTGGCCTCCAGCTTGCGCGTGGCCGACGCCCACCCGGACCACAAGGAGGCCCAGCATTTCATGGCCCTGCTCGTCCCGGGCGACCAGCTCGTCTTCCGGGGTTACCACCGCATCGTCAACCTCCGCCGCCATGCGCTCGATCCTGATCGTGTGAAGTCGGTGTTCGACTCCATGAAAGGCGTCCGTTGGATTGAGGGTGAGGAGACCGCAGCCCACGGCATCCAGCTGCGGGGCGCCTTGTCCGGCACTCTGCTGGTGGACGCCGCTGTTGCGGGCGTGACCCTGCCCGAATGGCTGCAGCACAGTGTCTTGGGACCAGTCTTCGGCATCCTCGAACCCCGGACGGACAAGCGGTTGCGGTGTGTCACCGAAGACCAACTGAAGTCGTGGACAGAGAAAGAGGGCGACCTGGCCTTCGTCATGCCGCCGCTCGATTTCGAAGGACTGAAATCGGTGGCCGATGGGGGCCGCCACATGCCGCCAAAGAGCACCTGGATTGCCCCGAAGTTGCGCAGTGGACTTGCCCTGTTTGATTTCGGTCGGGCCGAGTGACCTTTGTCCCATGCAGGAGATTGGAGCCGCTTGGACCTCGGTACGCGAGGCCGTCCCAGACCACGTGACCGTCGTGGCGGTCAGCAAGACCAAACCCGTCGAAGCCGTGGTTGCGGCCCATGCCGCCGGCGCCCGGGCATTCGGTGAGAATCGGGTGCAAGAGCTGGTCGGGAAGCACGAAGCCCTCACGCACCCCGACGCTCCGCATCATGCTGATTATGCGGACCTGCAATGGCACCAGATTGGAACCCTGCAGCGCAACAAGGTCAAGTACATCGCCCCGTTTGTCAGTCTGATTCACGCCGTGGATCAGGTGTCCCTGCTCGACGAGATCGAGAAACGGGCCGCCGCTGCACGGCGGCGCATTCCGGTTCTGCTGCAAGTGCACATCGCCGAGGAGCAGACCAAGTTCGGATTCGGTGCCGATGACCTCCCGACCGTGTGTGACCGTTTGGATGCGGGCGATTGGGCCCATGTCGACGTCACCGGTTTGATGGGCATGGCCACCTTCACGCCCGACACGGTCCAGGTGGGACGTGAATTTGCCGGCCTCCGTCGGCAGTTCGAGTCGATGGGTGCCGGACGGAATTGGACCACCCTGTCCATGGGCATGAGCGGAGACTGGCGGATCGCCGTGGAAGAAGGCAGCACCATGGTGCGCATCGGGAGCGCGATTTTCGGAAGCCGATGAATGCGCGCCTCCGTCCCTACGAGCCCTGGTTCCGGGCCTGGTTGATTCTCGCTCCGCTGGTGGCGTGGGGCAGCCACTTCATCATCTTCAATGCCCGGATGCGCTTGGCCCAGCTGGCCAAGGACAGCATGCAAGTCGACGAGCCGGAGGGCACCGTCGGCTATGCGGCCGCTTGTACCGTGGCCTTCACGCTGCTGATGGTCGTGATTGCCCGCCTCTGGGTCAAGGTGACTCCGGCGGACGATGGCGAGGCCAAGGAGGAGGCAGACGCCTGAGCGCCCACCCTCCTCCTTGTGAATCGCAGGGCGGTTCAGACCGCCAGCTTGGTGCGTTCTCCCTTCAGGGCCTCTCGGGTCATCGCAAATCGGGACACGTCGAATTCGGGCTGGACACCCAGGGCCATCTGGGCGAGCAGGCGGCCGATGAGCGGACCGAACTTGAAGCCGTGCCCGCTAAACCCCGCGCCGACAATGAGCCCGTCCGGAGTGCGGTCGAGGATGAAGTCCCGGTCCGCGGTGCCACTGTAGAAGCAGACGTATTCCCAATCGATGCGGGCCTCAGCGAGCTCCGGCAGGTGGGCCGCCAAAAAGGCCCGGGCCTCTTGTTTGAAGTCCTCACTGACCTTGCGGTCGTCGCCGTCGGGATGACCGGCGGGACCGGGATGGTGGTTGGCCACCTTGATGCGGCCGTCCTTCACTGTGGGGATGGCGTAGAATCCACTGCCGAGGTCGCTGAAAACCGGCAGGCGGTGGAGCCTCTCCCCGAGGGTGGAGGCGTCGAAATAGACCAGCTGCTGGCGCGTGACCTCCATGGGCACATTGACCCAACGGCGGGTCCACGCCCCCGTGGTCACGACCACCTGGTCAAATTCAGCCCAGCCTTGGGCGCACCGGACGGCCTTGGACTGCACCTCGAGGGCTTCCCTCCGCCATTCCACCCCTTCATTGCCCAGCCACGCGGCCAAGCCCTGCAGGATGACCTCCGGATCGAGCACGCCGCCGAGCCGGTCCACTGTGGCCTGGCCGACCTCGAACCCCGGCCATTCTTCGGCTACGCGGCCCCGCCCGAGGCGGTCCGCCCGGAGACCCATGTCGCGCATCGTGCGCCAGCTCTCCAACGCGTGCCGGTCCCCCGGCTGCTCGACAAGGAGCTTGCCCGTTTCGTGGAGCAAAGGCCGCCCGAGCTGGACGGACCACTCCGCCCAAAGGCGCCGGGCCCGAACCGCCATGGACACGAAGCCCTCGTCCATTCCGTAGTGGACGCGGAAACTGCGACCGGTGTCCACTGAGGCGCCGGGTCCAGTCCCCATCGGATGGGGATCATAGAGGGTCACGTGGGCCCCGGCCCGGATCAGGTTCGCCGCCGTGAAGCCGCCCATGATGCCTCCGCCCACGACCGCCACACGACGGACACCGGAGGATGAGACCTGTCTGAGAAGGTGAGGATGGCCGGTCATGACGATGCGAGGTGTTGGCGGTTGACGGGCACCTTGGCGAGCTCCGCACCGAGGAAGTCGGCGATGGCGCGCATGCCCTGGCGCTCGTTGCCCAGACGGGCTTCGGCCTCCGCATTGTAATTGGTGTTGATGTTGACGTCGTAGAAATGGAGCCTTCCCTCGGCATCGGGTGACGCCTCCATCGCCGCGACTTCCATACCGGAATCGGCAAGGAACGCGAGGCACCGGTCCACATCGGCGGGTTCATGGTTGGCAAGCACCTCAAACTTGGCGCGTCCATCGGCTGGGCAGAACGTACTGCCCACCTGGCAGGCATCGGACGGACACAGGTCAAAGCCGCCGCCCGTGTCGATACTGACGGTGTAGTAATGCCGCCCTCCGATGAATTCGAGCCGCAGGACCCGACCGTCCGCTGGCTTGGCGTAATCCTGAAGGACCACCGTACCGTCGAGGGTGTAGTCGCCAAACGACGTCGCCACACGATCGACATCCGATGCGTTGCGCACGAGGGTCACGCCGGTGCCCTTGCCGCCCCGGTTGGGCTTGACGATGAAGGGCCGGTCCCACCGGGAAGCCGCCCGACGGAAGGCGTCTGCCCCTGTGGCCGCAACGGTGCGCGGGGTCGACAGACCATGGTCGCGCAGGGCGATCATTTGTTCGACCTTGCTCACCTCCAGCGCGGTCGCCTTGCGGTTGTTGACCACCCGACGACCGTGGGATTCGAGCCAGGCCATCACGCCCCGCGTCGCCTCCCACGCGAACCGGTGGTCCCGCGTGTGGCTGCTGGCGCTCATGCGATTGTAGAAGACGCCCTCCGGCGGCACCGAGGACAGGTCGATCTCGGCATCGTCGATGAACCACTCCCGATAGGAAAGGCCCCGGAGCTCGAGTTGGGCGATGAGGGGTTCCACCCACACGCTGTTTTCGTGGAGGATGTGGATGGCCGGTCGTGTATCGAGAGAAGCGGAGAGCGGGGAAAAGGGGGAAATCATGGTCAAGTGAAATGAGGGAGAACAAAAAGCCCGGCTGGAAGGCCGGGCGCAATACGATCAAGGAGAATGTTTCAATGGAAATCAGCCAACATGACGGTACCGTGCCCGGGGAGCCGGACAACAGAAACAACAACATGTGGCGAACGCATTCATACCTGTAATATAGGAATAAAATCGGGTGATATCAAAATTTGACCTTGTCAATAAGGGTCTACATCGACAATGACCCGAATGGACTTATACTCCTCCACTGACCGGAAGGCCTCGATGTCCTCCCTCATCAAGGCCTTCACCTCACCGGGTGACGCCTCCCGCTCAAACTTCAGCAGGATGTGCCGGTGGTACTGGTCGTTGATGCGCGGAATCTGCGGTTCCTCGGGCCCGACCACCCTTCCACCGAACCGGCTACGCAGGCGACCAGCGAGGGCCGAAGCCCCATGGCGCACCTTGTGGGGATCACGATGGCGCAACACCAAGCGGATGAGCCTGACGACCGGCGGATACTGAAAGGTGTGCCGCTCCTGCATCTCGGCCTTGGCCATGGAGACCGCATCGTGGCGGACCACATGCGTGAACACCCAGTGCTCGGGATCGAAGGTCTGTATCAAGACGCGGCCCTGGTCCTCCCTCCTTCCGGCTCGGCCCGCCACCTGCGTCAGCAACTGGAAGGTCCGTTCGAGCGCTCGGAAATCCGGATGGTGCAGCATCCGGTCGGCCTGCAAGATGCCGACCAGGCCCACGTGCTCGAAATCGAGTCCCTTGGTGACCATCTGGGTCCCGACCAGCACCTGGACTTCGCCAGTCTCGAACGCCTGAATGATCCGCTCGTGTCCCGTCCGGGTGCGTGTCGTGTCGAGGTCCATCCGCGCCGCCTTGACTTGCGGAAAATGGGTGGCGATTTCTTCCTCGATGCGCTCGGTGCCAATGCCCTTGGACTCCACCTCCTCACTTCCGCACCGGGGGCAGATCCGCGGTTCCGACTCCCGGTAGCCACAGTAGTGACAGTGCAGGTCCTTGAGGTATTTGTGGTAGGTCAAGGACACATCACACCGCGCACATTCTGGAACCCAGCCGCAGGTCCGGCATTGATGCACGGGGGCGTATCCGCGCCGGTTCTGGAACAGGATGACCTGGCGTCCGGCCTCCAGCGTCTCTCCGATGGCCTCGAGGAGGGTCCGGCTGAAGTGCCCTTCCATCCGGCGTTGCTTGTGGGCCTTTCGCAAATCCACCAGCTCAACGGTTGGCAGCGAGGTTCCACCAAAGCGTTCCTTGAGCGGCACAAACACCGCCCGGTCCTGGCCCACGGCCCAGCGGGCTTCAAGTGACGGCGTGGCCGAGCCGAGGAGCACCTGCGCTCCATGAAGGTGACCGAGCATCGCCGCTGCATCCCGGGCCTGATAGCGAGGGGCCGGATCCTGTTGCTTGTAGCTGGGGTCGTGCTCCTCATCCACAACGATGAGCCCGAGGTTGCGGAACGGAAGAAATACAGCGCTCCTCGCCCCAACGAGCAGGCGCCCCTTGCCCTTTTCCTCGGCCACGCGGCGGAAGGTGGTGGTGCGCTCCCGGGGCGTAAATCGGCTGTGGTAGACCTCGAGCCGGTCTCCGAAGAAGCGACGAAGCCGAACGATCAACTGGGTGGTCAAGGCAATCTCCGGCACGAGGAAAAGGGCGTCGCGTCCGGAGGTCAATGCGTCGTGGATGAGGTGCGTGTACACCTCGGTCTTCCCAGAACCAGTGACCCCTTCGAGGAGGACCAGCCCCTTCTCCTCCATGCCCAGCCTGATGGCGTCGAGGGCGGTCTGCTGCGCCGGGCTCAAGGCCGCGAGGGGAAGCTCCTTCGACTCGCTCCCGCTCATCCAGGGATCCTGCTTGAACAGGAACACCAATCCCTTTTCAACCAGCCGTTTAAAGAGGGCGCCATCGAGATCGCGTCGGCGAACCAGTTCCGCCACTGGAACCCCTGTGGCCTTGCGGTCTTCGTCGAGCAGGGCCATCATCGCCCGCGATTGGGCAGGCGCCCGGGCATCCAATGCATCCAGCTGATCTCCGAGCCAACCCTCATCGGCCACCGCCCGCTCCGAGAGCCGCACCATGGACACGACCTTTCGACCGGGACCGCTCTTCATCTCCTCATTGGACAGAATCCACCCCGTTTCGACCAGCCTGCGGAGGACGGGCGCCGGGTCTTTGACACCCAGCAGATCGCCGACCTCACGGAAGGTCATCGCCCCCCTCAACCGAAGGGCCTCCACCACCTGGAATTCCCGGTCCTCCAGTCCGGAGTCGTCGCGTTCCCCGGCGTCCGGTGCCGGCTGGAGCTTGGTTTCGCTCGCGAGTCGCATCCCCGCCGGCAGGGCGGCAAGGGCCACCTCTCCTGGAGAACAACAATAATGTCCCGCCATCCAATCCCAGAAGCGAAGCGTCGTCTCAGAGAGAATGGGCTCGGCATCCAACAGGCTCACGAAGGCCTCGGTGCGGTGACCCGGAGCTTGCCCGTGCACGCCACGGACGACAGCCGTGTGCAGCCGCTTTCCGCGGAGCGGAACGATGACCCGGCTTCCCACTTCCACACGACCGATCTGCTCCGGCGGAACGGAATAAGTCAGCAGCCCGGGGAGCGCGAGGGGAAGGATGACGTCGACGTACTGCACGAGAAGCGAAAGTACCTTAGTCGAGTTCCCTGCAAGGCCATCGGTCAACCCGTGAACCCCGTGGACACATTTCCGGTTGTCTTCCCATGCATCACCTCAACGTCGGCGATCCTGCCCCCGCCTTTTCCGCCCTCGACCAGAACGACAAGACCCACACCCTCGAAGACTACAAGGGAAAAAAGGTCGTCCTCTATTTCTACCCCAAGGACAACACCTCAGGCTGCACGAACCAGGCCTGCAGCCTGCGGGACGGCATGGCCGACCTCCAGGCCGCCGGCATCACGGTGCTCGGGGTGAGCATCAACCACGCCGCTTCCCACCGGAAGTTCATCGACAAATTCGAGTTGCCCTTCGACCTCCTGGTGGACGAGGACCACAGCCTGCAAGATCTCTACGGGGTGTGGGGACTGAAGAAATTCATGGGCCGCGAGTACGACGGAACGCACCGCACCACCTTCTGCATTGACGGGGACGGCACCATCGCCGCCATCATCCGGAAGCCAAAGGTCAAGGAGCATGCCGCAGAGGTGCTCGCCGCCTTCGGGGATGAAAGTTGACCCCGCGTTCACAAAAACCGGGCACAACGTAAATCCCTTACGGAGCGGGTCTTCTACTTTGCTCTCGCTTCATTCGAAAACCACCGACATGGCTGCAGACAACAAGGAAAAGCTCAAGGCGCTCCAACTCACCCTGGACCGCATCGACAAAACATACGGAAAGGGCACCGTGATGAAACTCGGCGATGAGGCCGTGGAGAAGGTGGACGCCATCTCCTCGGGATCCATCTCCCTCGACATCGCCCTCGGAGTGGGCGGATTCCCTCGAGGACGGGTCGTGGAAATCTACGGGCCGGAGAGCTCGGGAAAGACCACCCTCGCCACCCACGCCATCGCCGAAGCCCAGAAGGCCGGCGGCATCTGCGCCTTCATCGACGCAGAACACGCGTTTGACAAGTACTACGCCGAGAAATTGGGCGTCGACACCGAGAACCTCCTCATCTCCCAGCCAGACAACGGAGAGCAGGCCCTCGAAATCGCCGACAACCTCATCCGGTCGGGCGCCATCGACCTCATCGTGATTGACTCCGTGGCGGCTTTGACCCCGCGAGCCGAGATTGAAGGAGAGATGGGCGACACGGCCGTCGGACTGCAGGCCCGCCTCATGTCGAAGGCCCTGCGCAAGCTCACTTCCACCATCAACAAGACGGGATGCTGTTGCGTGTTCATCAACCAGCTTCGCGAGAAAATTGGGGTGATGTTCGGCAACCCAGAGACGACCACGGGTGGAAACGCCCTCAAATTCTACTCCTCGGTCCGGATTGACATCCGCCGCAGCAGCCAAATCAAGGATGGTGATGTGGTGATGGGCAACAGGACCAAGGTCAAGATTGTCAAGAACAAAGTGGCCCCTCCCTTCCGCCGTGCGGAGTTCGATATCATGTATGGCAAGGGCATCTCCAAGGTCGGTGAGATCATCGACCTCGGTGTGGACCTCGGCATCGTGAAGAAGTCCGGCTCCTGGTTCAGCTATGGCGAGACCCGCCTCGGCCAGGGTCGCGACGCCGTCAAGAACCTGCTCGAGGACAACCCGGAGCTCATGGAAGAGCTCGAAATCGGCATCAAGGCCGCCCTCAACGACGAGGTGGCAGAAGAGACGGTCGAGCAGGCCGAAGCCTGATGACCCAATTTCAGGTCGGACTGCTCACGGTCTTGGCCCTCTGCACGGGATGTGGCGCCCAGGCTCCGGATACGGAGTCGGGCGTCGTCATTCAGGATTCCCTGTCGTGGCTCAACGCGCGCATCCTCGAGGCCCCAATGAATCCTGATCGCTACGCGGACCGGGCTGCATTCCACCTGCGCCGTGGCGAACTCGGAAAAGCGATGGACGATCTCGCCCTCGTCGTTCAGGCCGATTCCACGCGACTCGACGCCCGACAAACCTTGGGTGAGCTTCGGTTCGGAGTACAGGATTTCGAAGGGGCTGTGCGTGAATGGGAAGGTGCCCTCAGGGTGGATGGCCGATATGCGCCAGCTTTGCTTTCCCTTGCCAAGGTGGATGTGCTGCTTCGGTCCTACGACCCGGCGCTCAAGCGGATCAATGCCGCCCTACAAGCGGACGACCGGTTGGATGAGGCCTATTTCCTCAAGGGAAGGTTGTACCTCGAGACCGGCGACACCGTGAAGGCGGCGAGTTCCTTCCAGACGGCGGTCGAAGTGAACCCAGACCGGTACGAAGCGTTCATCCAATTGGGCCTGCTCTATGCGGCGGCGCATGACGACCTCGCATTGGAGTACTTCCGGACCGCCAGGTCGCTCCGTCCCAACAGCATCGAAGCCCTGTACGACGAGGCCATTTTTCTTCAGGAACACGCAGGCCAGGACACTTCGCGATACGGAGCGGCCCTCGATCTCTACGACCGCATCCTCGCGCTCGACCGTTCCAATGCTTCGGCTGCCTTCAACAAGGGATTCGTTTTCCTCGAGTACATGGCGGACTACGGAAATGCGGAGCGCTGGTTCGACGAGGCCATCGCCCTGCTGCCCCGCTATCATCAGGCCCACTACAACCGGGGGCTGGCCATCGAGAGCCAAGGCCGGAGCGCCGAAGCGCTCGAGGCCTACGATGCTGCCCTCGCCATCGACCCGGCCTACACGCCGGCGGCCATCGCCAAGGGCCGCGTGCTCGGCCGCTGATCTCGAAACCGACTGGACATGAAAAAGCCGGCTCAAGGGCCGGCTTTTTTCATGGGGCGAACGTGGTGATCACTTCACCTGGTCCACCACGGCCTTGAAGGCGGCGGGGTGGTTCAACGCGAGGTCGGCGAGGACCTTGCGGTTCAGTTCGATGCCGGCCTTGTGGCACTGGCCCATGAACTGGGAGTAGCTCATGCCGTGCTGGCGGGCACCGGCGTTGATGCGCGTGATCCACAGGGAGCGGAACTGACGCTTCTTGAGCTTGCGACCGACGTAGGCGTAGGTCAGGCCCTTCTCCACCGCATTTTTGGCGACGGTCCAGACGTTCTTGCGGGCACCGTAGTACCCTTTGGCCATTTTCAGGACTTTCTTCCGACGCGCTCGGCTGGCGACGGCGTTGTTTGAACGAGGCATGTTCTATAGGATTTGGCGGACAGCGTCCCGCTCAGGCGGGCTCTTGGGGGCTGGACGCCGGTTTGGGTTCAGTGTCAGATGCCTAACTGGGTCTTGATGTTCGGCGTGTCCGCCTTGCTCACCAAGCCCGTCTGGGTCAGGTTGCGCTTCTGCTTGGTCCCCTTCTTGGTCAGAATGTGGGACTTGAAGGCGTGCTTGCGCTTGAGCTTCCCCGTGCCGGTCACGGTGAACCGCTTCTTCGCGCTGCTCTTGGTCTTCATCTTCGGCATGTCGTCCATATATGGTGGTTCGGGCTGAGGCCCTCCCCGGGATTTACTTTTTCGGTCGGAGCGTGATGAACATCCGCTTTCCTTCCAGTTTCGGCATCAGCTCCACCGTGCCCACGTCCTCCAGCTCCTGCGCGAAACGCAGCAACAGGATTTCTCCCCGCTCCTTGAAGACGATGCTCCTTCCGCGGAAGAAGACGTGCGCCTTGAGCTTGTTGCCCTCCTCGAGGAACTTGCGGGCGTGCTTGACCTTGAAGTTGAAGTCGTGGTCGTCCGTGTTCGGACCGAAACGAATCTCCTTCTGGGTCACCTTGGCCTGATTGGCCTTGATTTCCTTCTGCTTTTTCTTCTGGTCGTACAGGAATTTCTGGTAATTCAGAATCCTGCAGACCGGAGGATCCGCTTTCGGGGAAATCTCCACAAGGTCCAGTTCCTGCTCCTCAGCCATCTTGATGGCATCATCCAATTCGACGATGTCGGCGTCTCCGACATTGTCTCCGACCAAACGCACTTTGGACGCCCGGATTTCCCGATTCGTCTTGTGCGGATTCTTTTTGATTACCCGGGCGGGGCCGCGGGATCGTCTGCGTCGAATAGCGATGGTGCTATCAGTTTGGTTGTTCAATCATCTCGTTGCCACCGAGCATTTCCTTCACTTCACTTTCGATCCGATCGGCAAAGGCCGCAGTGGTCATGCCTCCAACATCCCCTTCGCCCTGCTTGCGCACTGCGACGGTTCCATTCTCGGCCTCATCTCCTCCCACAATGAGCATGTACGGGACTTTGTCGAGTTCCGCTTCGCGGATCTTCTTCCCGACCTTTTCACTCCGGTCGTCAATGAGGGCGCGAATATCGCGCTTTTCAAGGGATTTTGAAACCTCCCTTGCGTAGTCGTTGAACTTGTCGCTGACGGGCAGGATCCGCGCCTGTTCCGGGGTGAGCCAGAGCGGGAATTTTCCGGCGCAGTGCTCGATGAGAATGGCGACGAACCGTTCCATGGAGCCGAAGGGCGCGCGGTGGATCATCACCGGGCGGTGCTTCTGGTTGTCGGCCCCGACGTATTCCAGCTCGAACCGCTCCGGCAGGTTGTAGTCGATCTGCACCGTGCCCAACTGCCACTTGCGGCCGATGGCATCGCGGACCATGAAGTCCAGCTTGGGTCCGTAGAAGGCGGCCTCCCCCAGTTCGGTGACGGTCTTGAGCCCCTTTTCGACGGCCACCTCAGCGATGGCCTTTTCGGCCTTGTCCCAGTTCTCGTCGCTGCCGATGTACTTGGCCGGATTCTCCGGATCCCGCAGGCTGACCTGAGCAATGAAGTCTTGGAAGTCCAGCGTCTTGAAGATGTAGAGCACGAGGTCGATGACCTTGCCGACCTCCTCCTTGACCTGGTCCACCGTGCAGAAGATGTGGGCGTCGTCCTGCGTGAATCCGCGAACGCGGGTCAAGCCGTGGAGCTCGCCGCTCTGCTCATAGCGGTACACCGTGCCGAACTCGGCGAAGCGCACCGGCAGATCCCGGTAACTGCGGGGGCGGCTCTTGAACACCTCACAGTGGTGCGGGCAGTTCATCGGCTTGAGCAGGTACTCCTCTCCTTCCGCCGGCGTCTTGATCGGCTGGAAGCTGTCCTCGCCGTATTTCTCGTAGTGGCCACTGCAGACATACAAGTCCTTGTTGCCGATGTGCGGGGTGATGACGGCCTCGTAGCCCATCTTTCGTTGGGCCTCCTTGAGGAAGGTCTCGAGCCGCATGCGGAGGTCGGCGCCCTTGGGCAACCAGAGGGGCAGACCCTGTCCGACCTTCTCGCTGAAGGTGAACAGGTCGAGCTCCTTGCCCAGCTTCCGGTGATCACGCTGGCGAGCCTGTTCGAGGAGCTCCATGTGCTCGTCGAGCTGGGCCTTCTTCGGGAAGGCGATGCCGTAGATCCGCGTCAATTGCTTCTGGGTCTCATCCCCTTTCCAATAGGCGCCGGCCACAGCGAGCAGCTTGACGGCCTTGATGAACCCGGTGTGCGGGATGTGCGGGCCGCGGCAGAGGTCGGTGAAGCCACCCTGTGTGTAAAAGGTGATCGTGCCGTCCTCGAGGTTTTCGAGCAAATCCAATTTGTACTCGTCCCCCTTCTCCTTGAAATAGGCAATGGCCTCGGACTTGGGCACGTCCCGGCGGACGTACTCGCTCTTCTCGCGGGCGAGCTCCAGCATCTTCTTCTCGACGGTGGGGAAATCCTTGTCGCTGAACGTGTGGTCCCCAAAGTCGACGTCGTAGTAGAATCCGCCCTCCACGGCCGGCCCCACCCAGAACTTGACCCCCGGGTAGAGGGCCTCGAGGGCCTCCGCCATCAGGTGGGCGCCGCTGTGCCACATGGTGCTCTGCGCGCCTTCACTGCCCCAGGTGAGCAGATTGAGCTTGACGTCGCCCCCCAGCGGGCGCTGGGCATCGCGCACTTCGCCATCCACTTCCGCGGCGAGGACGTTGCGGGCCAGTCCCTCGCTGATGTCGCGGGCGACATCGAGGGCGGTGGCGTCATCGGCCGCCTGTCTGACAGAGCCGTCGGGAAGGGTGATGTTGATCATGCGTTCCGGATTCGGCGCAAAGATAATCCCCACCCTGCGGCCTGCCCCGATTTCCAAAGGATGCCAAAAGAGGGACCGCTGCGGGTGGAGCGCATACCGCAGGGCCGCCCTTCCACATTGTTATTCAGAAGGCCGGGATCGACCCGGTCCGAAACCCCAACCTGCAGCCCATGAGACTCCATCCTGCCCTCCTCCTCACCCCCCTCGCCCTCGTCGCCCTCCCATTGCTTGCGGAGGCCGCCCCCCAGGACCTGAGGGACTTTGACGATTTCATCCACCACGTCCGATCCGAAGCCGAGTCCGGCGACCCCGAGCGCATCGCTGACTGCTTCGCCCCCCTCATCCTGACGGAGACCGACTGTGCTCCCGAGCCCTTCGGCGACGCCCTCGGCTACGATGCCCAGCGCTTCGGATGGAAGCAGCTCGGCCGTGACATCGCCCGCTACGCCGATGGGTTTGCCCTCGTCGATGCCGACGGGACCATGACCAATCTCCACGCCCGAGCGGCCGGCAAACCGCACTACCTCGACATCCTCGGGAACCGCGTGAAGTTCCGCCGCGAGGCTGGCAGCGCCGGGGACATCATTGCGATGCTCGACACCGGCACCCTGCCCGGTCGCATCGACGAGACCCGCTGGACCGTGACGCGCGATGGCGTCCGGTGGACTCCTGTGGTGGCGCACTTGACCGGCATGGGCAAGGTCCGCGGATACATTGGAGAAGACTACGTGACGCAGTCCGATTCCAAGGGTGACCTGACGCTGACCGCACAATATGATGGACAGCGCTGGGTCCTCACGGGGTATGAGCGACACCGTCCGGAGCTCGCCGTCAAGAACGGTTCCCCCACGCCTTGAGGTGCCAATGCACGGCCGCCTCGGCGCAATGTTCGCCCGAGAGGTCATACAGGGAGGAGGGCTGCACGATGCGCGCCACCCCTTCCGCTTCCAACACGCCGGTCAGTCCCAGGACGTCCGGCGTGTTCCTTTGGGCCCGAACCACACAGTCGCCCTTGGGTTTGCCGAGGTAGTCAATCTCCAGGCGCGACATGATGATGCGGTAATCCTGCATGCCCACCTCGAGCAAGATGGACGCGCCCGAGCCGAATTCGAGGGCGGTCGCGATGGCACAGGCGTGCATGCCCCCGAGGTGATTGCGGTTCGACCTCCGGCTGGGCAGGCTGATCTCCACCTGCTCCTCCGTGACGGCGGCGATGCGGATGCGGTGCGGCCGGTTGAACGGCAACGCCATGCGCATGAGCCGGTCCATCGACCGCGGACGGCCTAGCCGGGCTTCCTCCAGGGCCTTGGCGGCCCGGCGGGGAAGCGCGGCGTTCATTGACCCGCCGTTTCTTGAAGGGCGCCGGCCCGCTCGAGGACGCCGGCGATGTCCGGCCGGAAGTAATTCGGCCCCTTCATCACCTTGCCGTCCTCCCGGTAAATGGGCTGGCCATCGGCCCCGAGCTTGGACATGTTGGACTCCTGAATGGTCCGGAAGACGTCGACCATCACATCCTGCATCCCGTGGGTGACCATGGTCCCGCAGAGGATGTACAGCATGTCGCCGAGGGCATCGGCGACCTCGACCATGTCGCCCGCCTTGGCGGCCTCGAGGTATTCGTCATTCTCCTCGGCCATCAGCCGGTGCCGGAGTTCCATTTCTCCCGAATCCACCGCCGTGGTCGGAACGTGTCGATGCGGCAAGCCAAAGGTCTTCTGGAACAGGGCCACCGCGTCGGTGCATTCTCTGAGGGTCATGCCGACAAGATGGGCAACATCTTTTAACCGCCCCCCCCACTCCGGGGCTGGGGCTCCCCCCTATTTTTGACAGTCTCTGTTGATGGAATTCACCCGGACAATGACACCTGATCTGATGGAAAGTCAACCCCTCGCTCCCTCCGTGGACCCGGCCCCGAATGGGCATCCCGACATCCAGGCCCTCACGGACCGCATCGCGGCGGCCAGCGCCTTTGTCGACCCCCTGCGGCATGAAGTCGGCAAAGCCGTGGTCGGACAGAAAGGCATGGTGGACCACCTGCTGATTGGCCTGCTAGCCGACGGCCATGTCCTCCTCGAGGGCGTGCCGGGCCTCGCCAAGACGCTGGCCATCCAAACCCTGAGCCGCGCCGTCGCCGTCGACTTCAGTCGCATCCAGTTCACCCCGGACCTGCTTCCGGCGGACGTGGTCGGCACCATGATTTACAACCAGAAAGAAGAGGCCTTCTCCGTGAGCAAGGGCCCCATCTTCGCCCACTTCGTCCTCGCCGACGAAATCAACCGGGCTCCGGCCAAGGTCCAGAGCGCCCTGCTCGAGGCCATGCAGGAGCGGCAAGTGACCATCGGTTCCGAGACCTTTCCCCTGCCCTCTCCCTTCCTCGTCCTGGCCACCCAGAATCCGGTGGAACAGGAAGGCACCTACCCCCTCCCCGAAGCCCAGGTCGACCGCTTCCTGCTGAAGGTGGTCATCGATTACCCCACCGCGGAGGAGGAGCAGCAAATTCTCCGTGCCCAGGTCGCCTCCGGCCCGCGCCCGGCCATCCAGCCCGTGGTCAAAGCGGAGGCCCTGCTCGCCGCCCGCGAGCTCGTCCGAGAGGTCTACATGGATGAGAAGGTGGAGCGGTACATCGTCCAATTGGTCAACGCGACCCGCCGTCCAGAGAATCAGGGGCTGGGTCACCTGAAGCCGCTGATCGGGTTCGGCGCCTCGCCCCGGGCCACCATTGGTCTGGCCCTCGCCGGCAAGGCCAAGGCCTTCATGGCCGGCCGGGGCTACGTGATCCCGGAGGACATCCGAAGCGTGGCCATGAGCGTTTTGCGCCACCGCATTGGACTGACCTTCGAGGCCGAGGCCGAGGAGATCAGCCAGGAACAAATCGTCACCGAAATCCTCGACCAGGTCCAGGTTCCCTGAGCATGGAAGCCGCGGAGCTGATCCGACGCGTCCGGCGGGTGGAACTGCGCGCCCGCGGCCTGAGCAATCAGGTCTTCTCGGGTGAATACCACAGCGCCTTCAAGGGCCGTGGCATGGCCTTCAGCGAGAACCGGGCCTACCAGCATGGCGACGAGATCCGCACCATCGACTGGAACGTGACCGCCCGGATGCGGTCCCCCTACGTCAAGGTCTTCCAGGAGGAACGGGAGTTGACGGCGATGCTGCTCATCGACGTCTCCGCGTCGGGCACCATCGGCAGCCGGGGATCGACGAAGCGGGAACTCGCCGCAGAACTCGCCGCCGTCCTCGCCTTCTCAGCCGGACAGAACAACGACAAGATTGGTGCCCTCCTCTTCAGTGACCGGATTGAACGGTTCATCCCCCCCAAGAAGGGGCGCAGCCACATCCTGCGCATCGTCCGGGAAATCATCGATCTCGAACCGCAGGGACAAGGAACCGACATCGCCGCTGCCCTCGAGCACTTCGGGCGGGCGATGAAGAAGCGGTGCATCGCCTTCCTCATCAGCGACCTTCAAGACCGTGGCTTCGAGGACATCCTCAAGCGGACCGCCCGCCGGCATGACCTGGTCGCCCTGCAATTGCGGGACGCGATTGAAGGCAAGGCGATGAAGCTGGGCTGGGTGTCCGGATTTGACCCGGAATCCCGCACGATGGGGCACATCGGGACGGGCTCTCTCCGCTGGCGGAAGCGCTATGAAAAGGCGCTCGCCGGGCACCAAGCCCACCTGGAATCGGAGATGAAGCGGTCCGGTGTGGACCACGCCATCCTCCACACGGACCGCCCTTACGTCCAACCCCTGATGCAGCTGTTTGACCGCCGTGGCTGACCTCCGCACCCTCACGCTCTTCCTCGGTCTGTGCGCCTCAGCCGAGTGTGCTTCCCAGGCCGTCTTCTCGGTGACGGCGGACCGGGACAGCGTCGGCATTGGCGAGGTCCTGACCCTGACCCTGGAATCCGACGAGTCCATCACGGAAGGACAGCGGTGGACTTGGCCGGCCTTGGCCGAAGGAGACTCCCTTGCGCAGGGCTGGGAAATCCTGTCGGTCGGCACCATCGACAGCGCGGCTTCCCTCGCGCTCGACGCCGGTATCCGGCGGACCCAGGCCGTGGAAATCCTCGCGTGGGACACCGGATTCAGGGTCATCGAACCCTTGCAACTGGGCGGAGACAATCCTGTCCTGAGCGCCCCTCTGCTCATCCAGGTTGGGGCCGATGCCCTTGAGGACAACCCCGCTCCGCGGCCGATGCAGGGCTATACCCACTTCGAGTGGACGTGGTGGGAACGCCTGATGCGCATCCTCCCCACCCTCCTGCTCGTGCTCGGCCTCGCTGCCGTCGCGTGGTGGGTCCTCCAGCGGATCCGCAACCGCGAGTCCGTCACCCCATCGCCTGTGGTGCCACAGAAGCCGGCCGAGCCGGCGCACCTCACGGCCCTTCGGATGCTCCTGGCCCTTGAAGCTGACCAACCTTGGAAGGACGGCGAAGGCAAAGAGGCGCAGGCCCAACTGTCTGAGGCTATGCGCCTGCACCTGCAGGGCACCTTCGGGGTCAAGGCACTGGAGCGGGCCACCGAGGAGTTGACCGCCCACCTCACCGGAGCGCCCATCCGCGGACTCGACGGAGAAGACGCCCGTTGGCTGGTGTCCCTCCTTCGCCAGTCCGACCTCGTCAAATTCGCCAAGCAGGATTTGTCTTCCGATGCCCATCTGCACGCCGTTCGCGAGGCATTGGCATGGGTCCGCCGCACGTCGCCCGCGGCCGCTTCGGCCGAACCCAATTCCGACCCGAATGACTGAACGGACTGCGTCGGGATGGATGGCCGCGAGGCTGAAGCAAGCGGCCGCACAGGGTGCGGCGTGGGCCTTGATTGGAACCCTCTTCCTCGCGCTGGACCGCCGCTTCGAATGGGCGGCTCCAACGGCCTTCTGGTGGGGCATCGCCGTGGCGGGCTGGAGCCTCTGGCGCATCGCCCAACCGATGGTGGCCCCGACCTTCCGCATCAACCTCCGCCACCTCGACCTCGTTCCGCCGAGGCGCGACCAATGGATTCCCTTGGTGCCCGATGGAATGCGGACGCTGGCCCTCGGCCTCATCGTCCTCGTCCTCGCCAGGCCCCAAAGCTCCTCCAGCATTGAGAACATGACCCGTGAGGGCATCGACATCGTCATGGCCATGGACGCCTCGGCGAGCATGCTCAGCAAGGACTTCAGGCCTAATCGACTCGAAGCGGCCAAAGCGGTCGCCAGCGAATTCGTGGAAGACCGTCCCTTCGACCGGGTCGGGGTTGTGGTCTACGAAGGAGAGAGCTTCACCCAGGTGCCTCTGACCACCGACCACCGCGTGGTGCAGGACGGCCTGAACGCGCTGGAAACCGGACGGGTCGAAGGCGGCACCGCCATCGGCATGGGGCTCGCCACGGCGGTGAACCGGTTGCGCAAGAGCGACGCCAAAAGCAAGGTGGTCATCCTCATCACGGACGGAGAGAACAACTCCGGACAGATTGAGCCGCAGGATGCCGCCCAACTCGCCCGGCTCGAGTCCATCCGGGTGTACACGGTGGGAGTCGGCACCATCGGACGCGCCAAGAGCCCCGTCCGGCAGCGGCCGGACGGCAGCTACATCTATGATTGGGTGGAAGTCAACATCGACGAGCCCACCCTCAAGTCCATCGCCCAAGAGACCGGTGGCCGGTATTTCCGCGCTACGAGCGGGGAAAAGCTGAAAGAGATCTACACTGAGATTGATGCCCTCGAGAAGACCCGGTTCAACGTCTTCCGGTACAACAAGAAAACCGAAGAGTTCCCGCTCGTCGGCTGGCTTGCCCTGGCCTGCTTGGCCGCCGAGGCCGTCCTCCGCCACCTCTTCATCCGGAGCCTGCCATGACCGCGCCATCCAGAGCATATAAGGTGTTTGCCAACGTCACGGGATTGGTCCTCTTCGAACTGGTCTTCTGGTCAAGCGTGGTCGCCCTCGCCATTCTTCTGCGGAAGGTCGCCCCCCAGCTCGACCTGCATTACCCCGGAGCTTGGCCGGCTCTGCTGGTGGCGCCGGTCGGGTTGCTGCTCTTCGCCGGCCATTATCGTTGGAAACAACGAAGGATGGCCGAAGCCGCCGAACTGGAACTCAGCCGTTCGCTTTGGCCTGATGCCCGCCCCCGCCGGGCCGTCTGGAAATTCCTGATCTGGCGGACCGGCATCGCCTTGTTGGCCGTGGGCCTGATGGACCCCAAATGGGGCACCCGCATGGAGGAGATGGAATCGGAGGGTGTGGACATCATGATTGCGCTCGACGCAAGCCGATCGATGCTCACGGAAGATGTGGGCGTGGCCCGTTTGGATTTGGCCAAGCGCAGCATCGAGCGGGTCGTCCAGCAACTCGACGGGGACCGGGTTGGACTCATCGTGTTTGCTGGAGAGGCCTATGTGCAAGCGCCCCTCACTCAGGACCTGACCGCCGTCAAGCTCTTTCTCGACGCGATTGGGACGGAAACCGTCCCGCTGCAAGGGACCGCTGTCGGCGCTGCGCTGGCCTTGGCCATGGACTCCTTCGATCCGGAAAGCCAGGCGAGCCGTGTGGTGCTGGTCCTGACCGATGGCGAAAACCACGAGGACGATGCGCTTGCGCGGACCTCGGAAGCCGCTGAGCAGGGCATCTCCGTGCACACCGTCGGTATGGCGTCGGAAGCCGGGGGGCCCATTCCAGAGTATGACCGGTATGGTCGGTCCAAGGGCTACAAGACAGACGAATCCGGACAGCCGGTGGTGTCCACCCTCGACGAGCGCATGCTGGTCGCCATGGCCGAGGCTGGTCAGGGAACCTATGTCCGAGCCAACCAAGGATTTGTGGACCTCGCCCCCTTCCTCTCCAGCCTCGACGGCATGGAGCAGGGTCAAGGCAGCACCGTCGCCTACACCGACTACCGCCACCAGTATGCGACCTTCTTTCTCATCGGCTTCCTCCTGCTGATGTTGGAAGGGGCTTGGCCTACTGGCCGCCTTCGCCTCCGCGGCATGGGACTCGCCCTCGGACTGCTGCTGATGGCCGAAACCACGTCCGCCCAGACCGGGCAGAAGGGGAGCAAGGAAGAGGCCGTGGCCGGATCCCAAGCCATGGTCGACCGCGACTTCCCGTTAGCGGACAGCCTGTTCCGGGCGGCGGCGGGCTGGGAAGGAGCTGAACCCGGCCAACTGGAGATGAACCGCGGCCTGGCTCTGGCCTCGGACGGGCAGGGAGAAGACGCCCTGAAATCCTTCCAGCGAGCCGCAGCCGAAGCGGAATCGCCCCGCGTCAAGGCCGATGCCTGGAACAATGTGGGCAACGTGCTCCTCGCCGGGCAGGACGCCCAAGGTGCGGTACAGGCGTACATGAACTCATTGCGCCTCGATCCATCCGATGCCGACACCCGATACAACCTCGCCCTTGCCAAGGCCATGTTGCAGGAGCAGCAGGAACAGGAGCAGGACGGAGAGCAGCAGGACGGAGAACAGCAGGACGGAGAGCAGCAGCAGGAACAGGAGCAGGACGGGGAGCAGCAGCAGGAACAGGAGCAGGACGGGGAGCAGCAGCAGGACGGGGAGCAGCAGCAGGACGGAGAGCAGCAGCAGGACGGAGAGCAGCAGCAGGACGGGGAGCAGCAGCAGGAACAGGAGCAGGACGGGGAGCAGCAGCAGGACGGAGAGCAGCAACAAGGTGGTGAGGAGCAAAAACGACCGGTGGGCATCCAACCGGAGGACGCCCAGCGCATCCTCGATCTGCTCGAACGAAATGAAGCGGCACTCCGTGCCAAATTGCAGGCTCAGGAAAACGCCAAGCGGCGCAAGGCCAAACGACAGAAAATCGAAAAGGACTGGTGATGTCTTCCCTGATTCGACCCCATCATGCCCGGACCCGCGTCTTGTTGGCCCTGTTGCTCGCCACCTCCGCCATGGCAGCCTTTGGGCAGGGCAGCGCCTCCATCACGGTGGACCGCAATCCCGTCGTGGCCAACCAGCCCTTTCGCATCACCTTCGAATTCAAGGACGCCCGCGTCAATTTCTCGGCCCCTCCCTCCATCGAAGGCCTTCGATTCGTCAGTGGGCCCGCCACCTCGAACAGCACGCAGATTGTCAACGGATCGATGTCGTCCAGCCGGAGCTACACCTACACTGCCGTGGCCTCTACGGTGGGGGTCATGCGCATTCCGGCCCTGCGGTTCAAATCGGGGAGGGACATCCTCGAAACCCGACCCATCACCTTGCGTGTGGCGGCCGAAGGCGATCGCAATTCGGCCGCTCCCGCCCAATTCGAGGCGGTCATCGAGGCGGACCAGCGGTCCGTCTTCCTCGGTGAGCCCGTCCGGATTCAATACCGCATCTACAACCGGCTCGATGCCGTCGACGTCCGGAGCTACACCTTTCCGGATCTGACCGGAGCCTGGAGAGAAACCGTTGAGGGGGAGGACCCCCGATGGGAAAATACGGTCATCAATGGGCAGCGCTTCCAAGTGGCCACCATCCGGACGGACATCCTTTACCCCACCCAGACCGGCACCCTGCAGCTCGAAGGCTTCGATGTCGAGGCCCAAGCGCGCATCTCCTTCTTCAACACGCGGCCCCTCGCCTCGTCCGCCCGCCCCGTGAGCATCGAGGTGAAGCCCCTTCCCGGAAATGCCCCTTCCCCTTCACTCGGCACCTTTGGCGACCTCAAGGTCCGTTGGTTCTCGGAAGGCACGCCTCCGCTGACGTCCAACGAGGCCATCAACCTGACCCTCGAATTCAGCGGACAAGGCAACCTCGGGCTGATCGGCACGCCCGACATGAATTGGCCGGCGGATCTAGAAGTCTTTGACCCGGAGATCAAGGACCGCATCCGCACGACGGTCAACGGCCAGAGCGGAAAGCGGACCCTCACCTATTTGGTCATTCCCCGAGCGGAAGGCGCCTACGACATCGCCTTGCCCGACCTCTCCTATTTCGATTGGAAAACTGCCCGGTACGAGCGCGTGTCTGTCCCGCCCATCCATCTGGACATCGAAGGGTCGGCCGAAGAAGGGCCTTCGTTCGGCTTCAATAGCAAATCAGACGTGACCATCCTCACCCGGGATGTCCGGTTCATCCGAACGGAGACCGAATTGCGCCCGCGCACCCAGCCGTTCTTCGGCGGCCCCCTCCACCTCGGCCTCTGGGCCTTTCCACCTGTGGGGCTGGCCGCCCTGGCCATGATGCGCACCCGGCGGAGGCGCGAGGAGTCGGACCCGGCTTCCGCCCGGAAGAAGCGGACCCGAAAGGCCTTGAAGGCCCTGCTCAGCGAAGCGGACCGGGGCAAGGCCTCGCTCGACCAACTCGGGGCCGCCGTTCACGCTTATCTACAGGCCCTTATCGACCTCGCTCAAAGCGAAGCGAACCGATCGGCTTACGAGGCCGCGTTGAGGGACCGTTGTTCCGAATCCACCACCCGGGTTTGGCTCGACATCGTGGATGCCGTCGACCGTGGACGCTTCGCTCCCGGCGCGCCCGAACCCGCCGCCTTAGCGGACAGAATCCGCGAGGCCCTGAAACAACTCGACACCACTCCTCGACGGGGAGCGGCCGGAGGAGGCGCCGCAGTGCTGGCGATGCTCTTGTGGACTGGGTTGGCGGCCTCGGCGGCTCCGGACCCGGGAGGTGCCCTGGCCGAGTTCCAGCGCGGCAACGTCGCCTACACCAATGGGGAATTCGAGGAGGCCATCTCGGCGTACACGGCCGTGGCAGAAAAGTGGACCTCCTTCGAACTCGAATACAACCTCGGAGGCGCTCACTACAAGGCCGGCCAAATCGGCCCCTGCATCTTGCACTACGAGCGCGCCCGGAGGCTTCGTCCCAATGACGACGACCTGAGCGCCAATCTCCTGTTGGCCCAGGCGGCCGTCACAGACCGCATCGAGGGAATGCCGGAAATCGGCATCGCCTCCATCTGGCGGGAACTGATCTCCCAGGAGCGGCTGGCCGGATGGACCGCCGCCTCTCTTTTTCTGTGGCTGCTCGGATTCGGGCTGCTGGGTTTCCGAATGTTTCAGAAAGACATCGCCCAACGTCGGTGGCTCGGCCTCACGGCCCCGGCGGTGTTGTTGCTCGCATTGGGATTGGGCGCCTTGAGCAAACAGACCCACCAGCGCATCGTGTCCGAGGAAGGCGCCGTGGTGATGGCACCGCGGGTCGAGGTCATGAGCGCCCCATCCGGTGGGGAGGCCCCCTCCAAGCTGTTCGTGCTGCACGAAGGCACCGTGGTGGAGCTCCTGAGGGAAGAGGGCGCCTGGCGTCAGGTCCGGCTGGCCAATGGCAATTCGGGCTGGCTTGAGGCCTCGGCCGTGGAAGGCATTTGACCCCCGGTGAACAACCGGCTATATGGGGGGTTCTCCCCTCATGCAACTGTCTCAGTTCGTAAAACGTGTGAGCGACGCAACGCAGACCCCGTGTGTGTTGTTGTTTTATCAGCGCGCAATGAACCGACAATTCCTCTTCGCCCTGTGGGCCCTTGTGGCCACAGGTTCTGTTTCTGCCCAGAACGAGCACTTCGATTGGCTCGGATCCGATACTGAGCCGCTCCCGACGGACAGCATCGACGCCCTCCCCTACAGTGGTGAGGCCAACGATTTTTCGGGAGGCTATGCCATCGGAGACACCGTCGGCGACTTCCACCTGTGGACTCTGAATGGCAACGAATTCATCCTGTCCAATGAGGTGGAGGAGAACAAGCCGACCATCCTGTTCAACGGATCCGCCACGTGCGTGCGTTTCCAGAATGACTGGGACCTGATGGAAGCGGTTTCGCCCATCCAATGGGTCACGCAACACTTCGACATGTTCAACTGGGTTCCGGTTTACGTGGCCGAGGCGCACGCCCTCGACATGGAGAACTGCCCCTCCAACTGTCCGGACTTCCCGATTCCCGGCCCGCACGGCGAATACATGCTCCAGCACCGGACGGTCCAGGAGCGGCTGGATGCCGCCCAAATCGTCATGGATTGGATGGGCCCAGGATCGGACACGAATTGGAATTTCCCGTTTGATGACATCCTCATCGACTCGCCGGACAACCTGATGTACACCCACTACTTCATGCGGCCGGCCGGCATCGTCGTGATCGATTGCGATGGCGTGGTGGTGGCACGGGGAGACTGGTTGGGCACGTACCTGAACGACTACACCAATCGCCAGTTCCTCGTCGACCTCGTCGAAAACCCGGAAGTATCCTCCGCCGAATGCCTTTTGGCGTCTGACTCCGAGGAGCCGTGTGGGGCCGACATGCTCGACAGTGACGGGGATGGTGTGTGCGATGCGGCCGAACTGCTTTGGGGCACTGACCCCTTCAACCCATGCGACCTCGGCAGCGAGGGCATCGACGATACCGACGGCGATGGAGCCTGCGATGCGCTCGAAGCCTACGTCGGGTCCGACCCGAACAACCCCTGTGATCCGGTGGGCGTCGACACGGACGGCGATGGATTCTGCGACATCGAAGAAGAGCTGATGGGATCAAACCTCTTCAATGCCTGCTCTCCCTCCAACTCCGATGCGGACGAAGACGGATACTGCGACAGTGAAGAGCTGGTCATGGGCTCTGACATGAACGACCCTTGCAGCCCGGACGGAACGGATTCCGACATGGATGGCCTGTGCAACAGCGCCGAAATGGCCAGTGGTTCTGACCCGAACAACACCTGCGACCCCCTGGGCGAGGACACCGATGAGGATGGCCTGTGTGACCAGATTGAACTTATCATCGGGTCCTCCATCGAAGACCCGTGCGACCCCTATCACGAGGATACCGACGGTGATGGGCACTGCGACGTGCTGGAAACCCTCGAAGGTTGGGACCCCGCGGATGCCTGTTCACCGGATGGAGGAGACCTCGATGGCGACGGCTGGTGTGACGGCATCGAGCGGGCCAACGGGTGGAATGAAATCGACCCGTGCAGCCCCGTGGTCACCGACACCGATTCGGACGGATGGTGTGACATGGAGGAACTTCTCTCCGGTTGGGATCCGGAAGACCCTTGCTCACCCAATGCCACCGACACCGACGGGGACGGCCTTTGCGATGTGTTCGAGGAGCTGAACGGATCCTCCCCGTTCTCAGCCGAGTCCGTCTTGGGCCTCGATGGCCCCGAAACGGCTGTGGTCTCGGTTACTTGGATTGGCAGTGGTTTCTCGGTGGAATGCGACGGCTGTTTGGGCCTGCCTTGGCGTCTCATCGACCTCACCGGCCGCACGGTCCAGCAAGGCCGAATCGAGGCTTTCAACGGCGTGACGGTTCCCGCCGGCAGCTACGTCCTGAGCCTTCCGACAGCCGGTCACCACGAGGTGTTGCCCGTCCAATACTGAGTCCGACTCGCATCCAACGCGTTTCTTTGGGGCACTCGCCCCATGATGCCCCGCAAATCGATTCCTGAACCAAACGGCGGCCACCCTCTCCGTAATGTGGTGCGGTTGGTGACGGCGGCGGCCGGGGTTCAAGGAGCCGCCCTCCTGGCCTTGCCCCTGCTCCAGCGGTGGTGTTATGGTCCAGGGGACTTTGCCGATTTCGCCCTCTATTCCCAATGGGCCGGTCTATTCGGCGCCGTGGCCACGGTGCGGATGGACCTGGCCGTCGTGAAGCACGACCAGGACCGGATGGCCCGTGCCGCGATGGCCAACGGCCTCCGCGCCCTCGGTGTGACCGCGTTGCTCTCTGGTTTGGCCATGCTCTGTCTTCATCTGGGCGGAAGCCACATGGGCCGGCTGTCCGGCCTTTGGTTCTGGCTCCCCCTCGGTGTTGTTGGACTCGGTCTCGGCAACCTCGCCACAGCCTGGCTCACACGGGAGAACCGCTTCGGCCTGGTTGCACGCCATCGAGGTTGGGGTGGCGTGTCCGGCGAGGCCTTGCGCTTCGCCTTCAGCGGTCTGGCGGGAACGGGGCTCATCGCCGGTCGCATTGCCGGACAATGGCTCACGGCCGGGCTCGCCCTCCGCTCCATGAACGGGCTCACCGCCGCCGACCACCCCTCCCATGAAGAGCGCCGGACCGCTTGGGTCCTTGACCGTGATTACGTGCGGTACACGACCCCGGCCAATCTGCTGGCCATGGGCGCCAACGCCTTGCTGATCCTCTACCTGTTCGAGGCCGCGCCGAAGGATACCGTCGGACAGGTCGGTGCGGCCGCAGCCTATCTGACCGTAGCGGCCGGCCTGCTCATCCGCGGGGTAAACGATGTCTTCTTCCGTCTCTTGAATGACATTGCGGATGACCAGCTGATGGCTGTCTACCTGAGGTGGGCTCTGCCTCTTCTCGTCATCGCCTCGCTGGGTGTGTTCGCCCTGCACTGGATTCCCGACTTCTGGGTGGTGTCTCTGCTTGGTGAACGGTGGGCCGACCTCTTGCCCGTGATGTGCATCCTGTCGACGTGGATGGTTCCGTGGGTTGCGGCCTCCTCGCTGTCCGGCATCTTCCCCCACCTCGGCCGTCAGTCGTGGTCCTTGGCGCTCGACGTTCTCCATCTGGTTCTGGTGGCCGGATGGCTCGCTTGGTTTGCGACAAGCCAGCCCCCCATTGTCCCTGGGGATTGGACCATCCTCAAGCAATACGCCCTCGTTCAGGGCAGCTTCTACCTCATCGCCCTCGTCGCGGGCGTGATTGCCTGCCGCCGGGCTCAGTGAACGTGTTCGTAGTCCCCGTCGAGCGCGAGGGACTGCTCCGCAGCCGGCAGAGACTCGACCATGAGCATCTCGTGGTGGTGCTCGCCCTCCGCTTCGCCATGGCCATGGTCCCCGTCATGGTGATGCTCCTCACCGTGATCGTGGTCCTCGTGGGCGTGGTCCCCGTGGTGGTGGTCGCCGTCATGGTCGGCGTGGGCCTCGAAGTGGATTTCGCAGCGCACCTCCTGGAAATGAAGGTTTCCATCGAGGTAATACTCCAGCCTCAACACGCCCTTGCTGCGCTCGTCCGACCGCAGGATGAAGAAGGATCCAGCGGTCCAGCCCGCTTCACCTTGGAAGGCAAACCGGCCATCCTCATAGAACCGGAGGCGGCGTGCTTCTCCATCTTCTCCCTCGATGAGCCACTGGCCGGACAACTGCTCGTGGAACGGCGCACCGTGGTCAGGATGTGAAGCGTCCGACGCAGACAAAAGGACCACAGGAAAGGCGGTGACCGGGACGGACAAAAGGGCGAACAGAGCGGCGAAGGAGGCGAACCGGAGCATGAACACGAAACTACATCATGCAAGAGGTCTTATCTTGCCATTCCGGTCCTTCTTCCGCGGTGGCCGGAGACCTTGCAAGCAGACAACACGATGCAGACGATTCTCCTTCGCCTTCCGCTCCTCGCGGGGCTTGTCGCCATGGCCCTGTCAGCCGGTGCTCAGCTCGAAGGCAACACGAACGACAACCCCTTCCGCCAGCTCTACGACGTGCTCCCCACGCCCAACAGCGTGCGCACGGCCAGCGGGGCGCCGGGACACGAGTACTGGCAGCAGAAGGTGGACTACGTGATGGACATCCGCCTGGACGATGGCCGTCAGCGCATCGACGGCAAGGAGACCATCACCTACATCAACAACAGCCCGGACGAGCTTCGCTACCTCTGGCTCCAGCTCGACCAGAACGTGCGGGACCTCGACAGCGACAGCCACATGATCCGCGAGGGCTTCATGGAGGACCGCATGACGTTTGACCGCATCGCCGATCTCGAGCCGGATTTCGATGGTGGTTTCAAGATTGAAGCGGTCAAGGACGCCGGCGGCAAGGCCATGGCCCACACCATCAACCAGACCATGATGCGCATCGACCTGCCCAAGCCGCTGGCGCCCGGCGGCAAGTTCACCTTCCAGGTGGACTGGTGGTACAACATCAACGACCGCATGAAGGACGGTGGCCGAAGCGGCTACGAGCATTTCCCGGAGGAGGACAACTACCTGTACACCATTGCCCAATTCTTCCCTCGCCTTTGTGCGTACTACGACCGGATGGGGTGGCAGAACAAGCAGTTCCTCGGAAGCGGCGAGTTCACGCTCGAGTTCGGAGATTACGACGTGAGCATCACGGTGCCGAGCGACCACATCGTGGCGTCGACCGGTGTCCTGCAAAACCCGAAGGAAGTGCTGACTGCCGAGCAGCGCGCCCGCCTCGAGCAGGCGAAGGCCTCGGACAAGCCGGTCCTCATCGTCACCGAGGAGGAAGCCCGAGAAACCGAGAAGACCAAGGAGAAGGGACTGGCCACCTGGCGCTTCAAGGCCAAGGACGTGCGGGACTTTGCCTTTGCCTCCAGCCGGAAGTTCATCTGGGACGCCATGGCCGTCGAGCTCGACAACAGCACGCCGCTGGCCATGAGCTTCTACCCCAAGGAGGGCAACCCGCTCTGGGAGCAATACAGCACGGAGGCCGTGGCCCAGACGCTTTTGACCTACAGCGAATTCGCCTGCGAATACCCTTACCCCGTCGCCATCAGCGTCCACACGAAGTGGATCGGGATGGAGTACCCGATGATCTGCTTCAACGGCGGACGGCCGGAGCCCGATGGCACCTATAGCGCCCGCACCAAGCACGGCATGATCTCCGTGATCATCCACGAGGTGGGCCACAACTTCTACCCGATGATCATCAACTCCGATGAGCGCCAGTGGACCTGGATGGACGAGGGCCTGAACACCTTCGTGCAGTACCTGGCCGAAAAGGAGTTCGACCGGAACTACCCCACCCGCCGTGGACCGGCCCGGAAGATCACGGGCTACATGGGCGGTGATCCGAAGCGGATTTCCCCCATCATGACCAACTCGGAGAGCATCTTCCAGTTTGGCCCCAATGCCTACGGCAAGCCGGCCACTGCCCTCAACATCCTCCGGGAGACCGTGATGGGCCGGGAGCTCTTCGACTTCGCCTTCAAGGAGTACGGCCGCCGCTGGGCTTTCAAGCGACCGACCCCGGCCGACCTCTTCCGGACGATGGAAGACGCGTCCAGCGTGGACCTCGACTGGTTCTGGCGCGGGTGGTTCTACACCAACGACCACGTGGACCTCGCCCTGTCCGACATCCAGTGGTACCAGATCTCGACCGGCGACCCCGACGTCGAGAAGCCGCTGGCCAAGGACGAAAAGGACGCCGAGCCCGTGGACATCGCCCTCGTCCGCGACGAGGAGTACATCGCCGAGAGTCGTCTTGAGGCCCGGCCCGAGCTCAACGACCACTACACCACCGTCGACCCCTATGCGGTCATGGAGATCGAGCGCAGCGAATACCAGGACTACGTGGCGGCCCTCGACGAGGACGAACTCGCCATGCTGTCCTCCGGCAAGCACTTCTACCAGCTCACCTTCGAAAACATCGGGGGACTGGTGATGCCGTTGGTCGTTGAATTCACCTACACCGATGGCACCACGGACGTGCGCCGCGTGCCCGTCGAGATTTGGCGCAAGGGCGGCAAGGAGGTCACCAAGGTCTTCGTGACCCCGAAGGAGGCCACGCGCATTGTGCTGGATCCGTTCCTGGAACTCGCCGATACCGACCTCTCCAACAACGCGTGGCCACGCAATGTGCGCCCGACGCGCATTGACCTGTACAACGACGCCACCCGCGGCTACGGCCGAAGCTCGGGCAACCTGATGCAGCGGGTCCGCGACAACCAGGACTACCTCGAGTCCCTCGACGACTGATCAGTCCATGATGCGATTTGCTCCCGCTTTCCTGTTTCTCCTCCCGACGCTTCCGTCCCAAGCCCAGACCATCGTATGGGAGGACCCCATCGAGGTGGCGACCTCCGAGTTTGGGCTGAACAACCTCCGCATGGAACTCGATGCGACTGGGCTCCCCATCATCCTGCACGGCAAAACCGGATCGAGTGGCGGTTTGTACTGCACCCGGTCGAATGGCAACGGCTTCGACGCCCCCGTGCAGATCACACAGGAAACTGGGCTGTTCATCAACGACAGCGAAGGACCGCGGATGGCCGTTGACGGGGACCTGGTCGTCGTGGGCTATCAGATTTCGGGTCAATGGGCCCAAGGTGGTCGGACCGTCCTGTCCACGGACGGGGGAGAGACCTGGGGGGATCCCGTCGCCATTTCCCCCGGGGCCACGGAGGACCACTTCATGCCCACGCCCGCCTTCGACGCAGAAGGCCACCCGTGGGTGGCGGTGAAATGGGGGGACAACCCCACCCTCGAAGGCATCCTGTCCTGGGATGAGGAAGCCGGAGCATACGGTGAAGCGGTGGATGGCGGCAGTGCCTTCCCCGGAGGCATCGCCTGCGAATGCTGTGCGTCCATGCCGTTTGAGCACGAGGGACGGCTGTACAATGCGGTCCGCATCAACGACAACAACACCCGGGACTTCCACCTCGCCCGGACGGATGAAAGCGGCGCCTGGACCGAAAGCCTCGACATCGACCCCACGAACTGGACCATCAACTCCTGCCCGGCTTCCGAGGCCGAAGTGGCCGTGTTGGGCGACGGCACGCTCGCCTTCGTCTTCATGTCCGCCGCGGAGGGAGGCAGCCGCACGTATTGGAGCACGGTGGACCCTGAAACGTGGAGCCTGACCGGGTCGGACCGCATTGCGCCGGATCTGGAATCCGTGGAGAACCACCCGTCCATTGCGGCTGACGAAGACCACTGCATCGGCGCTTGGGAGCGCAACGACGGCGGGTATGACATCTGGGTCGGTCTGGGGCCCAACGACGAACAAGGACCAGCCAATTGGCACTGGACCCAGGACAACGTCACTGCTCCCCTGTCCGGACACAGTCGAAAGCCAGTCATCCGGGTCCAAGGCAACACCGTCCACCTGGTCTACCAGCGCCCTTCGGAAGGGCTCGTCCACTACCGGAGGGGCACAGTGGTCCCCGATTTCGTCAACGAGCTGGGGACGGAATTGTGGTCCTGCACTCCCTTCGAATACGGGTGGCGAATCGAAGGAAGTCCCCTTCCCTTCTCATGGAGTCTCCATGATGCGTTGGGCCGCACCGCCCACACTGGGACCAGCCCAGATGGACGGGTTCCCGCCTCATTCCGAGGCGCGGGAATTCTGGACGTCCGGGTAAAGGGTCAGCGCCGCGCCTTCCGCGTTCAACGCTGACCCTTCCCGAATTTCAGGGCTCAGTCGAGCCAGGCGATGTCGCCTGTGGCCACGTCGTAGTCATTGACGTCGCCCACGAACGCAGGTCTTCACCTCCTCCGCGGAGAGTGCACCTCCCCCTTCTTATGATCCAAGACCAACCCCATGAATTCATAAGATTCCCGAACCGGCATTGAGCATCGCACCTGTGATGTAGTTTCAGTGCTCAATCACAAAACATCATGGTTACCAAAGAACAAATTCTGGCGGCTCAGGAAGAGTGGGGCGCCGGTGTGGTCAAAATTGGATTCCTCAAAGATTCGCGTTCGGAGTGTGAGGAGTTCACCAATGACTTCTTGGATAAATTGTACGCCTTCGATTTGGGGACAGTCTTGTTTAAGCCCACGAAGTGCGCGGTCGAGCAGTTCCGCGCATCCAAAGCGGAAGCCACGTCCTACTTCATCGCAGGCGAAGGCCGCGCGTGCTCTGAGGACGGCGGATTCGCCATCAATCCTTGGACCAAGGTGAGGTTCGAAAACACCGGATTCATCACGGAGGAGAACCGGGCCATTGCCATGGGCAACTACTTCTTTACGGACTTGAACGGAAATGAGGCCAAGGTCGAATTCACATTTGGCTACACGGCGAAGGACGGAAAATTGAAAATTGACCTTCACCACTCCTCCTTCCCTTACAATCCGTAACAGAAAAGGACACCACCCGGATCCAGTCCGGACGGACAAGGGGCGGCAATAGCTGCCCCTTTTTTTGCCCTCTTATCACAAGAAAAGGAAAACCCGATGTTTCCGTGACGGTTGATGACCAATGTCTGGGCAGACCATGACATTCGTCAGTACCAGATGAAAACTCCTCTGTATTTTAGAAATGTTGTTTTCTTGACCGTGGCCCATTTCGCAACCCCCAAAATTGCCGAGCAGCGCCAGTTGCTCCTCGCAGACGCCTCCTCGTTCTTGAGGTTGATGGAGTCCGACGCGCAATGCGGGAAACTGGATATCGACTGGGCAGATCGCCTCTCCAACATCGAGTCCCAGATCCGGGAAACCGGGACCTACCTCCACACCGCGGAGGAGCTGGAGTTCGGGGCTCGACTCGCCTGGAAGAACAGCAACCGCTGCATTGGCCGCCACATGTGGCGCTCGCTTCACGTCATCGACCAACGCGACACCCGGGACCTCGACGGCGTCGTCTCTTCCATGGGCGACCACTTGGAGAGGGCCTGGAATGACGGTCGCATCCAAAGCGTCATCACGGTCTTCGCCCCCCGCCATCCTGAGCATCCTGAGCGCCCGGACGCCGTCCGGTTCGCCAACCATCAGCTCACCCGGTATGCCGGCTTCGACCAACCCTCTGGCCATCCCCTCGGCGATCCGGCTTCCCGAGACCTGACCCGGGATTTAATGGCGCAAGGCTGGACACCGAAGGAAAAGACCCGCTTTACCCCATTGCCCTGGAGCATCTGGCTCAACGACCAGCGTCAACCTCCCATTGACGCCTATGCCGAGCATCCGGACTGGCTCCACGAGGTGGAGATGACCCACCCTGACAACGCCGCCTTCACCGACCTCGGCCTAAAGTGGTACGCCTTGCCCGCCATCAGCGAGATGGCACTGGTCATCGGTGGCATCGTGTACCCTTGCGCCCCCTTCAATGGATGGTACATGGGCACGGAAATCGGGGCACGGAACTTTGGGGACGCGGACCGTTACGACATGCTGCCCGAGGTGGCCCGGCTGTTTGGGCTGGACACTGCCTCCGAGCGCCAGCTCTGGCGGGATCGGGCGCTGGTGGAATTGAACCGGGCCGTTCTACATAGCTTCGACCTCGCCGGCGTCCAGATTGGCGACCACCATGAATTGAGCCGCCAATTCGACCGGTTCTGCAGAGCCGAGGAGCGCAACCAGCGGGACGTGACCGGCGACTGGAGCTGGCTCGCCCCGCCCATTTCGGCCTCCGCGACCCCCCAGTTCCACAAGCGGTTCGATGAGCGGGTCATTCCCCACACCAATTACTTCTACCAAAGCCCGGTGGAAGTGGACGTCGAAGTGCGGAAATCCGGCCGGTCCAACCCCAGCATGCCCCATCCGGACCCGTATCACTTGGGGCACGCGCACGCCACGCCGCGCTGCCCCTACGGCTTCGACCGGAAGTAAACGGGCAGTTCCCTACTCTTTTCGCCAGAGACAGCGCCGAACTCCGCTGCCGCACCGTTCTGTGATGCGGTCGCCCTTGACGTTGTACTTCGTGAACACCACATCGCCGATGAGGTCGGCGTGAAAGGCGCCCGCGCTGTCAGGATAGAGGACAAGGCTGGCCTGGGTCGTGTCGATGGCCTCGAACCGGTAGGTCCCGCCATGCCCTTGACCGGCTGCGAAATCAAACCGGTATCGGGGCTCCTCATCGGGCGAGAACGCCTCGAGAAACGCCATGCGCTCGGGCCCATTCAACGGGCATTCGCCACAGCCCACCTCGTCGTCCAGCGCATACTTACCCACGATGCGGACATCAATGGGGTCGCACCCAGTCAGGAGCACCACCAACGTGAGGCCAACACCCGCCAAACAGGACCACTCCTTCTTCATGGGAACATCAGAGGTCATGGTGATCGCCGAACCGGGCCACATGGCATCCGGCATCGAGCACACGCCGGGTGGCCTCCGAGGCGGGATCGAGCAGCCGGTTGGTGTGGTTGAGATGAGTGAAGTGGACCTTGTCCCGCTCGGCTGCGGGCCACGACGCCATGAGGGCCAAGCTTTCGACGATGAACGGATGTGGGATCTCCGCCATGTCCCGGTGGCCGAGTTCGGCACCGTCAAAGAAGGTGCCGTCGAGGAAGGCGATGTCCACGGCGGCCACCTCGGCCTCGAGGCTCCGCTCCCACTTGGACCACTTGTCGATGTCGGGGATGAACAAGGCCGTCCGGTTCGGGCCCTGGATGCGATAGCCGACCGTCTCGGAAAACTCATCGCGGTGCGGCACCCGGATCGGCGTCACGGCCACTCGCTGGCCCGCCTGCACTGTCTGGTCCTTCTCAAGGGGCTGGATGTCGATGTTGTTCAGGTCCACGAGCTGACTCCAGGGCCCGTTGGTCCTCAGGAATTCGGCCATCTGCGGCATGGCGTACACCGGCACGCCATCTGCCCCGAGGGATTCGCGGCCAAGCGAGCCGAGCCCGGCGTAATGCCCCCAGTGGGCGTGAGTCAGGAAAATGCCGTCGGGCATGCCGCCGTGGGCGCCCTCCTCCTCGGCCAGCAAAAAGGTCTGGCGCGGCAGGTCGGGCGTGGCCTCGAACAAGAACTGCTCGCCGGACTCCGCATCGACCAGGCCCAGCGCCACCACGTGGTGGTTCGAAGCCGGCCTCAAGAAGAGGTTGCGGCAATCCTCCCGCGTGCACCCGATGTGCGGATAGCCTCCATCCTGCGCATTGCCCAGCACCACCAGCGTCACCTCACCGCCCCCATCCTGCGCGAGGACGTCGCAAAGAGCCAGACTCAGAGACAACAACAATAGAAGCAAGCAGCGCACGGGGTCAATTTAGACCATGAAAAAGGCCCGCGGTGATGCGGGCCTTTTTGTGTGAATCGGAATGAGTCCGGTGGTAGCTCCGACAGGAATCGAACCTGTATCTAGGGTACCGGAAACCCTCATTCTATCCATTGAACTACGGAGCCGTAGAAAAAAACGGTGCGCGGGGAGCGCACCGTCCGGTTGGTTGTGGAGGTACGGGGATTCGAACCCCGGACCTCTTGCATGCCATGCAAGCGCTCTAGCCAGCTGAGCTATACCCCCTCCACAAGGTGGTTTGCTTCCCGTTGGAAGCGAGGGCAAATATAGGTGCTCCTATGATTCGCCCAACGTTTTTCAAGGAGCCACCCACAGGCGGCGGCGCAGGGTGTGGCCGCGCCCATCCGACTCCACCACGATGCGCCACCCTTCGGCGCCCGTGCAGGTCCAGCGGCCGCCGTGGCCCAAGGCGCTGAGGCGGCCGGACGCATCGAAGATGGCCCACCTTGTTTCCGGGGCGAACGGCCATCGGTCGCCATGCCGCAGGGTGACGATGGGCGTGGGATCGGTTGTGTGGTCGTTCGGGGTTCCGAACCCGACGAACGCCGCGTCGGGCAAGACGGCTTGGACAGCCGTGGTCTCAAATCCGTTCTGGAGCTGGGGGGTGGAAATGCGGAACAGGGCGGCGTCCAGACTGCCGTTGTCAGGGCCGAGTTCCGTCCAGCTGTTGCTGGATCCGGCCAGAAGCAGTCGACCCTCGTGGTCAAGGGCCATGGCGTGGAGGTCCTCCTCCCCTGTCCCGCCAAAGGCGAACTGACCGAACCAAGCGCCCGTCTCACCGAACCTTGTCTGGACGAGAATGCCGGAACCACCGGCTCCGGCTTCCGTGGTGCGGGCAGCGCACTGGACCACATCGCCCATCCAATGCAAGGCGCGCGCCGGCCGGTCCGATCCGGAGACGGTCTCCTGGATCCAGGACTGACCCCAGAGGCTCGGGTCGGCCGGATCCGCTGAAGGGTTGAGGCGGCCATAGACGGCGTCGAGGGTGCCGTCCGTGGACTGGAGGGTGCCGGACCAGGCCACGCCTTGAGGGCCGGCGGTGAGGCTGACGATGGCGAGGTCGGGGTCGGCGATCGGGGCCTTCGCCACCAAGGTCGGGTTGCCGCTGATGACGGCCACCATCAGGATGGTGGAGGGCGCTGCAGGATCCGGACCGTGAGCCGCGATGTAGAGTGTGTCGGCGTGCCAATCGGCCGCGACCGGGGTGTGGCCTTCCGCCCCATCGAGCCAGGCCAGCGTGGGGCTGGACTCTGTCTGGCCGTCCCAAATTCCGAGGCGGACGCCGCCATTGCCCCCGGGCACCACCGTCGGGGCCTCGCTGCCGACCCAGATGAATCCGCTGCCCGCCGGAACGAGGGCGGTGGATGTGATGACGCCCCCGGTTGACCAGCTGTGGCGGGCGAGGATGCCGTCCTCCGGATGCACGCCCATCAACGTGGATTGCCATTGGCCCTCCACCGGAGCATCGTAGAGGACCCAGGCCGTCGCGGAATCCGCTGGGCTGCGGACCACATCGCGCACCGCAAGCGTCGAGGGCGCCTCCAGGGGGGCGTCCGGCGAGCCAACGAAGGCGAAGGACCAAGACCAGTTGAGGGCCGTGTCGAACGCGGTGACAAAGCCCTTGAGGCCCGTCGGTCCGCCCGGGGCCCAAACGGCCTGGCCCTCGGCCATGACGATGTCGCTGGTGGTCTCTCCGGCCAACAGGATGCCTTGCCCATCAGCCCAGACGGCCGTGGCCTCATCCTGGCCCTCCGCTCCGAACAGCCGCACGTCCACCGTTCCCGGCCCCTGGGCCGAGCCGGTCAGGACCGGCCACAGCATGAGCGGGAGGAGGAGCGATCGGCGCATCAGGCGATGGCGTCGAGGTAGGCGGACCGCATGACCTTCATCTGGCGGGCCAGGTGGGCGAAACGGTCGAGGGACAGCATGTTGGCCCCGTCGCTCTTAGCGTTGGCCGGATCGGGGTGGGTCTCGATGAAGACCCCGTCTGCGCCGGCGGCCACGGCCGTTCGAGCCATGTGGGCGATGAGTTCGGGGCGGCCACCGGTCACACCGGAGGCTTGGTTGGGTTGCTGCAGGCTGTGCGTCAGGTCCATGATGGTCGGGGCAAACGACCGCATGGCGGCCAGCCCCCGGAAGTCGACCACGAGGTCCTGATAGCCAAAGGTGGTGCCGCGCTCCGTGACCCACGCCTTGCCGTTGCCGCTGTCGTGCACCTTGGTGACGGCGTGCTGCATGGACTCTGCACTGAGGAACTGGCCCTTTTTGACGTTGACCACCTTGCCGGTCTCCGCCGCGGCGACGACCAGATCGGTCTGGCGGCAGAGGAAGGCGGGGATCTGCAGGACGTCCACATGGGACGCGGCGAGGGCACACTCTTCGGCGGTGTGGACATCCGTGGTGACGGGGAGCCCGAATCGCTCGCGGACAGCGGCCAGGATGCCGAGGGCCTTCTCGTCGCCGATGCCGGTGAAGCTGTCGATGCGGGAGCGGTTGGCCTTGCGGTAGCTGCCCTTGAAAATCAGCGGAAGGTCAATTGCGGCGCAGGTCTCCGCGAGGTGTTCCGCGATGCGGAAGGCCATGTCCTCCCCTTCGATGGCGCAGGGCCCAGCGATGATCTGGAGGCGGTCTCCGGCCGTCCAGCCGGTTTCAGGCGCATGGGGTGTGAGGGCAGGCATGGCGCGAAGGTCGTGAAGGCTCAGAAGGTTTGGTGCCAATTCAATCCCAAGGCCATCCGCCCACCCGAACCGGGCAGCGCCAGCCAACGGGTCGACACGGCAAGCGTGCCGCCGGGCCGGCCCTGGCGCACGTCGCGGGTGGCGAACTCAAGGTCGAGGGGGATGTAGGTGCCGCCCCACCCACCGTAGCCGATGCCGACCGTGGTCCGGACGGCGCCGCGGCCACTGGCACGGACGAGTTCCGCTTGCCCACGTGGGGCGCCCCGGTTGTTCTCGAGGCGCAGACTCCACACCACACCGGGGGTGCGCAATGATGAACGGTCCCATTGGAAGCGAACGGTGTTGGGCATCCGACGGCGAAGCGTTCCGGCCAAGGTGTCCTTCTGGAGGACGTGCGAGAAGTTCAACCCCGCCTCCTCGAACACGGGCAGGCCGGCTTCCGCATAGGCGGTGTCGATGCGCTGCCAGATCCAACCGCCGAAACGGCCCGAACCCCAATCCCGGACCGAGAAGGACCAGCGGTCGGGCCGTCCGCCCTCTCCTTCCGCATCCTCGATGGCGATGCCGAAGTCCAGGCTGAAGATGGTCCCCACCCCGGAGGAGCTGGTGGCCGACCCTTTCAGGTCCAATTGAAGCGAATCCCCGTCCCATTGGTAGCGGCTGTTGTACTGGAGGGAACCGCTCTCGTGGAGGTGGACTTCGCCCGCGTTGACACTCCAGTTCAAGGTCATGTCCACCGGCGTGGACCGCACCTCCGTCCGGTGGGTCCGGATGCCCCCGACCTTGAGGGACGTCGAGGCCCAACGCCGGAAGGTCGACGTGCCCAGCCACCCTTCCGTGTTGCCCTCGATGCCGTGCCGACCGAAGAAGAAGGTGGCCATCCCGGGCGACCAGGTCGCCGTGACCAACTGCTGATGCTCCAGGGCGACCGTGGTCCGCCATCGGCCCTTGTCCGGCTCCTCCCCGATGTTCATCGGCGGCAGGACGAGCGCGACGCCCTGCCGGGTCAGGCCGCCGCCCACACCCGTCCCCCGCTGGGCGGTCCGGGATGTCAGCGTGCGCACCGGCGAGGTGATGTCGCCCCCGAAGGCGAGGCCCGCCAACACCCACTTGGTGGCGGCATTGGAGGCCCATTGGTTCTCGGAGTAAATCTCAATGGAATGAATGGGACGGGTGTCCAGCGAATCGGCCGAGTTCGCCGTGGACGAGGGGAAAGACGGGGAAAGGGCCGCAGCGGCGGCGCAGAGGAAAGCAGCAAGCGTCATTGAATGGAGATGATGGCGTCACCGTCCAGGCGACCTTTCACCACAACGCCTTGGGCCGCGTCGAATTGTGCCCCGCCTTCCGCGGCTTGAATGTCCACCTCCACCCGCAGCTTGGCCCCATTGCGCAGCGCCTCAAAATGCGGCTGCATGAAATCAAGGCTGGCCACAGTGGTCATCGGCGCACTGGGATCGCCGCTTCCGGCGGGCAGAACGACCTCTTCGAACCGCCACCACTCCGGGCCGAACGCCACTTCGAGGAACTGTTGGAAGGGCGAAAGGTCCACGAGTTTCATGTGCAGGGTCGCCCCCACGGGCAAGCTGCTGGCCACCGTAAGATCCAAGCGCCCCTGGTAGTCGAGCCAGTCGGGCGGCACCACGTCGAGGGTGTCGACGAGCACGGCCCGAGCGGACGACACCGCCAAAGGAGCTGACAAGACGGCCTCCAATTGAGGCAACTGCTCGAGGTCGAGGCGGTCGGTGCCGCCGCTGACATCGCCGAGGGGGTTGATGCCGAGGTTGACCGACCATCCGATGGTCTCGGGAAGGGAAGACAGGAAATCGCTGAGGTTGCCCTGATCGGACGACAACCCGAGTTGAGCAGTGCCCGGCTGGGCCGTCCAACTGCCCATGTCGGAACCGGACACCTGAGCACGGGGGAGGAAGACCGCCTCCCCGAGGACGGCGTCCTCGAGCGCCGTCGTTTCCAGTGCTGCGCCGACCGAGTCCGTTCGCGTCACCGACGTCAAGGCGGCGGCAAAATCGACCCCCGCGGTGTTGATCAGCGTGAGGTCCAGATCGAGCCCCGTCCAACCGACCTCCAACGATTGGAGTCCACCGAAGTCATCCACCTCGATCTGGTCGTCGAGGGTCAGATTCTGGGGGTCGAATCGGCCTTCGACCTGCGCCACACGGAGGCCCGTGAGGGCCACGGAAAGGGACAGTTCATCCTCGCCCATCACCCCAACGGGCTCGGTCGCCGAGGCCGGGACTCCAACACTCCATTGTGTTTTCAACTTGCTGAATATCAAATTTTCAGAACCATCTAAATCAAGCTCTACTTCATTTAAAGGAAGCACGACTTCAGCGGTGTCCGCGTTGACGGTGAGGACGATTTCATTGGCCCCTCCATTGACCCCGGAGGGGAACTGCGCCCCCGTGAAGGTGTACCTCAATTCGAGGGGTCCCTGGACCGTGCTGGCGACCCGCAGCACCAGCTCGCCGCCGGAGAGCCTGACCCGCCGGAGCCCGGCATCGGGAATGGCGAAGGAGACGGTCTCGTCCTCCGACCACACTTCCGCCCCGGGAGCCACGGGAATGGGGCCACCGATGAACGGCAGGGTGAAGACGTCCGTCCACGCCGTATCGAGGTCGGGAATGAGCTCGTCAGCATCGAGGAGCGGTTGGCGGGAGCGGACCTCCAACATGAGCCCCTCCTCTCCTTCCGTCCACAGGGTGTCGGGGACCAGGTCGGACCAACCGAGGCTGTCCTGGAAAAGGATGACACCGTGCAACGGGGTGCGCCACGTGATCGGCTCGGTGCGGCACCCACCGAGAACAGCCAGGAGCAGGGTGACAAACAGGACGAGCGACAGAGCCGCCACAGGGCCATCCGATCCAAGGCGTGCTCTCATCACTTGGCGGGGCGTTTCCACGGTTCGAAACAGAAAAGCAGGGCCAACCCGATGGGCAGGACCGCCGGATGGAACGCTTGACGGGTCACCTCGGGCGGGGCCAAGCTCAGGATTGCAGTGCCGGCGGCGGCCATCCCCATGAACCGGGCCAGTTGGCGGCGCCAGGTGGCGGCGCCCTCGCCGAGTCCAGCGCCGAGCAGGTGCAGTGGGAACGCCCAGAGCACATTGAGGTTGAAGCGGGTGTCAGCGTGGTCCGTGCCGAACCACAGGAAGGTCAGGAGCACCCCGACCAAACCGGTCAGCACAGGCAGGAGGCGGCGGAGCCAGCGCTTGCCGAGGAACCACTCGGCCGCGCAGAGGACCAGCAGGACCCAGCCCGCCGTCAACGGCCACCCGGCGCGGTCCGGCGCTGTGGGCAGCATGGAAGGCAGGACCATCTCCGTGGAGCGGACCAATGGCCGCTCCTCAAGGGAATTCGCATCGAGCTTCATCCCGTCCAGTTCGACGGCGAGGTGGTCGGGCAGGAAGGCGTCGCCACACCGGCCGAGGTCGGCGTCCACCGGAAGGCCGAGCACGACGTCGATGCCGAACCGGGTGAGTGGAACCCCGCCCAGCTTGGCCCGGAGGAGGTCGCGGTAGGTGCTGTCGCGGCGGTCCGGGCAGTCCACGGTGAGCCGGGGACCGAAGACGTCTTCGAGCACCGTGATGACCCGCGTGGCGCAGTTGTCGTAAAGGAAGAGGTAGCGGTAGTCCCGGTGGTCGGGATGCGCATTGGCTTGCAGATAGGCATACAACTCGGCGATGTCCGCCGCCTCGAGGTTGAGCCGCTGTTCGCTCACGCCGCGTCCGCTCCGGATGTATTCCTCGAGAAAGCCACCGTAGGTGCTGGTGCTCAGGGAGTAGATCAATTCCCCCTGCACGAACCGCACATAGAACCCGTCGCTGAACTGGAAGGTGCCATAGTTGAAGACCTTGTCGAGGGGTGGATCGGCGGCGAGGTCCGTCACGCGGATCGCCGTGTGCCCGAAGGCGCTGTAGAGCTGGTTGCCGGGGCTGCAGGTGAGGACACTCGCCTTGGCTGCATCACTGAAGGCGCGGCGGGGGCCGTCGGGGTCCGGGGGAAACGGCACATCCTGGGCCCGGAGACCGGACAGGAGGACAGCCAGGACGAGAAGGAGGACCGAGGCGCGCTTCACGATGGCAAGATGGTGCCTGAGAACGGCATCTGCACGGGTCCGGACAACCACGCGCGGTCCGCCCCCTCGAAGACGACGCCCAGCTTGCCGCCCGGCGCCCGAAACGTGAAGGCCTCTCCCCCGTTCTGCCAGCGCAGGACCGAAGCGGCGGCGACCGTGCCACTCCCACAGCTCAGCGTCTCCCCTTCGACGCCCTTCTCGAAGGTGCGCATGGCGTGCCGGCCCTCGGCGTCGGGGGCGGTGGCGACGAGGTTGACATTGACGCCGTGCGGCGCGAAGTCGGGATGGTTCCGGAGGGGCTCTGCCAAGTCGATCAAGTCGATGCCCGCGAGGTCCTCCGGGGCCGCACCCAACACCAGGTGTTCCGTGCCGGTGTGCACGAAAGCACCGTGGGGCGTGTCCTCCGGGGCGGCCTTCACATGGAGGTCCACGCAGGGTTCGCCGTGGATCCAATGGCCCTCGTGCCGGCCGTCGATGGCCGTGAACCGCGCATCGTCCGGCTGGGCTCCTTCGCCGGCCGTGAGCCGGCGCCACCAGGTGAAGGCGGCGCGGGCGCCATTGCCGCAGAAGGCCTCACTCCCGTCCGGATTCAGGAAGGTCAAGTGGAAGTCCGCCCCTTCGGATGAGGAGGCCAGCAAGAGCACCCCGTCCGCTCCGATGCCGTGCCATCGATTGCACCAACGCCCGATGTCCCCGGCGTCAGGTCTCCATCCGGCCTCCCTCGCTCGAAGGTCGAGGGCGATGAAATCGTTGCCGGCCGCGTCGAGCTTGACGAACTCCATTTCGTGAAGGTACGCGGCGGGGTTGTGGACGTAGAAAGTGGATCTCCACAAAATTCTATATTGACCTGATGCCCAGCCGCTTCCGTCTACCCTTTGGCGCCCTCGCCCTTGGAACCCTCGTCTTCTCCTGCCCGGTGGAGGCCCAAGTCGACGTGTCCGATGCGCGGCTGCCGTTGCCCGTGCTCTTTCTGCACGGCATGAGTGGCGATGCGAGCAGCTGGGGGGAAATGGCCGCCTTGCTCACTGTCGATGCCGGGCTGGCCGAGGGACCCAACCTGAACTATTGCCTGAGCAGCGATGGGTCCATTGGCACGTCCACCCTCGAGGAGGTGTTGCCGTTTACGGCCCTGCCCGACGGTCACGCCGACTTCTTCCGCATCAACTTCGAGTGCGACGCCTCCGGCCAATGCTGGTCCAACGGCGCCGCCAACTCCGACGGCATCTTCAGCGGACAGGCGGCCGCCGCCAAGCAGGGACTCGCCGTCGCCGATGCGGTGGCCGAGATCCTCGACGCGACGGGCGCTCCCGAAATCGTGCTCGTCGGTCACAGCATGGGCGGTTTGGCGGCCCGGGAATACCTGCAAAACCCCGAATACTGGCCGATCGGTCCTGACGGACAGGCCCACCACCGCGTGGCCAAGCTGGTCACCTCCGGCACTCCGCACAACGGCAGCAACTTCTCCGTCGGCTGGCTCGAGGATCTCGGCGACCTCTTCGGGTTCGACATCGAGCAGCGGTCAGACGCTGTGCGGGACCTGAGGACGGACTACTTCTATTCCGGCGACCCCGGCGTCTTCCTCTTCGGAGGCGTTGAGGACGATGGGGTCCTGTGGGATTTCCTGTTCCAGGATTTCTGGAACGTCGACGTCAACTGCAACGGCCAAGAGGGTGACGTGATCGTGGGGCTCAATGAGAAGGGCCTGGCCGACGACCTTGAATTTGCCTGCATCACCTCCTACGACGACGGCGTGGTCTCGGCGTTCAGCAGCGATGCGATGGTGACGACGTACAACCCCACCCACCGGGAGCGGTTCTTCGTGAGCGGCGTCTTCCACACCTCGCTCAACGACGAGCTCGGCCTGACCCTGCAGGGCATGGACGAGCCCGACGTCGAAGACACGGCCTATCCCCTGACGCCGGGCCAGACCACGATGGGGTTCACGTCCTCGCAAGGCACGGACGCCCCCCACCCCGATGTCGATGTCGACGTCTATGCGGTGGAGGTGACCGAGGCCAGCGTCGCCACCCTCGACACCCTCTGGTTCGGCGGCGACCTCATCGCCGAGTGGCGTGCGGCCGACGGCACCGTCCTCGGCGACGCCCTCTCCCCCGATGGCCTCACCCTGGATCCTGGCACAGCCTACCTCGCCCTGACCACCACGCCCACCGGCGTCATCACGAACCACCTCTTCACCGCCAGCCTCGCCCCGGCGCCCACTGCCTGCCCGGAAGACCTCGACCTCGACGGGATCATCGGTACGGGCGATATCCTCGAGGCCCTCGCCCAGTTCGGCTGCGCGGATGCCGACTTCCCCAATGGCTGCAGCGCCGACGTGGATGGGGATGGCGTCGTGGGCGTCTCGGACATCCTTTCCGTCCTGTCCCTCTTCGGCCTCCCCTGTTGACCCCCAAGAGCCCCCAATGAAAAGGGCCACCCTTGCGGGCGGCCCTTTCCTTCACCAAACCGAGGCTCGAATCACTCGCAGACCTCTGCGAAGTTGGCGAGCACCTCGAGGAGGTCTTCGATGCCCACTTGACCATCGCCATTGGCGTCACCCTCACAGGAAGGATCCACCGTGGGTGTAAAGGCACAGAGGCCATCATCGCGGGTCGCAGTGGCATCGTAGTTCATCGCGCTTTCATACGTACATCCGTAGCAACCGTACGAGCAGAGGGCTTGGTTGTTCTCGGTCGCCACTGCACTGAAGTTGCAGGCGTCTCCATCGAGGCACCCTTCCACCTCATCGGCGTCACAAACACCATCGTCATCGCTGTCGGCGATGCACTCGCCATTGCAGTCACGGTTGGTATTCGCCGGGTAGTCACATGGACCAGCATCAGTGGCCGACGGCAAGTAGTTGCAGGCCTCGACATCGGTACAGCCGACAATTTCGAGCAAGTCGCAGACGCCATCTTGGTCTGCGTCCTCCACGCATTCACCGGATTGGTCATACAGGCCGTTGTAGTTGCAGCCTCCATCGTCTAGTGTGGCCGCGGCATCGTAGTTCATAGCCAGCGGGTCGGTACATCCGGCGCACTCGGGGTCTGCCCCAAAGTCCACCATCTGCAATCCTTGGACCGAATTTCCACAGGCGTCGGTGGCTGTGTAGAGGCGAATCTGGCCGCCCTCGGCCGCGTAAGCAGAGTAGGTGACCTCCGTGGTTCCACAGCTGTCGAAAGCCGCAGCGAGCGGCGTGTTCACATCCGCACAACCTGCTGTAGCGAACGGAATCAAATCTGTAAAAATGGGCGCCTCATTGTCCACGTATTCAATGGTCTGGACGTAGGAAGCCACATTGCCGCAGGCGTCCGTTGCGCTGTGGGTGCGTAGGATTGTGTACTCCTGCGGGCAATCGCCCAATACCGTGCTGTCCATTATGGACAGAGTGTACGCCGAGCACTGGTCCATGGCAGTGATGGTGCTGTCCAAGACCATGTCACCACAATCCACCATCAGGTTCGGCGGCGTGGTCAGGATGGTCGGCTGGAGGGTGTCTTCCACCGTCACGATCTGTTCGGCAGATGCGAAGTTGCCACACCCGTCCGTGGCCACAAAGGTCCGGGTCAGGGTGAAGTTCTCGGGGCAATCGCCTTCCACCATAAACTCCGTTAGGTTCATGCTCGACCCGCTGCACAAATCGGAGTGCAGGGGCACATCGTTGTCCGTCGGCAGGGCATCGAGGCAGCTCAAGCTGTCACTTGCGGGGACGTTGGCCAAGGTCGGGGGCACGAGGTCGCGCACCGTGATGACATAGCTAGCCTCAGTGGCGTTGCCACACAAGTCCATGGCGGCTACGGAGCGGGCAATCAGCCAGTTTCCATCACAGATCGGGAAGTTCACCGTGTCCACATACATGCTGTCCATCATGTAGCTGATGCCCATCAGGTCGTGGCAAGCGTCCACGGCTTCGATCGCCCCCCAATTGGCACTGTCTCCCGCCAGTGCGCAATCGAGGACGAGGTCAACCGGCATGCTCGTGATGACCGGCCCCGTGGTGTCGTCCACCATGAAGGTCTGGTACTGCACGTTGATAACGCCCACTTCGATGTTGAGCGCAAGGTGGCGGTAGGTCACGAACTGACCGCAAGCCGTTTCCAAGTCGTAATCCTCGAGGCTGGAGAGCACCGGAATCACGTTGTCCGGGTTGCAGGGGTCGTAGGCCGTCAACTGCGGGATGCTGTCCGGATGGGGCAACAGGTCCACGCAGGATACTCGGGTCGTGTCATCAATGGCCGGGTCGAACATCGGGATGCATCCTGCCGGCAGGTAAATGCACTCCGCGGAGATATTGGCTTCGGCATTGTAGTTCAACGCATCCGGGTCCATGCAACCGGGGATGTTGCCGTCACAATCGTACTGGTCTCCTCCGTAGAGGTCGGCCGGAGTCTGACAGGAACCGTCGTCAACGGTCGCGGTTTCGCTGTAATTGCATGCCGCGTCATCCGTACAACCGAGCTCGTACACGAGGCTCACGCCCGTCTCGAGGTCCGTGAAGGTCTGCGGCCCGAACAACGGCACACCAGGTGCAGCTTCCAAAGACGCGATAGAAGGCATGAGGGCCAGAATGTCCTCCGGGGCACCCACGGCCCGGTTGTCCAAGCCATCAACGCGTACAGCTTGTGTCACGTAGCTCATGGCCTCGGGAACCCGCACATCGGCATTGGCCGCATACAGTGCATCGGTCTCGTCCGTGGTGGAGATGACCGGCTCCCACGTGCCGCCAGAAGCGAGGGCACCCGGTTGAACCGTGATGAATCCACCTTCCAGACTCAGGTCGTCCATGAAGACAATACCGGACGGCGCTTCAATCGCGCCTTGGAACTGGGTCGCCGAGGGATAAATGCCCACATTTCCCCAGAAGTTGCCCGAGGTGGTGATGTCCTGAAGGGTGATGTTGGCACAGCTCGACAAGGCGATGCCGTAACCGGAAGCGGCCCCTGTGGAGGAGACGTCTTCGATCAGACCGCCGTCCACACCGTTGAGGTCCAGACCGGTCCGGTCGTTTCCGGAAATGGACACCGAACGCACCGTGAGGCTGGCCGTACCGGGATCTGAATGAATGGCGTATTGTTGATTGTTATTGGCGTCACCCACCACACGGAAGCCTTCGAGGAGAAGGTGGTCGGCGGACAGATGAATGCCCCAGGCATCGAAGCCGGAAATGTCGATGGTCGTTGCATCGGCACCGGCCCCTTTCAGGACCAGACCGTCCTTGTTCAGAACAATGGTGCCGGTGGGCTCGAACGTGCCGGCCGACATCAACAAGGTGTCGCCGGGCATGGCCGCATCGATGGCGTCCTGAACGGAGCCGAACGGGGCCACGTTGACCACGGATTGGGCCTGGGCCAGGAGAGCCAGGAAGGGAATCACTGCGGCGAGCCACAGTGCGCGCTGGTTGGGCATGGGAGATTGGGTTTTGGTTGGGTTCATTTCTTTCGAGATCATTCGGCGCTGAACACCTCACAGGGGTCCGTGAAATAGACGAGGAAATCCAGCAAATCGCTGACGGTCACATCGCCATCTTGGTCTAGGTCGGCCTGACACGCCCCTTGCGGGAAGGTGCAGGAACCGTCGTCTACCGTGGCCGAGGCATCGTAGTTGTAGGCGTCGGCATAGGTGCACCCGGGCTGGGAGAGGTCGTCACACACTCCGTCGCCATTCAAATCGAGGATACAGGTGCCGTCACACAATTCATTGGGCGCAGCAAACGTGCAGCTGCCATCGTCCTGCGTAGCGGCGGGAGCATAATTGCACGCGGCGTTGTAGGTGCACCCCAACACCTCCTCCTCGTCACACACACCATCGAGGTCTGCATCGTTCAGGCAGATTCCGTCACAATCGACGTGGGCGGAACCATGGAGGCTCAGCGGGGTGTCGCACAGGGCGAGGTCGCTATTGGCGGCGTCCACAAGCGGATCAAAGTTGCAGGCATTGGGATCGGTACATCCAGCGTACTCATCGCCATCACAGACGCCATCACCATCGGCGTCCTGAAAGACCACCTGCCCGGCCACACAAGCCTCACAGACTTCGTCCACATACTCGCAGGAGGCATCACCTTGGGTGGCCGAAGCGTCGTAGTTGCAGGCCGTGGGGTCAATGCATCCAGCACAGGTCACATTCTCACAGCTGCCATCGTCGTCGCTCGCCGCGGGGTCGTAGTTGCACGCCACCGGGCTAGTGCAGCCTCCGATTTCAAGGCCATCGCAGATTCCATCTCCGTCCACATCGGACAGGCAGGTCCCAGCGCAGTCGTATTCGTCGGAACCGTAAATTGTGAGCGGAGTCTCGCAGGAACCGTCGTCGTCGGTGGCTAAAGCGTTGTAGTTGCAGGCGGCCTCGTTGGTGCAACCTGCGATTTCATCCGGGTCACAGACGCCGTCTCCGTCTGCATCCGAGACACATTGCCCATCACAGTCCAAGGTGTGGTTGGGGTATCCATCAGGGTAGGCACAGGATCCATCATCCACCACGGCATAGGCATCCGTGTTGCAGGCCATCGGGTCCACGCAGCCGGGCACTTGATCCGGGAAGGTGATGGACACGCCCCGAACATCCGGGGAACTGCCATCGGGAGTACTGTATTGAATGTTCAGCGTCCAATCCATCTGAGCCGCTGAGGTAAACTGACCAATCAGCACGCGGCCATCAGGGCCTGCCGCGGCGGACGCCTGTTCACCCGGAACCACGAAGAGTCCGCCTCCAAATGCCGAGTTCACCAAGAGATCCCCTCCCGTTTCGAAACTGGTGAAATCGATGCCCACAGATTGAAGGGCCGTCGCGGTCGTGGCGTTTTCTCCGCCGATGGTCAGCCAGCTATCGGCAGCTAGGTCATCATACAAGGTGCCTCCCGGAATGGCCGAGGCCAGAGGACCTCCCGTGGCGCTCTGGTGGAATCCAGCATCCGACTCCAGCAGCATGGGATCCTCGGCATTGCCGAAGAGCGACACCACCTCGTGATTGGCTCCATCAAACTGGGCATAGACCCGATAAGTGCGGGTGTCTGCCACAAGGTCGACGGCCACCTCTTCATAAGTCAATCCCAAGAATGTGGAGGTGTCTTCCTCTTCAGGGCCGTAGGTACAGCTAGCATCGTCTTCCGTGGCGGCCGGGTTGAAATTGTCGGCCGTCGAGTCGGTACACCCTTCGATTTCGGCATCGTCGCAGATGCCATCCGCATCCGCATCCGCGGCACAAACTCCGCCACAAACTCCCAAGGCGTCCGAGTACTGACAGGGCGCATCAATGATGGCCGACGGGCTGTAATTGCACGCCAAGGGGTCGGTACACCCGACCTCTCCCGACGGGAATTGCAGGATGAGTCCCGTGACTTCTTGCAAATCGCCATCGGCATTGTCATAGGCCAAGGACGTCTCGAACGTCACCAAGCCGGAGGTCACCAGCTGAGCGATGAGCACCCGACCATCGGCATCCGGGAACGCCATCGGCGCATTGCCGGGAATCACAAACCACGACCCGCCGAATTGGGCGTCGCTCTGCAAGGCGCCGCCAATTTCAAACGCAGCGGAGGTCAGTCCTACGGTCTGGATGCCTCCCCCATTCAATTCCATCCCAATGGTGACCCAGGAATCGCCGGAGACCAGATCGCTGCTCGCATCAAACGCCAGGGGCAGGACGCCTCCCCCAGGCAATTGAACAAACGGCGCACTCGATTGAATGGACAAGGGATCGGCTGCAGAACCGTACAGGCTGACCACCTGCTCTGCCGGATTGTCCATCACAGCGTAGACCCGGTAGACGGGGACACCGTCGGACATCCCAGCCTGCTCCCATTCCAAACCTTGGAAACCGTTGGTCGCATAGAAGCAAGAGCCGTCGTCCTGGATGGCAGAAGGGTCATGGTTTACGGCAGCCGGGTCGGTGCAACCATTGGCCACGGGCAGAAGACTGGCCGTCAACCCAAAGCTCTCAATGGCATCCGCATTAGCAGAAGGCTTCCACTGGACATTGAGCTGCACGTTGACAGTCCCCGTGGAGGTGAATTGTCCAACGAGAATGGTGTCCGAAACCAAGCCTTGAGCGGAACCTGGCGTGAGGTAGAAGGCCCCTCCTGCGGCATCCGAACACACAAAGTCCCCGCCCATGGCAAAGGAGCTGAGGGCCAAATTCCAACCGGCACCACCAATGTTGGCCGCTCCCGCCAAGCTCCCATCTCCAATGGAAAACCAGCTGTCCAAGTCGGCCCCAGGGATCAGGAGCCCGTTTTGTCCCAAGACATCGGAGAGCCCTGGTTCTTGATGAAACGACGTGGTGGTGGTGACCGACAAAGGGTTGGCCTCCGAAGCAAACACACTCAAAACCTCTGCACCAGCTGGAGCGTCGAAAAAGACACGGTGCGTGGTGCCTTCCGGCCCGAAACCGGTGATCTCGCTCGTGAGCGTCTGGGCATGCGGAGAACCCATCCCCCAGACGAGGGTCAGTGCAAGCAAGGGCACCATCCGAATTGCCCCAAACGGGGAGGCGTGGGCAGACAAGCGGTTCATGGCAAAGAGGTTGCCCCAATTTCGCGCCGCTCGTTCCGACAATGTGTGAAACCACTTAACTAATCGCCTAAAACATATATTTCAACTTCCTAGTGCAATTATTAGTCGTCACCAAAGCATCTAATGTGGCACTCTTGCGCAGCAATTGCTGTAAATCATCAGAAATATCACGGGCTTCCGTAAAAAAAGTGCCAGAATACAACGCCGTCAGAAAAAAGGGCCACCCTTGCGGGCGGCCCTTTTCTGATTCAAGGAGGCGGACGGAATCACTCCGTCACGAGAAGCTTTTTCACCACCAGGTACTGGCTGCTCGACAGGCGGATCTGGTACATGCCGTTCGACAGCGACTCGGTGTCGATGTTGAGCGTGTGGTTCACGTTGGGTGAAGCCACTCCGTCATAGAGCTCGGCCACCATCACACCCTGCATCGTCACGAGGTCGATCCGGATGCGCATGTTGCCCGTCACCTCGAATCCGAGCAAGCTCCAATCGTTGGCCGGGTTCGGCTGCAGGTTGGTCACCCGAATGGGCGTCTTGCCGGAGGTGAGATCACCCGCGCCGCCGAGAATGACCGGCGTGTGGTCACCGGATTGACCGCCACTCAGGTTGGCGTCGTCTCCGTCCTCGCAGTCCTCCCCATTCACATTGATGTTGTAGGCGAAGTCCGTGTCATTGCCGCAATCGTCTGTGGCCGTGTACTCGCGATGAATACTCCAAGGCAGGCAACAATCCAAGTCGCCAAAGACGTCGCCGCTGAACATCACAGCGTCCTCACCATTCATGCCACTCGCCATGATCCAGCCGCTATAGCCGTAGTTGTTATTCTGATTGTTGGCTCCTAGACCAACTTGCAAGGCATAATACTCGTTGGCTGGGGCATGGGAAAGAGAGAGAGCAAGGTCCGTGTAATTCCCTGTGCCGGTCAAAGTGCCGGACTGAAGAATTCGGTAATCCCAATTCTCGTGATCATCGATCAATTCACCGCAGTCCCTCTTGTAACCTGTTGGGAAATCTTGATTGCTCCAATCATCCCAACCGAGAGCCGCACCGTAAGTCACACTCAATGACAACCCTCCGGTTCCGGCTGTATTTACCAGCTCCTGAGTCAGGACCCAAGAACCGTCGGTCATCTGGGCCACAACCCCTGCCCCGACGCTTATGAAGTCCATGCGGGGCTCGCCATCGAAGTTGAACAGACTGAAGGCATGTGAATCAAGACCATTGCAGGCCTCGCCGTCGGCATAGGCCTCTGGTGTGCTGGACTCGCAGAAGCTCTCCACCCCATCACCAGGAGCGTAGTCCCCCATGTAGGTCTCGGCGTACACAATGGCCACATCACTGTCGCAATTGTCTGCGGCCTCCGCATCACAGGGGTCAGGAATCACGACGGCTCCACTGTAGTCTTCACAGCAGACCTCCACAGCGCCACCGTTTGCGATTTCACAAGTGCTCGTGAACTGAGGAGCCATAATGTCTGCCACCGTAATAGTCTGGACGTACGTGGCCGTGGTCGTCAGGCCACACTCGTCCGTGGCGGTGGCTGTGAAGGTCCGCTCGAACGAGTAGCTGCCCTCGAGCAGGTCGTCGTCTCCGTCACACGTCAAGAGGGCTTCGCCGTCCTCGTGCGTGATCTCCACAGAAGCGCTGCCGCAAGCGTCGCCAGCCGTGTAGGTCACAATGCCCAAGGCATCCACACTCGTATCGAGATCGCACGTCGCATTCTGCTCGAGATCCTGATTGGCAGGACCCTCGATAGAGAGACTTGGCGGCGTTGTGTCCTCGATGGTGAACGTAGCCGCTGTCTCGCTGCTGTTGCCGCAGTCATCCGTCGCTGTGAAGGTCACCGTCGTGCTGCCCGTAGCACCACATCCATCGCTCAAAGCACTGTGGTTATGGCTCCACGTCACACCGCCGCAAGCATCGCTCGCCTCAGCACCGCCATTGTCAGCCAGCCAAGCATTCAATGCAGCCGTGTTGCCCAAGCCGTCGCACTCCACCGTTTCGTTCGAGGCGGCCGTGTCAATCGTCGGGTTAGTGGTGTCCTCAATCGTGAACGTGGCCGTCGTCTCGCTGCTGTTGCCGCAGTCATCCGTGGCTGTGAACGTCACCGTCGTGCTGCCCGTAGCACCGCATCCATCACTCAACGCACTGTGGTTGTGGCTCCACGTCACACCGCTGCAAGCGTCGCTGGCCTCAGCACCGCCATTGTCGGCCAACCAAGCGTTCAATGCACCCGTGTTGCCCGAACCGTCACACTCCACCGTTTCGTTCGAGGCGGCCTCGTCAATCGTCGGGTTGGTGGTGTCCTCAATCGTGAACGTGGCCGTCGTCTCGCTGCTGTTGCCGCAGTCATCCGTGGCTGTGAACGTCACTGTCATGCTACCCGTGGCACCGCAATCGTCACTCACCACTTCTTCGTCGAAATCAATGGCCAACGCAGGGCCAAGCGCTTCAGAGTTGTAATTGTGGCTCCAGGTCACTCCTCCACAGGCGTCGCTGGCCTCGGCACCGCCATTGTCTGCCAGCCAGGCGTTCAGAGCCGCCGTGTTGCCCATGCCATCGCACTCCACCGTCTCGTTGTCGGCAGCCGTGTCAATGCTCGGGTTGGTCGTGTCCTCAATCGTGAACGTGGCCGTCGTCGTGCTCGCGTTGCCGCAGTCGTCGGTGGCCGTGAACGTCACCATCGCGCTACCCGTGGCACCGCAATCGTCGCTCAACGCCGTGTAGTTGTTGCTCCACGTCACACCGCCGCAAGCGTCGCTGGCCTCAGCACCGCCATTGTCGGCCAGCCAGGCGTTCAGAGCCGCCGTGTTGCCCATGCCATCGCACTCCACCGTTTCGTTCGAGGCGGCCTCGTCAATCGTCGGGTTGGTCGTGTCCTCGATCGTGAACGTGGCAGTCGTCGTGCTTGCGTTGCCGCAGTCGTCGGTGGCCGTGAACGTCACCATCGCGCTACCCGTGGCACCGCAATCGTCGCTCAACGCCGTGTAGTTGTTGCTCCAGGTCACACCGCCGCAAGCGTCACTGGCCTCAGCACCGCCGTTGTCGGCAAGCCAGGCATTCAGAGCTGCCGTATTGCCCACACCATCGCACTCCACCGTCTCGTCGTCGGCAGCCGTGTCGATGCTCGGGGCCGTGGTGTCCTCGATGGTGAACGTGGCGGAAGCGCTGCTGCTGTTGCCGCAGGCATCCGTAGCGGTGAAGGTCACCGTCGCGGCACCCGTTGCGCCACAGAGGTCGCTG
>PKDZ01000072.1 GCA_002862785.1 Flavobacteriales bacterium
CCATTCATGCGCATGAAAAAAACAGGAATCGCATTGGGACTGTTGCTGGTTTTGCTCTTCAGCTATGCCGTCTTCTTCGTCCAGTCCCACAAGCCTGATTACGACTTTCACATCCAATCGGATGCGGTGAGCGCACCGGTGGAGGTGGTCTTTGATGACATGGCTGTGCCTCACATCTATGCGGAGACCGAAAGCGACGCCATGTTTGCCCTCGGGTACGTGCACGCCTCGGAGCGCCTCTGGCAGATGGATCTGCTCCGCCGCGCCGGCGGTGGTGAGCTGTCCGCCCTTCTGGGAGAGGAGATGATCTCCAACGACCGGTACCTGCGCACCTTGGGCATGCGCGAGGCGGCCGACCGGGTCACCGCGGAATTCCTCGCCAGCGGCCCGGTCCGCATCCAAGAGGCGATGGCCGCCTACATCTCCGGCATCAACCGGTTCATCGAAGACGGGCGGACGCCCTTGGAGTACGAGCTGCTCGGACAGGACCCGGAGCCCTTTGACACCCATGATGTGTACTGCGCCACCGGCTTCATGGCCTATTCATTTGCCATCCACCTGAAGTTTGAGCCCATCCTGGACTGGATGAAGCGCAATCTGGACCGTAAGTACTTCGTTGACCTCGCCACAGGGGTGGAAGGGTTCACCACCATTCCCGTCACCGGATCGCCAGCTGATGCTCAGTGGGATTCGCTGATGACCCTCATTCCGGTCACCGCCTCCGCACCGACACCCGTCGCCAACCGAGGCAACTCGGACATCTCGGGCATCGCGTCTCGGGTGCACCGACTGGACGCCCTGCGCCCGGTTCCACAATGGCTGGGGTCGAATGCTTGGGTCATCGGAGAGGACAAGACCGCTTCGGGAAAAGTGCTCTTTTGCAACGATGCTCACATGGCCTTTGCCCAGCCCTCCGTCTGGTACGAAGCCCACATCGTCTGCCCGGAGGTCGAATACTACGGCAACCATTTGGCGGGACTCCCCTTCCCTGCCATTGGCCACACGCGCCACCATTCCTGGGGCATCACGATGTTTGAGAATGACGACATCGACCTCTACCGCGAAACCATTGAGGGAGACCGATATCTGCATGGCGGAGAATGGCGGGACCTCGACATCCGCACAGAGACCATCGAGGTGGCCGGCGGCGATCCGGTGACGTTCGACATCCGCAGCACCCACCATGGACCGTTCATCGAAGACTCGGTCTCCATGTGGTGGACGTTTACCCAGTACCCGGAAAACCGAATTCACGAAGCCTTCTTCGGGTTTTCTAGGGCTCAGGACATGGGGGATATCGAAGCGGCGGCGTCCATCATGCACGCGCCGGGAATCAACCTGATGTACGGCGATTCTTCGGGCAACGTCGCTTGGTGGGCGTGCGCCAAACTGCCCGTTCGCCCCGAAGGACTCGACACCAAAATTGCCATCGACGGCACCGATCCTGCCAACGACTACACCGACTGGTTGCCCTTCCGGTTCAACCCCAAATCGGTCAACCCCGAATCGGGGTACGTGTACTCCGCCAACAACGCCCCAGACAGCATCGCCGGGCGCCATTATCCTGGGCACTATTACTCCGGAAACACCCGAGGAGCGGGCATCGTGGACGCCATAGAGGCCAAGGACGACTGGACGCTCGCCGAGGCGCAGGAATTGCAGCTCGATCACCATTCGCCCGTCTACGAAAAAAACTGCGCCATGATGCTCGGGCACATCGCCTCTGGAACCCTTGATGAGGAACTCGAGAAAGCGGTGGCGCCCCTGCGCGATTGGGAGGGTGCCCACCGCGCCAGCGACATGGCCCCCACCCTCTACTACCGCTGGATGTACCGGTCCATTGAAGGGGCGATGTATGACGAATTCGAGCAGGCCGCTGGCCCGGAGACCGCCCCGGAGAAATTCGAGAGTTGGCACCGGACCATCATCAGCGAAAACACCTTCCCTCGTCTCCTCGCCAATGCAGACTCTCCCTGGTGGGACGACGTCCGCACGGACCTGAAGGAAGGGCCCGCTCTCGTGCTGGGCATCGCCCTCCTCAAGGCTTACGAAGACCTCGAAATCGCCCTTGGGCCAGAGGTCGAACATTGGCGCTACGACCGACTCCACACCGCCACCCATCAGCACGCCATGACCGATGTGCCCGTGCTGGGGGACTGGCTCAACGTGGGGCCGTTCGGGTTGCCAGCCGCGAAGGACGCTTTGTGCAAGTACGAATTCAAACTGAAGAAAGCAGTCGATTACACCATCTTCTCCGGCCCGTCCAAGCGGATCGGCATCGACTTCGCCGACATAGACGGCGCCCAGAGCATCCTCCCCACCGGTCAATCCGGCAACCCCTTTAGCCCGTTCTACGACAACCAAGCATCCCTCTACCACGCCGGCCAGTTCCGGAAGATGCGCATGGACCGCGCCGACATCGAGGCCCACACCACGGGCGTCGCTTCCATCCATCCGCAAACGGACCGCTGACGCTCGTAGACAGAACCAAAGGGACCACCCGTCCTCTCCTATCTTCCTGAGACAATCCACTCTTCATGCGCCTTCGCCTCACCGCCCTCATCTTCCTCCTCCTCGGCTTCACCATGGTCAGTCGGGCACAGAACGAGGTCCGAAATGAAGGCTACATCGAGTCCAATTGGGGATTGGCCGCCATCAGCGGGTTAGCGTCAGATGGGGCGGTGTTTCCGGGAACCTCACTTTTGGCCGGTGGGCGCACCTTCATCGGGAAGACCACCTTCGTCGAAGGACAATTCGGGTTGGCCTTCCCATCCATCGTCACTGCCAAGGTGGGCGGAGGCCGGAAATGGGACTCTGGCTGGAGTTATTCCACGGGCGTCCGAATCTGGCCGATCCATTTCTACGCGGCGACCGGCATCCCCACCAAGCGGTGCAACCGGGACATCAGTGCGTCCAAACAGCGAAAGCTGGAACGTCGTGGCAAGACCACCGCCGACCTGAAATGTTCCGAGTGGGTCTTTTCCTTCGAGCTGTCCATGTTCGGACTGGGCGAAACAGTCTGGCCCAAATTGAAGGAGCACCCTGACTTTTATCGATGGCAAGAAATTAGCTTCTACTCCTACGGCATGATCACGGTCGGGCACCGCTGGCTGTTCTGATGAGGCGCCCCCCCATTGAATGAAGATTTCACCCAAGGGCCTGAACGGCGCTTTGGCACCTGAATTTTTCACTTTCAGTCCAATTGTTCGCTTCAGCTGAACTTAGGTAGTGTACATTGTACACCAAGCCGGGAGAGCGGAATGTATTTGCCTTGCCAATTCGCGAATACATCGGCCAAACAGCTGTAAATCAAAACGATGACCAACCACACCTCGCGCCGAGCCTCATGGGCTGCGCTGCTGACATTGGGACTGCTCGCCTGGAGCACTGGTCCCTTGTCTGCCCAATCGATTTCCCTCACCGGAACCGTCCTCGACGGTGAATCTGGAGACCCGCTCATCGGGGCCACCATCCTGGAGAGCGGCACCACCAATGCCACAAGCGCCGGAGCCGACGGCTCTTTCACACTGAAGGTCAACGGACTGCCCGCCGCCCTCAAGGTGAGCTTCATCGGCTATGTGGCCCAGACCTTGACAGTGGAGACCGCCTCCCCCATCCGAGTCTCCCTCGACATTGACGCCCAGCTCGTCGACGAGGTCGTCGTGGTGGGATACGGCCGGCAGAAAAAGAAGGTCTCCACCGGATCGATCTCCAAGGTGACCGCCAAAGACATCGAAGGCATTGCCGTTCCCGACGTGACCTCCACGCTCGAGGGCCTGACCTCCGGTCTGATCGTCAACGAGTCCAGTGGCCAGCCGGGATCCGGAAAGAGCATCCTCATCCGCGGCATCAGCACCAACGGAGACAACTCCCCGCTCTACATCGTGGACGGCGTGCAGCTCGGCAACATCGACAACATCAACCCGAGCGACATCGAGTCCGTCGACGTGCTGAAGGATGCCGCCTCCAGTGCCATCTACGGAGCCCGGGCCGCCAACGGTGTGGTCATCATCACCACCAAGAATGGCAGCAAGGGAGACGCGAGCATCACATACTCCGCGAGCTACCTGAACTCCCAACCCTGGAAACTCCCGACCATGCTCGGGGCTGAGGACTATGTGATCCTGATGCGCGAGAAATTCGCCAACAGCAACCAGACCTCCGCGCTGGACGTGTTGGGCTTCCCCAACTTCGGAGACCCGCTCACCGCCAGCACCAACTGGATGGAGGAGATCTTCAACCCGGCGCAGGTCATCAACCACCGCATCACCGCCTCCGGGGACAACAGCTACATCTCCTTTGACTACTGGGACCAGAACGGCGTCATCGGTGGCGAGAAGTCCAACTACAAGCGCTACGCCATGCGCTACAACTCGTCCAAGAAGATCAAGGACTTCCTGACCGTGGGCCAAAACCTTTACCTGAACCGTACACAGAACAACAACATCGGCACCAACAGCGCCTTCGGCGGCGTTCAGTCCGACGCCTTCGCCTACGATCCGCTGACCCCGATCTATGACGACGAGGCCGACTTCGGCTTCGCGCAGTCGCCCTGGGTCCAGAAGGAGTACATCAACCCGCTGAGCCGGCTGTACCTCGCTGGAGGAGACAACAAGTCCGACCAGATCATCGGCAACGTCTACATCGAATACGAGCCGATCGAAGGACTGCGCCTCAAGACCGATGGTGGTTTCGACCTCAACTGGTACGACTACCGCTACTTCACCCCCACCTACTACTTCCACCCGGCGGCCCAGAACCTGAGCAACGACGTGGGACAGGGGTCCGGGAATTTCCAGGGCTTCCAGTGGGAGAACACCGCCAACTACACGACCACGCTGCAGGAGAAGCACAACCTCGACTTCCTCGTCGGAACGTCGTTCCGGACCACGGCGTCCCGCCAAGTCGGAGGCTCCTCCCAAGGCGTTCCGATGGACGCGGAGTTCAACCCCAACTTCCACTACATCGACGCCGGTCAGGACACCACTGATTTGGCCTTTGGCGGTGCTTCCGTCGACTATGCCATCATCAGCACGTTCGGGCGACTGCTCTACAACTACGACGAGAAGTACCTCTTCTCCGCGACCATCCGCCGCGACGGCTCCTCCAACTTCGGAGAGAACAACCGCTACGGCGTCTTCCCTTCCGCCTCCCTCGGCTGGGTCGCCTCCAAGGAGGACTTCCTCAAGGATTCAGACAAGATCAGCTTCCTGAAGATCCGCGCCTCCTGGGGAGTCAATGGTTCCGACCGCATTTCCCCGCTGAGCTATGTGGCCCGCATCCAGAACGTGTTCACCTACCCCTTCGGCTCGGAGGTCCAGACCCTGAATACCGGAACGGCCCTGGCCGCACCGCCGAACCCCAATGTCCGTTGGGAAGAGAGTGTCCAGCTTGACCTCGGTGTCGAATTGGGACTCTTTGATGACAAGGTGTCCTTCGAGGCGGACGTCTACCGCAAGCAGACCAAGGACCTGCTCATGACCCAGCAGATTCCCGGCTACGTAGGCGCCACCAACAACCCGACCTCCAACCTCGGTGAGATTCTCAACGAAGGCGTCGAGTTCTCCCTCAGATACCGCATGGGACAGGGTGATCTCAAGCTCAACACCACCCTCAACTACACCCACTTCCGCAACGAGGTCATCAGCGTGGCCGGCGAAACGGGCTACCTGAACGGATGGGGCTGGCCGGTGCGCAACACCGCCATCACCCGGATGACCGAGGGCTATGCCGTCGGCCACTTCGTCGGCTACCAAGCCGATGGCATCTTCCAGACGCAGGCCGACATCTTCAGCCACATCAACCTCGAAGGCGATCCACTGCAGCCCAACGCCCAACCCGGAGACATCCGGTTCCTGGACACCAACGGGGACGGCGTCATCAACTCCGACGACATCGGCGACATCGGCACCCCGTGGCCGAAGCACATCCTCGGTCTGAGCGCCAACCTCACCTACAAGGACTTCTACGTCAACGCCATCTTCAACGCCCAGCTCGGCCACGAGATCTACCGCACCTACGAGCGGAGCGACGTGACCTTCTCCAACATGCAGACCTTCTGGCTGGACCGTTGGACACCCGAGGCGCCGAGCGAGGAGCTGCCCCGCCTCACCTCCACCGACCCCAACAACAACCAGCGCCCCTCCAGCTTCTACGTGGAGAACGGCAACTTCCTTCGCCTGCGCAACCTGCAGATCGGCTGGAACCTGCCGGCGGAGTGGACACACCGCGCCAAGATGAAGGACGTCAAGGTCTACCTGACCGGAAACAACCTCTTCACCGTCACCAACTACCGCGGATTTGACCCGGACATCGGCACCAGCGGCTGGATCCTGGACACCGGCATCGACAAGGGTTTCTATCCCAACAACCGTTCCTTCGGCGCCGGCCTCAACGTCACCTTCTGATTCGACCATCATGAACAAGCTTCAACGCAACCTCACCGTCCTCGCCGGAATCGCGCTCGTGCTGGCCGCCTGCAGCAAGGACCGCCTCGAAGTGGAACCCGTCAACGAGTTCCTCTCGAGCAACTATTACCAGACCGAAGGCCAGATCGGCTCGGCCCTGATTGCCGTCTACGACCCCCTCGGATGGGGCATGGCCTATGGCCAATGGGTCGGCCACGTCATGTACGGAGACATCCGTTCGGACAACGCCAACGCCGGGGGTGACCCGTCCAACAACGACCAGCCCGGCTGGCAGGAGTTCGACGACTTCACCAACACGAACACCAACGTCGTCACCCACCCGATCTACCGCCGGGGATACGTCGGCATCAGTCGGGCCAATGCCCTGCTGGACCTCGCGCAGATCGAGTCCAACGCCGTGACCGAGTACAAGGCCCAGGCCAAGTTCCTGCGCGCCTACTACCACTTCGATCTGTTCCGCCACTTCGGCCCGATTCCGCTCATCACCACGAGCCTGACGCCGGAAGATGTGAACCTCGAACGCAGCACGCTGTCGGCCATCATGCAGCAAATCGTGACCGACTGCGAGGAAGCCATCCCCCACCTCCCGCTCATCGCCCCGACCGGGCAAGAAGGCCGGGTGACCAAGGGCGCTGCCTACGCCCTCATGGGCAAGGCCTACCTCTACTGGGCCGACCTCAAGAACGACGACCCTCAGCTCTTCCAGAGTGCCGCCGCCGCCTTCCAGAATGTGGTGGACCTCGGCGTCTACCAACTGGTCGACGACATGGAGGACCTGTACAAGTTCGAAAACCGCAACACGGTCGAGTCCGTCTTTGAAATCCAGCGCACGCCGCTCTACCAGAGCGACTGGGGCTGGTTCGAAGGCGTCGACGGCAACGGCATGATCCAGCTCTGCGGCATCCGTGGACTGTGTGCCGCCCACCCGAACTACGAAGCCGGCTGGGGCTTCATGAGTGTGACGCCCAGCCTGTGGAACCACTTCCTCGACGACGACACCTACCGCCGCGATGTGGCCATCATCTCCGAGGACGGGCTCGCCCAGGACCTCGCCGATGCAGGGCTGAGCTGCGACCCGATCATCGACATGACCCAGAACAACCCGTTGGACTTCACCGGATACTGGCAGGTGAAGTTCCCCAACCTGAAAGCCTACGCCGGCACCAACATCAACGGTGGAAACGAGCACCTGACCAAGGCCCAGAACACCTCGGTGTTCCGCTACGCCGACGTCCTGCTCATGCTCGCCGAGGCCCTGCACCGCGGCTCCGGAGACGACGGACTCGCGATGGCCTACATCGACCAGGTCCGCGAGCGCGCCGCCGGCCCCGGGGACAACAGCAGCACCTACCGCACGGCCTCCATGGTGATGGCCGACGAAGGCTGGAGCCTGCTCGACCTCATCTGGTACGAGCGCCGCGCCGAGCTCGCCTGCGAGGGCGACCGCTGGTTCGACCTCGTCCGGAGTGGACGCGCCAGCGCCGACCTCTTCCTCGACGATGGGGACAAGGCCGCCAACTTCAGCGAGACCCACCTGTGGCTGCCGATTGCCCTCGAAGAGACGCAAATCGCCCCCACCCTCACGACCTACCCCGACGCCTCCCTCTTCAATTGAGGCCGGGAATCCTTTTGCGAATTCAATCACACAACCCAATCCAACCAACATGAACAAGACGATCCAGGCCCTGAGCCTGCTCCTCGTTGCCAGCGTGGTCATCACCAGCTGCCGCAAGGACCCCGAACCGGAACCGACCGCCTCGGTGATCGCTAGCTTCCAGTACGAAGTGAGCGAGACCAACTGGGCCGAAGTGACCTTCACCAATTACTCGGTCAACGCCACCTCCCACGCATGGGATTTCGGTGACGGCAACACGAGCACGGAGACCAACCCGACCCACATCTTCGCCGAAGGTGGAGAGTACGAAGTCACCTTGACGGCCACCGGACTGGACGGCTCCGCCTCCAAGACAGAGACCATCGCTATCGTGGACCCGAACAATGCCGCCATCTTCCTGTCCGGAGCGGGCGGAAAGACCTGGTACCTCGACCGTGAGGAAGTCGCCCTTGGCATCGGCCCGGCCATCAACGACAACAGCTGGTGGTCCTTCGGTGGCATGACGCCGCTGGGTGAGCGTCCGTGCATCCTCGACGACAGCTACACGTTCAACCCCGACGGCACATGGGAGAAGAACACCAATGGCACGATGTTCATGGACTCCGACGGCAACGGCGGATGGCTCGGCATCGACGAGACCTGCCTCGACGAGAGCGAGCCCGGCCTGTGGACCGGCCCCAACGGAGAGGATCTGAGCGCCTTCGCCGACGGTGGTAACTACACCTACGACTTCAATGTGAACACCAACACGGTGACCATCGACGGCTTCGGCGCCTACATCGGTCTCTGCAACAAGACGGAGAATGGCGACAGCTACATCCCCGCTGCGAGCAAGATGTACACCATCATCGACATGGTCGAGGGTGACACGGAAGACCGCCTGAGCCTGGCTCTGGTCCGCGGAGACGGCAGCGCATGGAACTTCTACCTCGTGCACTACCACGACGAGGCCGACCTGCCGCCGATCCCGGCTTCCTCCCCGGTGGCCAACTTCTCGTACGCCATCGACGGCAATACGGTGACCTTCACCAACAGCACGTCCAACGCCACCTCCTACGTCTGGGAATTCGGTGACGGAGCGGTCAGCTCCCAGGAGGACCCGGTCCACACCTACGCCATGGACGGCAACTACGAGGTGTCCCTCACGGCGTACGACGATGCCGGCGAAAGCGACAACGCCACGCAAACGGTGACCATCAGCTCGGCCTCCTTCATGGCCTCCGCTCTGTCCAGCGCGACCGGCAAGACCTGGTTGCTCGACGGAGAAGGCAGCTACTACGTAGGACCATGCCAGGGGTGCAACGACTGGTGGGGTGGCATTGACGCCAACGGTGTCATCGAGCGTGCCTGCCAAATGGACGACCAGTGGGTCTTCTACGACGACGGCACCATGGAGTACATCACGGACGGCGTCATCTGGGCCGAGGATTACCTCGGGTTTGCCGGAGAGTGCATCGACGAAACCGAGCTCGTCGCGCCGCTCGATGCTTACGCAGCCGGCACGCACACCTTCAGTGCAACGGACGCGGAGATCACCGTCGATGGCGTGGGCGCCTTCATCGGATTCAACAAAGCCTACAACGGCGGCGAGCATCCTGGTGATGGGTCCGGAGTCCCAGCCAGCACCATCACCTACGAAGTCTTCCAGTACACCAATGTGGACGGCGTCGAACGCCTCACCATTTCGGTCGATTACGGAGCCAACCCCGGAGAAGCCTACTGGCACATGCGCCTCATCGCGCAGTAATCTCACCCTTCTCACTTGAACCAAAAAGGGGAATCGGCATCGCGCCGGTTCCCCTTTTTCAATTCAGGCCTCGCCCAAATCCAGCCGAATTCGAATCAGCGGATGGGCTTGAGGAATCGGCCCGAATTCACGGTACCGTCTTCGCGGGTGACGAACACCTCGTAGACCCCGGCAGCAAGGCCGTCGAGCGTCAGCCGCTCCGCAATGGACGCCGTGTCGTAGTAAGTCTTGCCGAAGACGGGACGGCCGGTGGCGTCGTAGATGGACAGCGTCAGGTTTTGCGGAAAGAACACCGAAAAGGCGATGTTGACCTCCCCAGTCTGGACGGGATTCGGGAACACCATCACCGACTGGTACGAGGTCGGGCCTGCATCGACAATCTCCTCATCGTATTGGAACTCCATCCAGTTGAAGTTGAAGGGCGCTTCCGTGACCACAACCCGAAGCGTGTAGAGCCCCTCATCCATGACCAGATCTCGGCTCGTGGTCGCCCACGTCTGCCAGCCGCCCGTGGCGGAAAAGGACACGGTCCCCAGACCTGTGACCTGACCATTGAGGTCCACCAGCTCCAGCGCCACCGACCCGTCCTGCTCAGATGCGGTCCGGAAGTTCACCATATAGTCTCCCGAGTACTGGACGTTGACCTCGTATTCCATGTAGTCACCCGGATCGAGGAAACCGAGGTTCTGACCTCCTCCATTGTCAGACGTGGACTCGACTTCGACCCCGGATTGGTTGCTGAAGCCTTCGGCCTCGATCCACCCGGGAATGGCATAGCGGAAATCCAGGTCATTGTAGACGTCCTCCATCGTGAAGGCCGCCAAGGCACCGCCGTCGGGCGCCTCGATCTCATTCCCCGAGTAGGACAGCGTGAGGTTCATCGTCGCGTCCATGTTCTCTTCGACTTCGAACAGGAGCACACGGTCATTCTGGGGATCCGTGGACGCGGACACCAAGGTCAGCACCTCGCCATCGTCCTGAAGCGTGAACACCTCCGGCCCCTCCACGAAGGGGAGCTGGATGGGCTTGTTCAAGGTCAATCGAATGTGGTTGGCATCCTCCGTCTTCGCATTGACGAAGGCCATGCCCACCTCCGAGGCGGGCGTTCCCGTCGCCACGAAGTTCAAGTGGCTGATTTCAAATCCACCTTGGTCCGCATAGAAGACGACGCCAGCCGGGCCTTCCTCCAGGAACACATCCTCAATGGTCACCGTCTGCCAGCCGCCGGCCACGCCGAATGGAACGAACTCGACATAGGAACTCACGTCCTGGCCCTCCACCTCGAAGTGCACCAGCCCCGGCGTCTCCCCCACGGACACACGCATCTGGATGTCATAGAGTCCCCCGGAAGTCACGTCGACGGTGTACTTCATCCACTCGTCGGTGGCCAGCCAGCTGACTTTGTAGCCGTTGTCGTGGACGGGGTCGTTGGAGAAGGTGATGTCCACCCCGTCATTGCGGTACTGCCACCCAGAATTCCACTCTGTGTAGTTACCGGTGGACACGTGGTAATTGGCCACCTGGACGTCCCCATACGCCGACCCGACGACGCCCATGTCGAAGTCCGTTGCGTGGACAACCCCGGGGACCGTGCGCATCTCCCCGCCGTAGGGAATGGTCTCGTCAGTCTGCACCTGTCGGAACATGGCGTCGGCCACATCCGGCTGGAACCGGCAGTTCTCGAATTTGAGCTTCTCCGTCAGGTCCATCAGGATGGCCGTGGCCTCTTCCGCAGACGGCGCAGCGGCATTGCCACTCCAATAATCGAGGAGGTCCTGATACCCGTCGGTCTTTTCGATCGCGAGGCATCCGGAGATGCTGGCCACCTTCTTCAACGGCCACCAGGCCCACCCGATGTTGAGGTCCTCGAGCAGGTGGATGGCATCGCGAAACCAGACGTTGGAGTTCTCTCCACTCTCGCCGAGGTAGAGGGGCACGTTGTATGCGTCTCGGATGCCCGTGGCGAAATTCATCGAACCGACGTCGTTGTGGCTCCAATACTTGTGGGGAGAGTAGACCAATTGGTCATCCCAGGGCGGGGTCAAGCCCGTGAAATCATTGGCCCACCAATTGCCTTCGATGAAAATGATGTGGTCAGGGTCCACCGAACGGATGCTGTCGGTGCACTGTTCGTAGAGGTTCCGGAGGGCGGTCCCGTTGGGCAGATCCCAGTTGGGCTCGTTGAGCAAATCGTAACCGGCCACCCAGTCCTCGTCGACATAGATCTCGGCGAGGCGCTTCCACAGCGAGGCCATCTTGTTGCGGTTCTCGACACTCTCCCAGAGGGACGGCTTGGACGGGTCGTAGTCGGAAATGGCCGCGTCGTAGCCCTGACCGCCGGGTGCAGCGTGCAGGTCGAGGATGACGTACATCTCATTCTGCTTGCACCAAGAAATCACGCTGTCGGTCAGCTCGAATCCGATTTCGAGCCACGTGTTCTCGCCCGGAATAGGCTCCTCCTCGATGGGCAAGGTGAACAGGTTGTAGTGCATCGGCAGGCGCACGGAGTTGAATCCCCACGCCTTCATCGCATCGATGTCAGCCTTGGTGCAGTGGTTCTGCAACCAAGCATCGTAGAAGTCCTGCGTCGCCTCCTCGCCGATGAGCTGCTCGATGATGGCGCGGATCTCGTGCTGCGGGTTCGCAAAGCCAGCCGTCTGAAGCATATAGCCCTCCTGCACCATCCATCCGCCGAGGCCCATGCCGCGCAGCAACACGTTCTCGCCGCTCTCGTTGACGATGCTGCCGCCGCTCGTGGACAGGCGCGGGCCATTGGCGAAAGGCGGTGGTGGTGGGCACGCCTGACCAAAGGCGGCCAACTGCAGCAGCATGTCGCCCACCCCGACGAGGCCATCCCCGTCGTGGTCCGGGCAGCTCAGGTCCGCCAATTCAAATGCGCAGCTTCCGTCTTCCCACCGTGCACCGGGACTGAAGTTTACCGCTTCCTGATAGGTACAGCCCGCACCAGGTCCCTCCACGCACAATCCAGAGGGCGAGGCCGGGTCAGCCAGGGGATCATAGTTCGGAGACAAGGGGTCCGCACACCCAGCACACCGAGAGCAGGCATCAAAGCAAACCGCACCCAAGGCCGTATTGCCGTCCACTGACACCATGCGGAGACCGTTGTCGAAGCACTCGCTGGCCGCACTCTCCCACGCCGTGCCCAGAGGGCCTGCCGGCGTGCCGAACCGGAATTCGGCCGTGGCCTCTTCGACCCAGACTGTGGCGACTTTGGAGCCCCACCGTCCATTGTCCATCGCATGGACCTCCCCGTTGACCTCCACCACAGCCTCCATGGCCGGGTCAGGCATGTGGACGCGGAACGTAACGAGGTGGGCATTCGCTGAAATCATCTGGCTGCTCCATACAAGGAAGAGGAGTACGAGACGAAAAACGCCCTGAACATACTTGGTCATGGTGTGCAAAATACACACCCTCTCCCCGCTTTCGTTGAACTTGGTCCCGTTGGGTCTTTCGACGGAGTTCAGAAGTCCCTGAGAAGGGAATGAACCCGCCATTCTGCTGTCACAAACGCCTGTCAGGAGGTGTACCTTTGGCACACGCCAGTTTCGTCATGAGAGCCCTGCCTGTCCTCCCCCTCCTCGTTGTTCTCTCCACGTTCATCCATTGCCGACCGGAAGACACGGTGCCTTTCGTTCCCGAGATCCGGTTCCCCATCGACATCAGTGCAGATGAAACGCAGGCCAACAGCACCTTCGAGTTCCCCCTCGTGCTCAACCAGAGCACCACGCGGGACATCACCGTGCGCTATGAAACCCGGGACCTGACGGCCATCGAAGGAGAGGACTATCTCCCTGTGGCGGACTCCCTCATCATCCCGGCAGGGACGGCATCGGCGTCGATTTTCGTGGACATCGTGGTCGACGATTACCTCGAGGAGGACGAGCAATTCCGTCTCGTGTTGACCGGGTCCACCAACGCCATCCTCGCCGGCGGCATCCAAGAGGCCATCGGCACCATCCGCAACGACGACAGCCTGTTCCCAGTGACCAACGAAGGCTATCTGTCCGCCTCGAGCTATCCCGGCCAGTCCTTGGTGTGGTCCGATGAATTCGACGGGGAGGCCATTGACCTCTCCCACTGGACCTACGACCTCGGCGCCAGCGGCTGGGGCAACCAAGAACTGCAGAACTACACCAGCGACAGCGAGAACTCGTATGTGGACGGCGGCAACCTGTTCATCGTGGCACGGGAGAATGGCATGCACTACACCTCCGCCCGCATGAAGTCCATCGGACTGCAGGAATTCCAATACGGACGCCTTGATGTCCGTGCCATCCTGCCCAAGGGCCAGGGCATCTGGCCGGCCATCTGGATGCTCGGTGCCAACTACCCATCCGTCGGCTGGCCGGCCTGTGGCGAAATCGACATCATGGAGCTCATCGGCAGCTCACCGAACACCGTCCACGGGACTGTCCACTACGGAGCGGACTGGACCCAGCACAATTACACCGGAAGCGGAACCAGCATCCCTTGGACCGAAACGTTCTCGGACGAATTCCACGTCTTCTCCATTGATTGGGACGAGAATGGCATCACCTGGCTCCTGGACGACCAGCCCTTCTACACCGTCGACAACGACGTCACCGGGAGCCAACCCTACCCGTTCGACAACCCGTTCTTCTTCATCATGAACATCGCCGTGGGCGGCCAGTGGCCGGGCTATCCCGATGCCACCACCGAGTTCCCACAGTTCATGGCCGTGGACTACGTCCGCGTGTTCCAATGAGCACGGAAGCACCCGTCGACGGGAAAGACCGCATCCGCCAGCTGGACATTCTCCGAGGTGTTGCCCTCCTCGGCATCCTCGTGATGAACATGATTTCGTTTGGGCTGCCCGGGGTCCATTATCTCAACCCCACCGCTGAAGGCCCACTGGAAGGGCTGGACCACATCGCGTTCCTGTTCTCCGAAGTCTTCGCGAGCGAGAAGTTCATGGGCCTGTTCTCGGTCCTCTTCGGTGCCGGGGTGGTGCTGTTCACCGACCGCGTCCGCAGCAAGGGGAAATCCGAAGCCGCCTGGCACTACCGCCGGAATTTCTGGCTGCTTGTGTTCGGGCTCGCCCACGCCTACCTGCTTTGGAGCGGAGACATCCTCGTGACCTACGCCGTCTGTTCGGTTTGGCTCTTCTTCTTTCGCCACTGGTCGGTCCGCGGCCTCCTCATTGCAGCCAGCACATTCCTCGGATTGCTCATGGCGGTCAACGCCTTCTTCGGCCTCTCTATGCCCTACTGGGCGCCTGAGGATATCGACGGACTGCGCGCCTTCTGGACCCCCGATGCTTCGAGCATTGCCCGGGAAGTGGCCGCCTTCCGCGGATCGTGGTGGCAGCAGATGTCCGAACGCATTCCCAACTCCCTCGCCTTCCAGACGGAGCTGATGCCCTTCACCGCACCCCGCGCCACCGGCATGATGCTGCTGGGCATGGCGCTCTACAAGGCCGGCGTGCTCACCGGCCAGCGGGACCGCCGGTGGAATGGGCGCCTCGCCTTCTTCGGCCTGACCCTCGGTACGCTGATCAGCGGCTTCGGCGTCTGGCAAAACGAACTCGCCGGATGGACCATCGAGTACAGCTTCTTCCAAGGCGGCCAATTCCGGACCCTTGGCATGGTGCCGCTGGTGCTCGGATACACCGGGGCCATCCTCTGGCTTTGTGAAGGCCGTCTGGGGGCGTGGATGGAGCGCCGCCTCGCGCCGGTGGGCCGGATGGCGCTGACCAATTACCTCACGCAGACCCTCCTGGCCACGGCCGTCATGTATGGACACGGCCTCGGTTGGTTCGCTACACTGGGCCGCGCTGAACTGTGGCTCGTCATCCTGCCCATCTGGGGGCTGCAGATCGCGTGGTCCTCCTGGTGGATGGAGCGCTTCCGCTTCGGTCCCTTCGAGTGGCTGTGGCGCACGGCGACCTATTGGAAGGCCCAGCCGATGCGCCACTGATCAGTCGACGACGAGGTTGAACGAGGACTGAACGTCCTCGGACTCCAGACGCACCACATACATGCCGGCCGGCATCCGCAACCGGGGCAGGGCCACGGGGTCTCCGTTCCGAACCAGACCCGACAAGAGCCGCTGGCCCGTCATGCTGAAGAGCTCCATGCCCACTTCGCCGGGCAGCCCTTGGAACCGGATTTCATCGCGGGCAGGGTTGGGCAGCATCTGCACATCGGCCATCGGAGACTCGGGCAACCCGACCACCAATTCGCCAAAGGCCTGAATCTCCCACAGGGAATGTCCCCACGCCGTGGCGCGCTGCAGCCCCTCGACCTGGATGTAGCGCGCATCCACGTCCGGATAGAACAGGTCATACCCACCGTCTCCGTCGGTCTCGTGGACCAGCGTAGTGAAGGTCGACCCGTCCAAGGACACCTTGAGCTTGTATTCGCTGCTGTAGGCCGTCTCCCAGGCCAGCGCGATCTCGTTGAGCGTGTAGACATCAAGCAGGTCCACTGTGATGGTCTGGGGGTCGGAGAATTCCGAGCTCCAACGGGTCGAGAAGTCCCCATCGACTGCCTGGTCCGCGCCGAGGTCCCAGGCCTCCTGCGACGTCGCCGTAGCGGGCTTGAGGTAGCAGAGGTTCGGCACGACTTCCGACGCCGCTTGGACATCGACGGTGTGGGCGAGCGCGTTGTTGTCCTCCATCAATTCCGCCCAGTCTCCCGCTGGGTCCACCGTGGCGAGCACCTCGAGGTCGTCCGCGCCCGTCACGGCCCACTGGCCTGTGCTGGCGCACAGCAAGGTCGACCCCGCGATGTTCAAGGTGTCGAGCAGCGTTTGCGTGGCCGCAACCTCCTGCCCGGCCACAGAGAACGACACCTCCAACGCCTCGTCCATGAGAACGGTCTGGGTGCCGGGGTTCTTGACCAGCGCGCACAGGATGAGCGAGTCGCCCTCCACCGGATACCGGGGTACGCTGTACACGCGGGTGACCTCGAAGTCCGGCGTTGGCTGTCCCGCCGTGACCGAAAAGGAGGCTGACGTTGCGAGGGCGTCGGAGCTCGCGCCGGCGTAGAGGGTGTAATCTCCCACCGCCACCTCGTAACGGTCAAGAGCCTCATCGAAATAGAACAGCTCGTTGGCCCCCAGCGAGAACGACACCGTGGCGGACTCCCCCGGAGCGAGGAATACCTTTTCGAAGCCCTTCAATTCCTTCTCCGGCATCCACACCGGGGCCGCCTGGTTGTCGAGGTACAATTGGACCACTTCCGCCCCGGCCACATCGCCCGTGTTGGTCACCTCCACCGTGGCCGTGATGGGCATACCCTGCGACACGGTCGTGGCGTCCAACTGCAGGGCACTGATGGCAAAGTCCGTGTAACTCAGGCCGAACCCGAACGGAAACTGCGGCGTGATGTCGAGCTCGTCGTAGTACCGGTAGCCCGTGTTGTAATCGTCGCTGAAGTCCGAATTCCATTCCGGCATCTGCGCATCGTCCACGGGCATGGTCACCGGCAGCTTGCCGCTCGGGTTGACGTCGCCAAACAGGACATCTGCAATCGCGTTGCCCCCTTCCATACCCGGGTAAAACGCGTAGAGGAAGCCCTGCATGTCGTCGATGGCCTCCGGCGCGGAGCAGATGCCCCCGCTCTTCAGGACGACCACAACGTTGGGGTTGACCTCGGCAAGCTCCTGGATGAGCAGCTGCTGGACACCCGGCAATTCGACGCTTCCGCTCGTGCGGTCCACGGGGCCGGGGTAGTAGTTCTCCCCCTCCTGCGTTTGGTCGAGTCCACCGACGAAGACCACGATGTCCGAGGCCATTGCTGCAGCGCGGGCGGCCGCAAAACCCGTGGTGTCCGTGCTGTTGATCGCGCAGCCTGGCGCGAACTCCACCTGGCTGGACGAAATCTTGTTCAGCACGCCCTGCAGCGGGGTGATGGCGTAGGGCGGGTCCACCCAGCTCGAGCCGAAGCCGTCCAGCTGGGCGACCGCGGCACTCGGGCCGACCATGGCGATCGTCTGTTCCATGTTCAACGGCAGGATGTCCGCCTCATTCTTGAGCAGGACAATTGCCTCTCGGCCGGCATCGAGACACAACGCCTGGTGCTCGGGCGTGTTGGCCCCTGTGATGGGATTGCCCTGTGGCAGGTTGTCCATCATGCCCGTCAGGTATTTGACCCGCAGGACGCGCCGGACCGCGCGGTCGAGGTCGGCATCGTTGATGTAGCCGTTGACGTAATCGGCGGTCAGCTGCTCCTCGAAGGAGGACACGTCCACATCCATTTCGAGGTCACACCCCGCTTTCAGCGCCTTGCTCGCATCCCACACCGAGCCCCAATCTGAGACCACATAGAAAGGGAAGCCCCAGCGTCCCTTCAGAATGCCGTTGAGGAGGTTGGCGTTTTCCGCGGACTTCTCGCCGTTGACCTTGTTGTAGGCGTTCATCACCGACAAAGCGCCGGCGTCTTGGATGACCCGGCGGAAGTTGTAGCCATAGTGCTCCATGAGCTGGCGCTGCGTCATCGTGTGGTTGACGTTGTGCCGGTCCACCTGCTGGTTGACCCCATTGAAGTGCTTGACCGTGGCGATGACCGGCTGCTTCTGAATGCCGCGCACCACCTCCACGTTCATGTGCGCTGTCAGGAAGGGGTCCTCCCCGCCCGTCTCCGGGCTCCGGCCGTTGCGCGGGTCGCGGCACAGGTCCACAGCCGGACCGAGCTGCTGGTGCTTGCCATAGGCGTGGAATTCGGTGCCCATCGCGTAGCCAATGTCATGGGCGAGCTGGCGGTTCCAGGAGGCCGCGATGCCGATGCCCACCGGGAAGGATGTCGACGCTACGAAACGCACACCATGTGGACCATCCGACATGGTGAACCCGGGAATGGGCGGGGTCGAGTTGTCGGGCGTCGTCCAAAACGTATTGCGGTGAATCTGGGCAATCTTCTCCGACCATGACAGCTGGTCAATTTGCTGCTGGATGAGGATTTCCAGCGGATTCTCGTCCGTCGCGGACGCAGTGGCGCAGGCCTGTCCGAAGTTGGACAGGAGAATGAGCATGTCCCCCACGTCGACGAGACCGTCACCATCGTGGTCCGGACAATCCGATGTCTGTCCGGTGAATTGGCAGGAACCATCGTCCCATTGGGCACCGGCCAAGAAATTGGACGCGGCGGCATAGGTGCAGCCTCCCTGCCCTTCATCGAGGCAGAGGTGCGCGGGAGAATCCGTTGCGGCGAGCGGATCATAGTTGGGCGAGAACGGGTCAGCGCACCCCTCACAAGGATCACAGTCGTTGAAGCAGACCACGGCCAAAGCGGCATCGGCGGTCACGGCTGCATGGCGGACTCCGCCTTCCGCACAGCTGGAAGGCGCCGCCTCCCACGCCATGCCAAGCGGCCCCGCCGGCGTTCCGAACCGATATTCGACATTGCCGTCCACGAGCACCGTCGCTTCGCGGGCGCCCCACGGACCCGTTTCCATGGCGTGAATCTGCCCGTCGACTTCCACCACAGCTTCCATGGCCGGATCGAGCATCTGCACCCGGAAGGTGACGGCATGCGGCTGGGCCCGGAGCCACAGTCCCATCGCGGACAACAGGCAGAGGAATCCAAATCGGTTCAGGCCCCGTCCAACAGACGGTAACCCTGCATTGGCAAAGCAGTTTCGGTGCATGTCCCCAAAATACGACGCCCCAGCCGCCCCCACTCTTTCCGCCCCGAATCTGGAGCCTGACCCCGTACCTTTCCGGCATGGACGCGGTCGGCAAGGTGGCGGTGATCGGAGGCGGGGCGGCCGGCTTTTTTGCGGCCCTCTCAGCCGCACATCACCATCCAGATTCCCGCGTCGTGCTCTTCGAAAAGACCGGCAAACTGCTGTCCAAAGTCAAGGTTTCCGGGGGTGGCCGATGCAACGTCACCCACGCCTGCTTTTCCCCCAGCGCCTTCGCCAAACATTACCCCCGCGGAGGACGCCAATTGAAAAAGGCATTCGGCACCTTCAGTGCCCAAGACACCATCGACTGGTTCACCGAGCGCGGCGTCCCGCTCAAGATCGAAGAGGACGGCCGGATGTTTCCTGTCGCCAACACCTCCCAAGCGGTCATCGATTGCCTCCTCGGCGAGGCCCGCTCGACCGGCATCGACATCCGAATGAAGGCCCCCATCCAGTCCATCCAGCCGCTGGACGGCGGCGGATTGGACCTCCACGGCGAGGGGTTCGACCGGGTCATCGTCGCCACCGGGGGCAGCCCCAAGGCCACTGGATTCGACTGGCTGGTCGGCCTCGGCCACACCATCAGCGCACCGGTTCCGTCGCTGTTCACCTTCAACATGCCGGGCGAAACCATCACCGAGCGTATGGGGCTGGTCGTGCAAGAGGCCATCGTTCGCATCCAAGGCACCAAGCTGTCCCACCAGGGCCCCGTGCTCATCACCCACTGGGGCATGAGCGGCCCGGCCGTCCTCAAGCTGTCCGCGTGGGGCGCCCGCGAGCTGGCCGAGCGCGACTACGGATTCACCATCCAGGTCAACTGGATCGGCATGACCAACGAAGCAGACGTCAACGCCCAATTGGAGGAGGCCCTGCCCGGCATGCTGAAAAAGAAGATGGCCAACGCCTGCCCCTTCGACCTGCCGAAGAACTTCTGGGTTCACGCGCTGGCGAAGGCCGGCATCGACCCCGACTCGCCGTGGGCGGAGCTCGGCAAGAAGCCGCGCAACCGGCTCATCAACGGCCTGCTCAACGACACCTACACGGTCGCCGGCAAGACCACCTTCAAAGAGGAGTTCGTGACCTGCGGGGGCGTCACCCTCGGCGAGGTCGACTTCAACACCATGGAGAGCCGGGTCGTACCCGGCCTGCATTTCGCGGGCGAGGTCCTCGATGTGGACGGCATCACCGGCGGCTTCAATTTTCAGGCGGCCTGGACCACCGGCTTCATCGCCGGCCGCCTGTCTTAAAACCGAGGCGGAGGCCACCGGAAACGCGCAGTCCCGACGCTTGGGGAAAGAGCGGCAGGTCCTCATAGAAGATGCCCATATCGTCCTCCGAGGTCCACGTTCCGCCCAAGTATCCGTCGAGCAAGACCCGGCCGAGGGTCAACTGATGCCCCACATGCAGGGACGCTCCCTGGACCATCCACTCTGGGGCCCCCACACCCCACGATTCTCCATCCATCCGATGGTACCGGGCATACCCGAAGAATCCGGACAGGGCGGCGTACGTCCCACGACCAGACTCCGCACCGGGATACCACCGCACTTGCGGTTCGAGGATCACGCCCCGTTTCTGAGCATCGCCTCCGGGATACCACGGGTGATCTGACCCCACGAACACGTCTCGCGCGATGTAGTCGACGTCCAGTCCAACAGAAAGGTGGGGACGAACCGGAACCTCAGCGCCGAGGGAGTAGCGACCGACCACGAGGTCGGTGAGATTGGCCCGGAAGATGGGGCCGTCCTGTGCTGCAGATTGAACCGTACATCCGCAGAGGAGAGCGAGGAGAATCGAATGGATCTTGAACATGAAAATGGATTTCTACCCTCCTTGACCACAATCTCCGGGCCAAGTTCGTGACTCGTGACCGAACTGGACGGGGTGCGCCGGACGCCGCCTTAATTTGACCCCATGCCGCATGCCACGCACCGCGCTCAAACCCTGCGCCTTTCCCTGTTGCCTTTCGCCCTAATGTCCCTGCTCTTGATGCCGGAAACGGGCCATTCTCAATCCGCTGATCTGAATGTCAGCGCGCTCGAGGAGGCGCTGCAGTTCCGCTGCATCGGTCCCTTCCGAGGTGGCCGAAGTGCGGCTGTGACTGGCGTGCCGGGTGACCCCATGACGTTCTATATGGGCGCCACCGGCGGCGGCGTCTGGAAGACGACCAATGGTGGCTCGACGTGGAAGAACATTTCCGATGGATTCTTTGGCGGCTCCATCGGGGCCGTGGCGGTGAGCCCCTCCCACCCCAACGTGCTCTACGTTGGGGGCGGCGAAGTGACCGTCCGAGGCAACGTGTCCCCCGGCACCGGCTTATACAAGAGCATCGACGGCGGCCGGAGCTGGACCGCCATCGGCCTCGAGGCGTCGCGCCACATCCCGCGCATCCGCATCCACCCCGACAACCCGGACATCGTCTACGCCGCTGTGCTCGGCGACCTCTTCGCCGACAGCGACGAGCGGGGCGTCTACAAATCCACCGACGGAGGCAAGAGCTGGGCACGCGTGCTGTTTGCCAACGAGCGGGCCGGCGCCGTGGACCTCGTCTTCGACCCCGTCAACCCCGAAGTGCTCTACGCCAGCACCTGGAACGTGCGGCGCACGCCGTACGACTTCTCGTCCGGAGGGCCAGGATCGGTCCTCTGGAAATCCGAGGATGGGGGCGCAAACTGGACCTCCCTGATGGAGATGGAGGGCATGCCGGAGGGGCCGTTCGGCATCATCGGCGTGACCGTGTCGCCCGTGGATCCGGACCGCGTCTGGGCCATCCTCGAGAACGACAAGGGCGGCGTCTACCGCTCGGACGATGCCGGAAAGACGTGGGAGCGGACCAACGCCGACCGCAGCCTCCGCCAGCGCGCGTGGTACTACACCCGCATCTACGCCGACACCGAAGACGTCAACCGGGTGTATGTCATGAACGTCGCCTACCACGTCTCCACCGATGGCGGACTCACCTTCGAGGCGAAGTACGCGCCGCACGGCGACCACCACGACCTGTGGATTGCGCCAGAGGACGCCAGCCGGCTCATCATCGGCGACGACGGCGGCGCCCAAGTCAGCTACGATGCCGGCGAATCCTGGTCGACCTACATGAACCAGCCGACGTCGCAGTTCTACCGGGTCACCACGGACGACCATTTTCCCTACCGCGTCTACGGCGCCCAACAGGACAATTCGGCCATCCGCATCGACGTCCGTTCCTCCGGCCGCTACATCGGCGAGGGCAACTGGGAGTCCACCGCTGGCGGCGAGAGCGCCCACCTGGCGCCTGACCCGGTCGACAACGACATCGTTTTCGGCGGCAGCTACGGCGGATTCCTCACCCGATTCGATCACGACCGCGATCTGAACCGCGCCATCAACGTGTGGCCCGACAACCCCATGGGCTCGGGCGCCGAAGGCATGAAGTACCGCTTCCAGTGGAACTTCCCGGTCTTCTTCTCCCCCCACGACCCCAAAAAGCTCTACACCTGTTCGCAGCACCTCCACGTCTCGACCGACGGTGGCGGAAGCTGGGACATCATCAGCCCGGACCTCACCCGCAACGAGGCGGAAAAGTTGGTCTCCTCCGGCGGCCCGATCACCCAGGATAACACGGGCGTCGAGTACTACGCCACCATTTTCGCCGCCGCCGAATCGCACTTGGAGGCCGGCCTCCTCTGGTGCGGCTCCGACGACGGCCTCGTCCACGTGTCCCGCAACGGAGGCGGCGATTGGACCGACGTGACGCCGAAAGGCATGCCGACTGACGCCATGGTCAACTGCATCGACATTGACCCTCACCGACCCGGCGGACTCTACCTGGCCGCCACCCGCTATAAGTCGGGCGACTACCAGCCCTACCTCTACCACACCACAGACTACGGCGCCTCATGGACGGCCATCACCAAGGGCATCGACGAGGGCCACTTCACCCGCGTCATCCGGGCGGACCGCACCATGCCTGGCCTGCTTTACGCCGGCACCGAATTCGGCCTCTACGTCAGCACCGACGACGGTGCGAATTGGCAATCGCTGCAACACAACCTGCCGCTGGTGCCCATCACCGACCTCGCCCTCAAGGACAACGACCTCATCGTCGCCACGCAAGGCCGGAGCTTCTGGGTCCTCGACGACCTCGACGTCCTCTGGCAATCGATGGAGGACGCACCCGGTGACGGCCTGCGCCTCTTCCAGCCCCACCCCACCGTCGGATTCGGCGGCGGCCGTGGGCAAACCTCCCTCACGCAGGGCACCAACCATCCAGCGGGCGTGCGCCTGCACTTTGAGGTGCCGGAGGGCGCCGAGCGGGGCGAGCTCACCTTCATGGACGCCAAGGGAGAGGCCATCCGCACCTTCGCCACCGACGCCAGAGATAAGGCCGACAAGCTCGAACTCGAAAACGGTCTGCAGCACTTCGATTGGAACCTGCGCCACGAAAAGGCCGACGACTTCGACGGCCTGCTCATGTGGTGGGGCACCCTGAATGGACCCGTCAGCCCGCCGGGCACGTACTCTGCCCAACTCATCGTGGGCGGTGACACGGCCACCACCGCCTTTGAGATTCTGCCCGACCCAAGGACGGACGCCTCCGTGGAAGACCTGCAGGCGCGGTTCGACTTCCTGCAATCGGTACGCGACAAGGTGGACGAGACCCACGACGTCATCCGCCACATGCGGGACACCCGCAGCCAGATCGGCGCCCTGTCCGTCCGCCTCAACGAGGAGGCCCACGCCGAGGTCATCGCCACAGGGAAGCGGCTCGACTCCACAATGGTGGCCATCGAAGAGGTGCTCTACCAGACCAAGCTGAAGAGCAACCAGGACATGTTGAACTACCCCATCCGGCTCAACAACAAGCTGGCCCACGTCGGCTCACTCGCCAGCATGGGGCTCTACCGCCCCACCGAACAGATGGTCGGCGTACGGGACGACATCACCGCGCAAATCGATGCCCAGCTCGCCCTGTGGTACGCGCTGCGCGACACCGAGGTCCCCGCCCTGAACGCCCTCATCCGCGCCAGCGAAATCGACCTCATCGGCGTCCCCGAGGACTGACTGTCCAACGCGAAACGCAACGTTGGGCATTATGCCCGAGTTTTATGGCCATGCGCCGCCTTGACCTTGCCCGGCTCGGATCCAGACCGGATCCGGTGGATACATGGTCAACGTGGGCCCTCACACTCGGCTTGATGCTCCTCGCGTCGATAGGACAGGCTCAGGTCGTGGAGCCGTTCGACATCCGGTATCAGACCCAGCAGAACGGCGGCATCGTCTTTCTCGCCAACAGCACGATGTACTGCGGTGGCGGCAACAACTGCACCCAGACGCAGCAGGCCATGCCGTCGAGCAATTGGTCCCAGGACAATAACAACGACCACAACATGGTCTACTACGACGGGGACAACGACCCCGACACGTGGTGCTCCTCCTCCGACAGCCTCGCCCTCGGGCTTTGCGCCGACATCAGCTTCGCCGGGCTCTATTGGGCCGGACGGCTCGGCAATGGGTTCGTACCCAATGAATCCCTCCGGGACCAGGTCAAAATCCGGTCTGCGGATCAGCCGTACATCGACATCGAATCCGATGAGGAAATCGAATTCGATGCGTCCAACGTCGACAACTACTGCTGCTTCGCAGACATCACCGACTGGATGCAGCAGCAACAGGTCAACGCACGCGTGACTGTGGCCAACGTCATCGCCGACGAAGACGACTCCTCCTGGGGCGGGTGGGTCCTCATCCTCGTCTACGCAGATGCGTTGGAGCCCATGCGCAACCTCACCGTCTTTGACGGACTCGCGATGATCACCTCGGGATGGGGCGGTGGCGGCGACAACAGCACCGTCGACGTCGACATCTCCGGGTTCCTCACCCCTCCGCTCGGCCCGGTAGACTTTCAACTCGGCGTGGTGGCCTACGACGGGGACCGGGGCTCGGATGGAGACCAACTCGGGTTCAATGGAACCGGCGGGTTCGAGTACATCTCCGACGCCACCCACCCCATCAACAACGCCTTCAACAGCACCCACAGCACCGGGGGCACCATGAATCCCTTCCGGATTCCGGGGCCCAACAACACCCTCGGACACGACGCCAACGTCTTCATTCCCGACAACAGTGGCTACGACTTCCTCCCCAACAACACCACCGACGCCACCATCCGGGTGACGACCGGAGGAGAGTCCATCACACTGCACGCCATCACCTCCTCCATCGATGTGTACGAACCCGACCTCCGGGCCACGGTCTACATCGAGGACCTGAACGGCGGCGTAGCCGAACCGGGGGACATCCTCCAGTACACGGTGGTGGGCAAGAATCTTGGGTCAGACGCCGCCGTCGACATAGAACTCTCGAAGACCCTCGACCTGCGGACGACCTATATCCCCGGCACGCTGTTCTGGCTGTCCGGCCCCCTTTCCGGGACCATGACCGATGCAGAGGGAGACGACGAGGGGGAATTCCTTGTCGACGAGGAGACCGTCCGCGTCCGGGCCGGCGTCGGGGCCAATGCAGGGCAAGGCGGACTGCTCGGCAACGACCCACTGGGAATGGACAGCGTGGCCTTCCGCTTCCAAGTCCAGCTGACCGACGACTGCCTCCTGCTCCAATGCGACGGCACCCTGACCGGGGTGGCCCAGATTACCGGTTCCGGCGAGATCTCCGGCAACCCGCAGGACAACGACGGTCAAAGCGCCCTCGTCGACGCCAACGGTTGCCCCGTGGAGGCCGTCACCACCCTCGATGTGCAGACCGGTGTCTGCCCACCCGTCCTCATCGAACCCGTCGGGACCACGTGTCTCGGCAGCGACATCGCCCTGGAGGTGCCCGAGTTCATCAACAACCCCATCGCCGAGTCCCTTGCCAACTACACGTGGACCGGCCCCGAGGGATTTTCCGCCAACACGGCTTCAGCCCTGATCGAGAATGCCCAGTTCGAGAATGCGGGCAGCTACCTGCTCGAGGTAACCTTCACCGGACTCGAGTGCCTGCTTTCCACCGCCGACTTCGACCTGCTTGTCCACCAGCCCGCGCCGCAGTTCACCCCACCCCCGTCCCAATGCGACGGCGACAACGCCTTTACCTTTGCCAGCTCGGGCGCCCAGTTCATCGGCCCGGAGTACACCTGGTCCTTCGATGGCGGGGTGCCGGCCGCCGCGACTGGAACCCAGGTGGACAGCATCCACTTCGCGGAGTCCGGGTGGCACTCGGTGACGCTCACCCTCGACGAAATCGGCTGCACGCACAGCATCACCGACTCCATTTTTGTGGAGCAGACCCCCACCCTCATGCCCTTCGCTGTGAACGTCTGGCCCGAAGAGGGTTGCCTCCCACTGACCGTGAACTTCGCGGATGCGGAGACCTTGTGGCCCCTCGATTACCATTGGCATTTCAGCGACGGCACATCCAGCCTGCAGGACACGCCGGCCCACCTCTTCACCGAGAGCGGCACGTTCAGTGCGTCGGTCGATGTCGTGTCCATTGGCAATTGTCCTGCCACCCTCTCTTTTGACCTGCCCCAGACCATCACCGTCTATCCGCCGCCCCAGGTCGGCTTCGAGGTCGAGCCCACCGTGGTGGACCTGTTGACGCCCATCGTCGACATCACCTCTACGGCACAGGAGAATGCGAACGTCACCTACTGGATGTCCGACGGGGGCAGCCTCGGCAGTGCCGACGGGAGCTACATCTTCAGCAACGGGGGCGCCTTCGACATCGTGCAGACCGTCATCAGCCCCTTTGGTTGTGCGGCGACCGCCACCGCCGAGGTCGTGGTCAACGGCACCATCTTCTTCGCACCCAGCGCCTTCACGCCGGACGGGGACGGCATTAACGACTTCTGGCTCCCTTCCGCCCTGGGCGTGACCGAGTATCACATGGACGTCTACAACCGATGGGGAGCCGTGCTCTGGACCTCCAATGACCCCGAACGCCCCTGGATGGGCGAGGTCGATGGCGGAACGCACTTCGTGCCGGACGGCCTCTACCTCTGGCGCGTCCGCTACCGCGACCAAATCGGGTTCCGGCACGCCGAGACCGGCACCGTCCAAATCATCCGCTGACCTCTCCTTCCGGAATCAGCGGTCCCGAAGCTCTTCCCCTGGACTCCATCGTCCGCGCCCACCTCTGACCCAGCCGGGTGAACATTGGGGAAGGCGAAGCGGTACTTTCGCTACATGATTCCACGCCTCCTTCTCCCCCTGCTTGTGCTGACCTCCACCATCGCGCACGGCCAGATCCCCTGTGAGAACGGGATGGCGGGCGAGTTCCCCTGCGAGAACATCGATCTGATGGCCTTCCTGGCGCTGGACGAGTTGGGCGGCGGAGAAGCCAACGACATCTGGGGCTGGGTGGATCCGGTCGACAGCACGGAGTACGTGATCATGGGCCGGACGAACGGGACTGCCTTCATCAACATCTCCGACCCTCTGAATCCGTTCATGTTGGCCGACGTGCCCACCGAAACGACGAGCTCCCTGTGGCGTGACGTCAAGGTCTACGGGGATCACGCCTTCATCGTCTCCGAGGCCGGCGGCCACGGCATGCAGGTCGTGGACCTGAACCAGCTCGGCGGCATCGCCAACCCGCCGGTGACCCTCCAACCCAACGCGGTCTACACCGGGTTCGGCAACGCACACAACATCGTCATCAACCCCGAAATCGGACGGGCTTACGGCGTGGGCACCGACACCTTCGCCGGTGGACTGCACATCGTCGACATCAGCGATCCGACCAACCCGACGGCCCTCGGCTCCTTTGCCGCGGACGGATACACCCACGATGCCCAGGTCGTATCCTACATCGGCCCGGACACGGAGTTCTCCGGCAAGGAGATCGCCTTCTGCTTCAACGAGAACACCCTGACCATCCTGGACGTGACGAATGCGTCCGACCCCGCCCTCATCAGTGCCACCGGGTACTCGAGCTCGGCCTACACCCACCAGGGATGGCTGACCGAGGACCACAAGTATGTGCTTCTCGGCGATGAACTTGACGAGGGAGCCATCAACACCCGGACCTACATCTTCGACGTCCAAGACCTCGACAACGTCACCCTGATCGGCACGCACATCGGCGCCACTTCGGCCACCGACCACAACATGTACACCCACGAGGGCTTTGTCTACCAGTCCAACTACACCGCGGGCTTGCGCATCCTCGACACGGACGGCGTGGAAAATGGCCAACTTGAGGAAGTCGCCCACTTCGACCTGTATCCGCAAAACGATGCGCCGTCCTTCAGCGGAACGTGGTCCAATTACCCCTACTTCCCCTCCGGCGTCATCGCGGTGACCCACATGGGACTGGGCCTCTTCCTCGTCCAACCATCCGGCGATCTCAGCATCCTCGGGTGCACCGACCCGGAGGCCTGCAACTTCGATCCGGAGGCCCTAGAGGACAATGGATCCTGCGTCGGCTACAACGAATGTGGAGGCTGTGAGGGCGAGGCCCTCTTCTGCCTCGGATGCACGGACGCCGAAGCCTGCAACTTCTCCGAAGCGGCCACCATCGACGACGGCTCCTGCTTCGCCATCGAGCCCCCAGTCGCCCAGACCGCCATCCAGAGCGACGAGCCAACCACGTTCACCGTCGAGGACGGCACGCATTGGTTCGAGACGGAGACCTCCGAAACGCCGCTGTCCATCGGCGCAGCCTTCACCCTGCCCGTCGCCACCGAAGGCCAATCCGTGTGGGTGGCCAACTCCAACGGGGAGTACGGCGTGATCGGCGGCAAGGCTGAGCCCGACTTCGACAACGGGCAGTACCACCCCAACAACAACTACTGGATGCTCTTCGACGTGCACCAAGACGCCGTCCTCGAGACCGTCGACGTGTACTCCGCGGGCGGAGGCATGCAGACCATCGAGATCCTCAATGGGTCCGGTGCCCTCGTCCACTCCGTCTCCCAGGTGCTCGAGCCCGGTCTGAACGTGTTCACGGTCGACGCCGAGCTACAGGCCGGCGCCAACTACGGCATCCGGTCCGGCACCGACGAGCCCTTGCTCTGGCGGGAGGACAGCGGTGCAGAAGTCAACTACCCCTACGAAGTCGGAAACCTCGCCAGCATCACCAGCACGACCATCAACGGGGACAACCAGTACACGTATTACTATTTCTACTACAACTGGAAGATGTCCTCCATCGCGCCGTGCCTCTCCCCGCGCGTGGAGTTCACCGTTGAGGTCGAGGAGGTCAATGGCCTGGGCGAACTGTCCCCCACCGCAGACCGCGAGCTCATCAAGACCATCGATGTGACCGGCCGCGAAGTCCGGAACCCCGCCCACCAGATGGTGTTCCGCCTCTACTCCGACGGCACCACCGAGAAGGCCATCGTCGGCGACCGGGACTGAGGACGCCAACAGACTGGCACCTTCAACAGAAGGTGAGCCTTCCATCACAATGGAGGGATGTGGGTTGTATTGTATCTGAACACCTCCTGATCAGTGCTCGGATAGGTGGGTTCATCCACACCTTCGAAACCCCACATGGACGCCATCATGAAACACATTCTGACTCTCTTGGCGCTGGCTTGTGCCTCCACCAGCCTGTTCGCCCAGAACTCCACCCTGACCCTCTACATCACCTCGACCATTCCGGGATCAACCGAATTGACCGTCTCCGCCGTGCCAATGGGCACAAATGACACCACCGTGGTGGATGTCGTCATGGTCACGGACACCGACGAAACCGTCGTGGTGTATGCCTTGCCTGACTCGATCGGAGGCGCCTTGGTTCTTCTCTCATACGCCTGCGATGGGGTCGACATGGAGGTTCCTGCCGGATTTGCGTTCGGCCCCAACACGCCCGGAGGTGACCCAATGGCGTTGGCGCAAGCCCCTCGTCGTCCGCTGAACAACTGGAGTTGACTACCTTACTCCTATGTATCGGCTTTTTCTACTCTTCGCCCTCGTTCCCACGATGGCCATGGCCCAGTCCCACTCCATCGATTCGCATGAGGTGTACCTCTCGGGCAATGCGGATGCCGCGAGCGTGGCCAACAACACCTACTACCAAGCCATTGACCAAGTCCAAGTCGAATGGTCCATCATCGAGGTCGTGGGACCGACAGAATGGGAGCATTCCTTCTGTTTTCCCAATTGCAACATCATCGGGGTCGTGGCGGGCAACAACACCTTCCCAGCCTCCAGCGAGCAATACCTCAACTGTCATGTTTATCCCAATGGCGTCGCGGGAGAAGGCCATGTGCGCATGTTGCTGACAACCAATGCCTCGGTACAGGACACGGTCACGTGGTTTGCCACGATCGATGCCGTAGCCGCTGTGGGAGACGCTTCGGAACTGGCCATTCAGGCACACCCCAATCCGTGTGCGGGCCGCTTGAACCTGAGTGGATTGCCCTTGGGTGCTGACGTCACGTTCTGCGATGCGTCCGGCCAATGCGTGCGCCGAATGGCCATCACCGAAACGCACGAGCTGACCGTCGAGGACCTGCCCACCGGACTGCTGTTCATGACGGTCACCGACCAGAATGAGGTCCTGTTGCGGCAGCGCATTGTGTCCCTCTAAAGGGCGTCCAAACCCCAAGTGGAACCGGTGAATTTCACACAGGGGTAATACACTGATCGAGGGTGGTTTGACCACATCGCGCGGTTGCCGATGCGGTGCCCCAACACCACCTCCCCCACGGCGGCCCCCAACACGATCTGCGACAGTGAATCCATGGCGCAAAGGTCGGTCGCCCCACACGAGGCTCGGGTTATTCAATTGCACCCCACATTGTGCCCGACATGGACCTGACCTTCATTCCGTACGACCCAGCCTACCGGAAGGCCTTCTTCGATCTGAACAAGGCTTGGCTGGAGGCCCATTTTCTACTCGAACCCTACGACATTCAAGTCCTCTCCGACCCCGAGACCATGGTGCTCGAGCCCGGTGGCGAGGTCCATTTCGGTCTGCTCGACGGGGAAGCAATCGCCACGTTTGCCCTGACCCCGCGCGCAGAAGGCACGCTGGAGCTCAACAAGATGGCCGTGAAGGCGTCACACCGGTCGCACGGATACGGCCACCAGATGATGAAATACCTCATCGGCCTTTGCCGCAAGCGAGGCGTGCACACACTGGAATTGTATTCGCACACCTCCTTGGCCAGCGCCATCCACCTCTACCGCAAATTCGGGTTTGAGGTCATCCCCCTCCCCGACGACTGCGTCTACGACCGGGCCGACATCCGAATGCAACTGGCCCTGTCATCGCGGCCAAAACATCCCGTCGACGGCTGACCACCAGTGTGTTCAATCCGTTCGCACCCCCAAGGATGCGTTACTCCCCTTGGGACAGGGTGAAGAAGGCGGTGGTCTGCAGGTACCAATAGTGGGACCAGCCGAGGCTGCCTTCAGCGCCGAGCTGCTTCCAACTCACCACGAGGGGGCCAGCGTCCCACCGGAAGCGGTCGTTGACCTTGCGGCTGTATTGGAGTGAGCTCCACGCCTCGCGGAAGCGGTCTTCGCCCGAAGCGACCTTGGCCCCATCCCACGCTTCCACGAAGCCTTCTGTACTGGCCACCACCGCACCTTGTCCCAGCCCCACGGAGGCACCGATCTGCTGGCGCAATCGGGGACGCACCAACCACGTGGCTTCCGGCTGGGGTGCGAGGTCCTCGATGAACCGTTGGTCCCAGCGCATGCGCCACCACCACGAGACTGTCTCCCCTTTGTGTTGGTATTTGGATTGCAGCCAAACCCGGTGCTCATTGCGGGTGTCGCGCTCCACGCCCTCGGCCCGGACCACATTGCTCGGCACCCACTCGTGGGTGTAGCTGCCCGTCAAGGACCAGGCGGGGCTCAGTGTGCGCGTCACATCGAATTCCGTGTAGGCAAACACCAGCGCGCGGACGCTTCGACCATCCTCTACCTCGCCCGGCCCGTAGGCGTCCATGACGTTCGTCGCGCCAAACGACGGCCTCAGCTGTTCCATCGGCAGGATGCAGGCAAACGAGTAATTCTCGACGTACCAGCCTTCGCCGATCGGCATCCCGACATCCACTGTGGGCATGACCCCGTAGAGGTGAATGTGCTGTTGGGACTGGGCGACAGTCAGCAGGCCCATCATTCCGGCGAACAACGCGCCCCATCGGTATGCAGTCATCATGGGGCGAAAGTCGGCCCCAAGGATTGCCCCTGTGTTAAGTGGTCAATAGACCAGGGTCTGCATGGCGTGCGGCAGGATGCTCGCCTTGACTTGCTGGTCACCCACGATGAGTGCATAGTCCATCGGCTCGTCCGTACGGTTCATCACCACGGTCACCTTTTCGCCCGACGGATTCTCAAACGTGGTGCTTTCGAGGGTGCTGCGGCTGGTCGCGGTGCTCACGCGGCGCGCACCCGGCTCGATGAATTTCGAGAAGTGACCGATGTAGTAGTAGGTCGGTGTCAGGATCAACTCGTCGGTCTGCGTGTCGCCGTGGATGGGCGCAAAGCAGAAGTTCTGGACGTGATTGGGCCCTCCCCCTTCGTTGAGCAGGATGTTCCAATCCGTCCAGCCCACGGTGCCGCTGTTGAAGTCGTTGATCATGCTGTTGCCGTAGCGCTCGGCGTTGGACCAGCGCTCGTAGTGGTCGCTGTCAAAGCCCTCCTGGCACCCTTCCGTGAACATCAGCTTCTTGTCCGGAAACGACTCCTGGATCAGCTTGAGGTTGTCGTACTTCGGCAAGCCACCAGTCCAGGTCTCGTACCAATGGAACCCGGTGCCCCACGCGTAGGACGCGGCCACGGAATCCTCGAAAATGGTGTTGGCGCGGTGCGTGATCAGGTCGCGGTTGTGGTCCCACACCACAATGTTCTTGTCGCCGTACCCGGCGGCGTCCATGGCCGGACCGAGGTGGTACTTCAGGAAGTCCCGCTCCTGCTCCGCCGTGTAGATGCACGACTCCCAGCGCTGCACCGCCATGGGCTCATTCTGGATGGTCACCCCCCACACGGGCAACCCTTGCGCTTCGTAGGCCTCGATGAACTTCACGAAATACTGCGCCCACGCCCCGTAGAACTCCGGCAGCAGCGAGCCACCGTACAGCATGTTGTTGTTGGTTTTCATGAACGCCGGCGGGCTCCACGGGCTGGCATAAAATACCAGGTCCTCACCCACCATTTCCGCCGCCCGCTGGATCATGGGGATGCGCTTCACGGTGTCCGGCGCGATGGAGAACGTTTCCAGCTCCGCATCTCCCTCCTCGATGTAGGTGTGGCTTCCGAGACCAAAGTCACAGGAATGGATGCTGGTGCGGATGATGGTGTATCCGATGCCCTCCTCCCCGTAGTAGGCCTTCAGCAACGCCTCCTGCTTCGCCGGGCTCATCTGCGAGAACACCTCCGCTGAGGCGTCGGTGATCGCCCCACCAATGCCGAGGAACGTCTGGAACTTCTTGTTGGGGTTGACGAAAATGGCCACCTCCGTTTCGAGGGGCTGATTCGCCGCTTCGAAATCCAGTCGTCCTCCATCCGCCAGCCGCATCTCCGTGTTCTCAGCCGTGGCATACACCTGCGCCGACGTCAGGGCTTCCGCTGAAGCGGGAGCCACTGCAGAGTCAGCAGCCACAGAAGAAACGTCCGTCGCAGGCGGCGTGCCGCAGGAAACAAGGCCAAGAACAAGGGGCAAGGCGAATCGAAACATGGTATCAGATTTGGTGCCGCAAGTTTACCCCCGAACGAGAACGTGCTGGCGTCGGGGATAAAACGATGTGGCCCGGGGGTCACCGAGGCAGCTGCAACGCCCGTACTTCCTCTTCGAAGAAGGCGTCCAACACCGCCCGGGTGGCATCGTCCAAGCGGTGTTGCATCGCCTCAATGTTGACCAGCAATTGGGCTTCCGAGACCGCGCCCGGAATCACCGTGCTCACAGCGTCAAACGACGTGCAGAACGAGAGAGCGGCGGACATCAGCCGCTCCTCACCGACGATTTCCTTCACCCGATTTATACCGAATAAGAGTTTGGCTCAAGTTAACGCCCCGTGAATTGACCCAGCAGGACAAAGCCCCCCAACCCCGATGTTGTGATGAAGACCTTTTCGAGATTGTCCACAAACAAAAAGAGCCCTGCATGACGCAGGGCCCTTTCCGTCTGGAATGATCTGTCCTGGAGCGGACTCAGAATACGATCATTCGCTCGCTTTGGCTGCAGCGTAAGCGGCGGCTTCTGCATTCTGAGCATCCTCGCTCCAATACCCGTGCAATTCGACAATGCGACCATCCTCCCACTTGTAGCCAAAGTGACCGCGGTTGGAGTAGCTGTCTCCTGTGGTTTGACCATCTCCTGTCCAAGTGAACCAAGAGCGCGACCAGACCTCTCCATCGCTCCAGTATTCGGATTGGATGCGCATGTCTTTGATGTCAATGTTGCTGTAGAGTGCGTCATGGTGCATTTTGAATCCGCCCATGAGGTTCTCCCTTCCAGAGAATTCCAGGTTGTTGATTTTGCACACCACATCTTCGGCATACAAGTCCATGACGTCCCATTCGTTTTGAACGTATTTGTCAAAGAGAAGCTCAATCTTGGCTGAGAACTCGTCGTCCATGCTCACTGTAGGCTGTTCCACGGCTCCGTTCTGATCGGCTGGTGCGCATCCGAAGAGCATTGCTGCTGCCCAAAGGACCAGTGTGTAAGGTGCTTTGTTCATTTGATTTGATTTGTATGCACCGTAAATAATGATATGGAGCATTATGCTGACATGAACTGCCTTTGATGTTGTCAACACCAAAACCAGCGCTCATGAGAGACACCAAACCGCTTCGCGGATCATTGAGCCACAACTCGAGCCCTTGGGGGCTCAAATCTGTTTGAGCTCATAGATCTCGTACGATTCCATCACTTCATCAAAAACGGGCTTCGACACTGGATTCGACCCGTCCAAAAAGGCATGTAACGCGTCCATGTCGTGGACTGCAATTTTGAACATGACTTTGCTTTGATCCGGGGCCACAGTGCCGATGGTCTTGCTGAGGTCAGCAACCTTCTTCCTTTCAGCAATCCCCGCATCGGATTGCATGAATTCCATGAATTTTGGGAATTGGCCAGCTTTCAGCATTCCGACGACGAGTAAATCCTTCATGTCTTTTTGCCGCAAGAACGGGCCGAAAATCATAAATCCAGCTCATCATCTCGGGAAGTAGTGAACTACACTCATGTGCCAATCCTCCAGTCTCATCTAGGTCGAAACAGGGGCTCTCATTGTGAGCTGAAAGCAGCTCGGCGCAGAAGGAAGTCTCGGCTGGTCCCATTACTGGTGCCTGCAATCCACTGCGTTCTTCACTTTGGGACTTTGATGTCTGCAGCTGCATGGTGGGTCCTGTTGTCACCCTGACGACATGCAGCTTGGCCGATTGACCGGAGGGTTTATTAAGTGGCATAATTCTTGATATTTGGGGGGGGCATGCCCATTTACACCGCCCCAAAACACGTTTTCGCCTGGTTGTTAGCCGCATTGATTCTTCTGTCTTCTTGTTCGAGCAGCATTCTCATCTCTTCAGTCCCAAGCAAGGCAGATGTTTATGCCAACGGGGAGTATATCGGCCAAACTCCTGTGCGCCATCGGGATTCGGAAGTCGGTGGAAGCCTGCTGGATTTGCAGATTGAAAAAGAGGGTTACGAAGTCCTCACAACTGGAGTAGAAAAAAGGGGGAGAATCAACCTCTGGGCATTGATGGGGTGTTGGATGCTTTTTCCATTGGCATGGCTGGAAATGTATCCTAAGCGATATCTGGGCCGTTTGCAGCCGATCACGAAAGAGCATTCTCCGCTGCATGTGGAGGTCCAGACGAGTGAGGCTGTTGGCTCAAATATTTTCGTTGTGGTCCTCGAGAATGCGCCTTGCCATGGTTCGACCAACGCCTCAGTGCTCGAGGCTTCAATTGGCATCCGGCTGATGGAAAAATATCGGGTGCTGGAGCGACAAGCATTGGATGTGGTCAGTGCAGAGCAGCATCGAAACATGACTTGGATACACGATGAGTCGAGCATCGTGGATGCAGGCAAATTCTCTGGAGCGAGAGGGGTGGTCATGGTGAGCCGGTTCTGCGATCAGCGGTCTACATTAACCTCCATGCGCTTCGTGGATTGTGAAAGCGGTGCTCTGCATTGGGCGGTGCTGGCTAAAAATCAAACTGTGGACGTGCTGGTGCAAGCGCTGTTCAATCATTTGGATTCGTGAAACCGGCTACCGGCATCAATCATGATTGCCCGTCCAGATTCTCAGAATTTTGGAGCCCCTTGAGGGTAAATGTGGAGCCCCCGAAGGAGCCCCCTTTCATCCGCGGCACAACACCCGAAACCCCAGTAAACATTGGTGTTTTTCTTTTTCACACGCTTGCCTTCACCATTAGAAAAAGAGTGCTTTACACCTCTTCGTGGAGCCGGGGGGAGTGTAGACACCCCCTCTGACCCCCAATGATTCCTGGCCATTCAGCGCTTGATTCTTTCATATCACCTATTGTGTCACCTATTTGATGCAAACTTAAAAGGATCTGAATTCCTTGTGCTGCGAGTTTACCCCTGGAATGGTTAAGCTTGGCATTCTTACAGTGCGAAACCCCTCAAACAGAAGCCGAACACCATCAACCTAATAATAGTCACACAAAATGTCGCTTTAGCCGATTGATGGGCGATTCGAACAAGCGCCAGCTCAACTCAGACACTGCGATGCTCAACGCAACGCTCGTGGCAAGGCTGGTCAAACCAAAAAACACACCTCTGGTATGCCCAAGGACCAACAAGTCGTACCCAACCTCCGGAGCATGACAAAAATCCAGAACACCCTCCACCATGAGAGGAACGAACTTATGCCATACGTAGAGGCCGTAGCTGATCATGCCAATGCGTCGAATGAGATGGTGACGCAAAAATGTTCCTGTCCAAGCGGAGGAGACACCTGACGCACATCTTGCAACCACAAAACCAAATAACCCGACCATCCCGACGTTCAGCAGGGGGACAATTTTTTCCACGCCATAGAACTTGCCAACCCAACCTACAACCATCATCAATGCTGCCAACATCATCCACCGGTTGCGATGACGAAGGGCATTCACCGACTTGGCACCAAAAAATGCTATCAAACTGCCAAGGCCCAAGGCATGTAGATTGTAGAACAACAAAAGGTTGACCTTAGATTCCACAAAAAACCATGGTTCTACCAGCCTCAGGATCACACTTAAGGCTATGGAAAAGACGGTGATCCGGACAAATGAAGATTTGGCCGTCAGCAACACGAGCAGCGGCCAAATCAAATAGAACTGTTCCTCCACACTCAACGACCACAAGTGCCCTCCTAATTCAGGCCAATGGCCAAGCATACTGATGTAAACGTTGCTCAGGTAAAACACATGCCACGCCAAGCCCTCATGCCAATTCATCCAACCAGCAAAGGCACACAGTCCGAGTACGAGGTAGTACAGTGGGAAAATTCGGAGAAACCGTCGGGCATAAAAATCCTTGAGACTTTTGCTCAGCTTCACATCCTTTGAGCGCAACAAAATTGACGTGATCAAAAATCCACTGAGCACAAAGAAGAGTTGAACACCTGCGCTGCCAAACGGCAAAGACAGTTGATACTTCAATGGAAAGAAGTGTGCAAAAAGTACAGAGCTTACGGCTAACGCCCGCAGGCCATCGAGCTCGGGCATATATTCCAGCTTGGAATTCACACTTGAAAAATAAAGCAGGATTAACAATCAACAATTAAGTCCAATTCACATTTAGCCCCCCAGCAAGACAGACATCTTTATTAGGGCCTGAACAGATCGCTGTTATCGTCATACTCATTTTTATTTGAGCCTCCCTTCCATTCTTTTGGGACATGCAAGAATGCCTGAAACGGCCTGTTTATCCTGCAGAGTTAGGCGCAAAAAGCCCGTGAACACCGGGCTCACGGGCTGTTCCCTGTAATCGTTTCAGGTGGAGTCGGGAAGTCGAACCCCCGTCCAAGTGGAGCCGGCGGGAATCAGCACCCCGTTGAAACCATCAGCAATCACTATCATTTCAGAGGCAGATGCCTTAATGGTCCCTATGATGGCCACCCTTTTTCCTATGCTTGACCCACTCGGCGCCAGCAGGAACCAAGTATGCTTCAATCTGCTTTTGCGTGATGAGATAGGGGCCGCGGCCGCCACCTTTTCGGAAAGCCCCAAGCTGATGTGAGCTGATTTCTTTACGCACCACCTCCGGATTCATGCGGAGGATTTCTGCGGCTTCTTTGAGAGTGTAGTATTTGATCAAGGGGAAATGCTTAAAATGGAAAAGCAGTTCTTCAGGGCTTATAGACTTCATTGTCTTAAATGGTGAGAATCTCCTCTGGACGACGGTTAGCGACCATTGAATCATGTTCTTCATCAATTTCTTCAAGCAATTCGGTAACACTCGTTATCCCCCTATCAAATTTCATCTGCTCTACTACAGTTGCGACCTCCAAACCATTCACCATCATGATCGGGTAGGAATCTTCAATGATCTCGCGCTGCACTTGCAATGAAAAATAGCTAGTAGTGACATAGGCACCTATCCAACCTCTTTGCAAACGGGCGACAGTTCTGGCAATGTGATTACCCCCTGTGGGAGTATCGAGCTTCTCACATTTTGCTTGACCTAAGACTATGATTTTGGTCAAGCTAAAATCACGTCCCACATCAATTCTTCCATAAAAATCAGCACCGCCGTCTGACCCTTTTGACGTTATCCAGCCCGGAATGAAATGCCCATTTGATTTAGTTACGAGGTGCTCGACAACTTTTAGTGCAAGCAATTCAAAACGATCCTTACGATTTTGGTAGAAGCCATAAATGTCCTTCAGGGTTTTCTCGAGCTTACTTCCTGGTTCTGGCCTTTGGACATGGCCTGGCAATGCCTGAATTCTGGCCACATTACGCCGAATTGACTCAATCGACTTCTTTGCTCTAACCCAGCTTGTCCAGGATGACGGAGCGTGTTCAATCGTCGACTGAAGATCTAGCTTTGGATTTCGTCGATCGTTGATCCAACTCCAATTGAACTGCTCGTTTTCATCCTGCAAATTGAACACCACACAGTCAAAAGCGTAATTTGAAAAAGAAAGTCCAGCAGTGTTGACCTGAGTCACCAACTCTACCCTTTCAATGATCCCAAAACCACTGAAAATGACTTTTCCCGACTCCTCAGAACGATAGAAAACCAACGGTACGGCATTATCCCTATTCGATTCGCGTACATGTGTCTCATATGCCTCAAGAAGCGCCTTGTTTCCTGAAGCCTCGTGAGCCCTCTTTGAGCGTGACTTGTTATCCCCAAAGTACCTTAGGTGGCCTCTGTCGAGATCATAGACATCTTGCCACGGCGTCGTGGCCGAACCGACCTTATGAGAACTAGTCCTAAGAATAATTGCCGCAACGCGACCAGAACCAGGCCCCTTGCCTTTTGATCTAATGACATTGATCCCCCGAGAAAGATTAATTTTTGGCTGGCCTTGAAGATGTGTTACATGAAAATGATTGCGCAGACCATCTATGCTTTCAATACTGTCATCTTGGCTATGCGGGGTTCGACAGGTCTCGTTAAACTCAATTTTCATGTGAGGGAGATATTTCAAACGGAAGCAACATTGCGGTCGAAGCACTTCAGCACGCCGATTCGACCCACCTAAGACGCCGCTTTTTTCTTGAAACCAACGAAGTTAAAGGCAAGAACAGTCAGGATGCAAATACCTGAACATCAAATAGTTATTAGTGGAGCCGGGGGGAGTCGAACCCCCGTCCAAACAAGCAACGCCTGCAGCGTTCTCCATGCTCAGTCCACGATTGATTTTCGACCAGGGGCTGACCGTGGACGGCCCACCCTTGACTTAGCCTTGTAAAATTTCGCTACAGGGTCAAGACGCCCCTTTCGCTAGATCCATTCTCCTGATGCCCCATTGCCTCGCGGATAGGATCCGAACGACGAGACGGGACAGCTCGTTCTGCCACCTAGTGGCTAGAATTAGGCGAATCCTCCGAGAGGATTAGGCCGCGAGCGCGTAGGAAGTGTTGCCAGTTATGGCTTGGGTTTCTTGATTAACGAGTAGCCACCCTACGCACTCGGCATGCTGACCGCGACGTTCAGACTTGCTGTCAAATCCAAAATCGGCCCCATTTATTGTTGCTATTTCCACTTCTTGGGTCGGGATGTCAGAGAACGCGGCACGCAAGGGTGCTGACCGCTCCGCACAGGGCGGGACGGCCGTCGAAGATACGACTTGGGTTGCGCCGTGGTTACTGAATGAGCAAACGTTGGCGCTCGAGGCCTTGCAGTCCTTGGAAGACCACCGTGTAAGCGCCGCTCTCGAGGCCGAGGTCGGTGCCGTTGCGGTGGAGCATGCCCTGCCACGCCGTGCGGCCCATGGCGTCGAGGATGAGCGCTTCAGTCTGCTGGCCGAAGCCGCTGCCGCTCAGGGGCTGGCCTTGGCGCAGCGGATTGGGGAACAGCGCAACGTCCTCGGCGGGCGTCGGGCCGATGCCGACCACCGGGCCTTCGCCGAAGTAGACGTTGTCGAAATAGTACGTGGTGCCGCCCTCGACGCCCTCATCGCCGAAGCCAAAGAAGATGACGAGCAAGTGGTGCGGGAAACCGGTCTCGAGCTCCGGGGTACCGGGCAGCTCGTTGCCGAAGTTGAATTCCAGCGTCTCCCAGCCGGCCTGGCTGGTGTACTGGATGGTCTCGGTGTAAAACGGATTGCCACCGATCATCTCCGCCTTGAGCAAGATGGGCGTGCCGGCCTCCGGCGTCCAGACCCGGACGCTGACCGTCTGCTCCTCGTCGGTGAACGGCACCGGGTTGGCGAAGCCCTCGACCGTGCCGATCATCGTGCCGGCCCAGCCCACAGCGGTGGGCATCTTGACGACCTCCACCACTTGGTTGTTGGGGTTGGTCGGATCCACCACGACCTGCGAGGCGGCGCCCCAAAAATCGTAGGTGGTCTGGTCCACGGTCTCGTCCTCGAACGTGCACGGCAAATCGATCTGAGCGAGGCCTCCGCTGGCGTCCACCTGCTCGATGTCGTCGAAATAGAAGGTCGACTCGTCGCTGCCATCGCCGGTGGTCTCGAAGTCAAACATGAAGACCAACTTGTCGAACGTCATGGACAGCGCGTTGGTGAAGTTCCAATGCATCTCTTCCCAGCCGCCCTGCGTGGTGTTCCACTGGTCGACCTCATAGGACAACTCCGGCGGCCCCTCGAGCTTGAGCTTGATGCGAACACCTGCACGCGGAGACCACACCTTCATGCGGATGGAACTGGCTTCGGAGAAATCAAGCGGAGCATCCAACGTGAGCAGGGAGCCGGCCCAGGCCGCTCCCCCATCGCGGACAATCCGACCGACGGTAGCGCTGCTATTGCCCGCATCGGGGCCGGGGTTGGCGATGACCTCGGCCATGCCGCCGTCAAAATCGGTGAAGTCGGCGGTGGTGGTGCCGGACTCAAAGTCAATCGGCAGGCTCACCTGAGCGGAAGCGACCGAAAAGCTGAGCACAAAAAAAGCCCCTGCAAGAAGGGCATCATAACGTGGGAGATGCATGTGTCAAATGTACACCAACTCAGCGCTCCTCGCCGGCGGCGGTCACCCGGTCGTGCACATTGTCCCGGATATCGGACCAGAAGAGGTTGAAATCGCCCACGTGCCAGTTGTCGCGGTGCAGCCATTTACCCACCAGAAACATGTGCGGCTGGTCGACCCAGAGCACCCCGTCCGCCGTAACGCGGGCCGTGATGCTGCCAGGGTTCTTGTTGCGGAAGGACTCGCGCACCGCTCCGCCGTGTTCGCTGCGCGGGTTGGTCCGATCCACCTCCGTGGTCCAGGTGACAGGATGGATGACGCTCGGGGTGGCGGGCTTCGCGGCAATCCACCGCGGAATAAATCCCGTACCGTAGCTCATCCAGGTGCAATAGCAGCGCCGATCGGTGGCGGCGGCACAAGGCGGGATGGCCTCAAAATCTGTGGGATAGATGTCCATTCCCGGGATGTAGGCAGCAACGAGCCGGTCCTGCAGTTCGGTGCCGTCGAAGAACTCCTGCAGCAACCAACGGGCGTGCCAACTGCCCTGGCTGTGGGCCGCAATGACCAGGGGCCGGCCCGCGTCCCAGTGGTCGAGGAAATGCTGGAAGGCCGCGCGGATGTCGCTGTAGGCAATCTGGAGCGCGCCGAGGCTGAGGCTGTCACCGACCGAGAAGACGCGGATGTGGGCCTGGCGGTAGCGCGGGGCGAAGACCCGGCCGGCCCCGTTGAAGATGGCCGCTTGGTGGCGGACAGGCCATTCGTCGACGGCCGCATTGAGGGCGGCACTGTCAAGGGGGGCATTCCAATGGGCGCCCTCCTCGAAAATCGTCGGATGCAAGTAGAAGACGTCGGCCGTGCCCGGGCCCTCCGACACGGTGCGCCCCTTCGGAAGGAGGTCGGCGGGGTCCTCTGTCCATGGCAACGCCGCCCAATGGGCCTCGTCTGCGTAGTCCGGCGGCGCCGGAATCGGCTCGAGCCGGTCCGCAATGCGCTCCACGTGCAGCCCCGTTTCCACCACGGACTCATACCGCTTGCACCCGCTGACGGTCAGCACGATGACGGAGAAGAACAGGAGGCGCCGCATGGTACAAAGGTCAACAACGTGACGCGCTCTGGGTTTTCACCAATCGCCATTCTTGAGAACCCGCACCGACGCCAGCAAAATCCATCGGGACGGATGTGCATCCCGGTCTAATTTTCCCTGCGTTGAACTGAGACGATGAAGATTGGAATCATCCGGGAGGGAAAGGTGCCGCCGGACCAGCGGGTCCCGCTGACGCCCGAACAATGCGCCGAGGTGCTGGTGCGCTTTCCGTACATCGAGCTGGCCGTCCAGCCGAGTGACGTGCGCCGCATCACCGACGCCGAATACACCGAGGCCGGCGTCCAGCTCCAGGAAGACCTGAGCGATTGCGACGTTCTGTTCGGAGTGAAGGAAGTGCCGGTGGACCAGTTGATCCCCGAGAAGACCTATTTCTTCTTCTCGCACACCTTCAAACTCCAGCCCTACAACGCCAAGCTGCTGCGGGCCTGCATCGACAAGAAAGTCCGGCTCATCGATTACGAACTGCTCAAGCGCCCCGGTGGACAGCGCATCATTGGCTTCGGTCGCTATGCCGGCATCGTGGGGACGTACAACGCGTTCCGCACCTACGGCGCCCACCACGGCACCTACGATCTGCCTCGCGCCATCGACTGTGTGGACCGTAAGGAGATGGAAGGCCACCTCTCCAAAGTCTGCCTCGCCCCGACCACCAAGATTGCCCTGACCGGCCATGGCCGGGTCGGCAACGGCGCCCGGGAAATCCTGGAAGCCATGCGCATCCGCGAGGTGCACCCCGTGGACTACCTCCGCGAAGACTTCGGCGAGCCGGTCTTCACCCACCTCGACCTGAAGGACTACAACCGACGCAAGGGCGATGGCGGCTTCGACTTCGCCGAATTCTGCGAAGACCCGATTGACTACGAGAGCACCTTCATGGCGTTCGCCCGGTCGACGGACCTTTTCGTAGCCGGCCATTTCTGGGCCGAAGGCTCACCCTTCCTCTTCACCCGGGAAGACGTCCGCGATGAAGATTGGCGCATCTCGGTCGTCGCCGACATCAGCTGCGACATCGACGGTCCTGTGGCCTCGACGGTCGAGCCGAGCACCATTGCTGACCCGATGTATGGGTATGATCCGGTCAAGGAATGCCGCGTTCCGTTCCGCACACCGGGTTCGGTTGGCGTCATGGCCGTGGACAACCTGCCCTGCGAACTGCCCCGCGACGCCAGCGCCGACTTCGGCGCGACGCTCGTGAAGCACATCATTCCGCTCGTGGTGGAGGGCGACGCCCAAGGCATCCTAGAGGGAGCCTCAGAAACCAACCTCGCCGGGAAGCTCACTCGGGCCTTTGCCTACCTGTCCGAGTACGCCGGACTCACTGGGCAATGAACCGGTAGGTCAGCGTGCCCGATTGACGTCGGGGCGCCTCCGACTTGGACTGGAACCGGCACTGCCGCGCACTGCGCAGGGATTCGGTCTCGAGGCACACGGCCATTGCCTCGCCCCCATCAGAAGTCGTGGAGAGCACCGAGGCTTCCAGGACATCGCCACCGGGCGACACCACGATGGCCAGGCGGACCACACCCCCTCCTCGACAACGATAGCCGGGAATGTTGAGGTTGAGCGCCTTTCGGCCTTCGAGGTCGTATTCGGCCGTGACCTGACCGGCCACCCGCTCATCCCAACCATCGTAGTGCTCGATGGGCCTTTCGTCCCGATCCGGGCGGGACACACCCTGCGCGGGGTCGGTTCGGCCCTCGGACAGGGCATCGAACGCGGCCTGCTCAAAGGCGCGCAACTCGGCTTCCACCTCCTCGGACAGGGCCTCCCGCTCCGCCCTTGAACTGCGGACCTCCTCTCCAGTCCGGGCGCGGACATCGGCCGAGACATTGGTGATTCGCTCGTTCATCCGGGCCTCCAGCCGATCACGGATGGCCTCCTCCATCGTGCGGGTTTCCACCTCCTCGAAGTCCACGAAGTCGACCTGGGCATACGGCTGGGCCTCCGGAGCCGTAAGCCGCCCCCAGCGCTCGAGGATGCCCAGCGCCACGACATGCACCAGCAGGGCGGCGATGGCCGCCTGCCACACGGCGCGCTCTGTGCGCGTGATCCGCTTGCCGGACTGTGGGGACATGGGCATGGACAGGATTCGTCTACAAAATAACGGGCGCTGTCACACGTTGAACCAAGAGTTCGTACCTTTATTGCAACAAATGACGACATGAAGCACATTCTCCTCCTCGGCGCCCTCTTTCTCTTCGGCGCTGCCGCATCCGCTCAGAGCTGCACCGGCGCTTCCGGCGACAAGGCCAAGACCGAGTGCACCAAGAGCAAGTCCTCCTGCTGCCAAGGCGCCAAGGCCGCCAGCTGCTGTGACTCCAAGTCCAAAAAGGGCAAGAAGAAGGCCAAGAAGGCTTCTAACAAGGAGCAGGGCAAGCAGCAGATGGCCATGAACCGCCCTGAAGAGAAGGCGGACAAGAAAGTCAAGGTGAGCCCCGCCAAGAACTGATTGGAACCCCGTTCCACCCACTGAGAAAAGCCCGCCTCCGCGGGCTTTTCTATTTTGCAAAGCCGTGTACCGCCTCCTGACCCTCCCCCTGTTGCTCCTGTCCTTGAGCAGCCTCGCCCAACTCAACGTGGTCGGGGACGCCATCGCGCTCGGGAGCGACTGTTACCGGTTGACCGAGGCCATCGGCACGCAACAGGGCGCGGCTTGGTCAGACTGCACCATCGACATTTCCGAGCCCTTCACGATGGACTTCACGGTCTATCTAGGCAGCAACAACGGCGGAGCGGACGGCATCGCCTGGGTCCTCCAGCAGATTGGCTCCCAAGCGGACAACCCGACCGGCGGAGGCAGCATCGGATACGATACCGATCCGCCCTACTTCAATCCGGCCCTCATCATCGAGTTCGACACCTACCAGAACGGATGGGCTGGTGACCCAGGCTATGACCATCTGGCCTTGCAACGGGATGGCTCCGGCGACCACACCGGCCCCAACTGCATCACCGGTTGCCCCCCCAACACGATTCAAGCCAGTGCCACCGCCGCCAACATCGAAGACGGACAGGACCACGATGTCCACATTGAATGGGACCCCTTGGCCCAAATCCTGTCCATGGATTTCGACGGTCAAGAACGCATCAACGCCTCCGTCGACCTCGTCGGCGACCTCTTCTCCGGAAACCCCAACGTTTACTGGGGGTTCACGGGCAGCACCGGCGGCGCCAACAACGTCCAGGAGTTCTGCGTCATCGCCACGGACTTCAGCTCCGACATCGGCATCGAGGACATCACCTTCGACCCGCCGGGCCCCTACACAGTGTGCCCAGGCGAGACCATAACCGTGACCGCCTCCGTCCCTTCCGGAAGCGTCGCATGGGCCTCCTCGGGCACCGCCACCCTGACCGCCGGCGTCGGGGACCATCTGGTCCAGGCCAATGCCACCGGGTGTCCCCAAACAGAGACCATCTCCATCGAGGAATTGCCCTCGCCCAATCTGTCGACCATCCCGTCGGTGACCCTGTGTGATGGGGCGCCAACCGTCCTCAACGCGGAGGCTGACGCCGGCACCGCCCTCGATTGGGACGGGACAGGCCAGGCCACGCTGGCGGTCAGCGGGGCCGGCAGCCACACAGTGACCGGCGTGCTCGGCACCTGCAGCGAGAGCGTCGACGTGACCGTCATCGAACAGGCTTCCCCCACCGTGTCAGTCAGTCCCGGACTCTCCATCGACGTCTGCGATGGCGAGGTGGTCACGGTGGAGGCCTCCACCGACATCGCCGCCTCGATCCAATGGACGGTCAACGGCGGCGGCGTTCCGGGGACGGCTCTCGATGTGACCTCGGTCGTGTTGGCGCAGGCCACGGCAGTCGCAGGCGGGTGCCCGGGCAACACGGTCACCCTCGACATCTCCGTCCTGCCCCTCCCCACCGCGTCCCTCTCGACCATCCCCGACCAACTCTGCTGGGGCGCGACCGGATTGGTGACCGCCGTCCCCAACACCGGTTCCACCGTGACCGAATGGACGCTCCCGGCCGGCACCCCCGCCCCGAACCAGGCCGGACCCGGTCTGTACACGGCCCACCTGCTTGGCGACAACGGGTGCACCTCGTCGGCCTCCATTGCCTTGAACCAACTGCCGCCCATCGAGTGGGCCCTCAGCGGGCCGCTGGGCGAGTGCAACAACGCCCCCGCCGCCCTGACCGTCACCGGCAACCACGAGACCGCCACCTGGTCCACCGGCGCCACCGGCAACCTGCTCGAACTGACCGCTGCGGACGGACCGGGCCCGTACGAGGTCACCGTGAGCCTCGGCGGCTGCACGGAAACCGACCAGACCACCATCGAATGGTGGCCGGTGCCGGTCATCGGCCCCCTCCCCGACACCGTCATCCATTGCGTGCTCGACCAGCCGGAGGTCTGGTCCTGGCCCACCCAGGCCGAAACCCCCGTGGGTTGGTGGGTCTGGACTATCAATGATGACGTGATTGCCGGCGGCCCCGCGTGGGACACCGAAGGCGATTACACCATCCGCATCTTCGACAGCATGACCGGGTGCGAAGACACCACCTCGGTCGTGGTCGACGTCTGGCCCAACCTCGACGTGGCCGCCGCCCCCCTACAACGCGTCGTCTGCTGGGGTGAGGAAACCGAAGTCCTTGGCGAACTGCGCGCCGTGGAAGGCACCAACCTCGAGGAGATCCCCTACACCCTCTCCTGGTCCGAACCCGGCATCGAGGGCCTCAACCCCACCGTTCCCGCCGGCACCTATCTCTTGACCGCGGAGAACGCCTGCGGCATCGCCGTGGACGTGGTCGAGGTGGCCCAGGAATACTGCGGCTGCGACATGTGGGTGCCGACCGCCTTCACACCGGACAACGACGGCATCAACGACGGCTTCCGCGTGGAGACCAACTGCCCTGAACTCGACGAATTCCGGTTCCAGGTCTTCGACCGTTGGGGCGAACTCATCTGGTCCACAGAGGATCCCGAGGCCCCTTGGGTTGGGCAAGGCGTCGAAGGCAAGGCGATGGAGGGCCTGCACTACATCCCGGATGGGGTCTATGGCTACCGGCTTTTCTGGAAATACGGCAAGCTCGGCATCCCCATCATCGAGGAGCGGACCGGGCACATCCACATCCTCCGCTGATTTCCTAGACACCGGGGCAGCCCCTTTACACCGGGGACAGAACCCGGCCGCGGACAAGCGGTTATCTTCGCCGACCGCACAGCGGACCTGCATGGATTCACAACGCCAATTCGACCTCATCGTGGTGGGGGGCGGCATCGTCGGTGCCGCCGCCTTCCTCAAGCTGCAGCGCCGGCACCCGCAGGCCCGCATCGCCCTGCTCGAAAAGGAGGCCATCCTGAGCGACCACCAGACCGGCCACAACAGCGGGGTCATTCACAGCGGGCTCTACTACCCCCCGGGCAGCCTGAAGGCCATCAACTGCGTCAAGGGGCGCCATGAGCTCGTCGCCTTTGCCAAGGAATATGGCGTTGACCACGACGTCTGCGGCAAGGTCGTCGCCGCCGCCACCGAGGACGAGCTCCCGATGCTGGAGAAGATCCACGGCCTCGGCATCCAGAACGAGATCGAAGGCCTCGAGCGCATCACCGGGGACGCGGTCAAGGACATCGAACCTCACTGTCGCGCGGTGGCCGGCCTCTGGGTGCCTTGCACAGGCATCATCGACTTCCGGGGCGCCACCAAGACCATGGCCGAAGTGGCCATGGGCCTGCAGCCGGAGAGCGGCGTCTTCACCGGCGTGGAGGCGATCGGGTTCACCCAGAAGGACGGAGGCGTCACCGTGCACACCCGTCAGGGGGACTTCACAGCGCGGGGCCTTGTGGTCTGCGCCGGCCTCCAGGCCGACCGCCTCGCCCGCAAGGATGGCGTAGACCTGCCCGAACGGGTCGTGGGCTTCCGGGGCGACTACTACGAACTCGAGGACCACGCCAAGCACAAGGTTCGCAACCTGATTTATCCGGTCCCCAACCCGCAATTCCCCTTTCTCGGCGTGCACTTCACGCGCATGACCAACGGGGATATTGAATGCGGACCGAACGCCGTGTTCACCTTCAAGCGCGAGGGATACGGCAAGACCGACTTCAGCCTGCGGGATACGGCTGAGGCCCTCGGCTATGGGGGCACGTGGAAGCTGTTCTTCAAGAACATGTCCTTCGGGATCAACGAATACCGCCGCGCCTTCTCCAAGCGGCTCTTCCTCAAGACGCTCCAGCGCCTCGTCCCCTCCCTCGAAATGGACGACCTGCGCCCGGGGCGGAGTGGCGTACGCGCCCTGCTCCTGCGCCCCGACGGCGACACCAAGGACGATTTCCGCATCATCGCCCAAGGCCGCAGTGTCCACGTGCTGAACGCCCCCTCTCCGGCCGCCACGGCCTCCCTCGCCATCGGGGACCACATCGCCGACGCCGTGGAAAAGCAGGGGCTCTTCTCCTGACCTGTCCACCGGAAGCGCACCCTGCTCCCCCTATCTTGAGCGGACATGGGATTCAAGCGCACTCGCAAGGAGTACACGGACAAGGCCGTCCGCATGGGATGGATGATGTACGACTGGGCCAACGGCGCCTACTTCCTCGTCATCACCACGGCCATCTTCCCCCTTTTCTACAACGCCGTCACGACCACGGAGGGAGCCGACGGGTCCGTGAGCGACACCGTGACCTTCCTCGGGTGGGAATTCATCAACACCCAGCTCTACAGCTACGTGTTGGGCGCCTCCTTCCTCATCGTCATCCTCGCCTCGCCCCTGCTGGCCGGCATGGCGGATTACTTGGGTCGCAAGCTGACCTTCCTGAAGGCGTTCTGCTACATGGGCGCTTCGGGGTGCATTGGCCTGTTCTGGTTCGATCCGCAGCACCTCGAATGGAGCATGACCGCCTTGTTCCTGGCCAACGTCGGCGCGTGGGGCAGCCTCGGCTTCTACAACGCCTTCCTCCCGGAAATCGCCCCGGCCCAAGACCATGACCTGCTGTCGGCCAAGGGCTACTCCTGGGGGTTCTTCGGCTCCATCATCATTCTGGTGCTCTGCCTGGCGCTCATCATGGGCGTCGGCGCCCATCTGACGCGGTGGGCCTTCATCTTCGTCGGCCTCTGGTGGGCCGGATGGGCCCAGGTGACCTTCCGGCGCATGCCCGTGCAGGTCAAGGACCGGCCGGACGGCAACCTCCTGTGGCAGGGCTTCCGCGAGTTGAAGGGCGTCGCCCTCGATCTCAAGGGCAAGACCCGGGTCATCCGCTACCTCCTGAGTTTCTTCGTGATGAGCATGGCCATCCAGACCATCATGCTCATGGCCTCTTCCTTCGGCATCAAGGAAATCCAGTTGCCGGAGGACCAACTCATCGTCGCCATCATTGTCGTGCAAATCGTGGCCATTCCCGGCTCCTTCCTGTTCAGCCGGCTCAGCGGCCGCTACGGCAATGTGCCCGTCCTCATCGTGGCCACCTTCCTGTGGGGCGCCACGTGCGCCTTTGCCTACTCGCTGGTCAACGGGTCGACCATGTTCTTCATTGCCGCCGGCCTGATCGGCTTCATGATGGGCGGCACGCAGAGCCTCAACCGCTCCACCTACACCAAGATGCTGCCGGAGACCGATGACACCGCGTCCTACTTCAGCTTCTACGAGGTGCTCGAAAAGCTCGGCGTGGTCATTGGCATGTTCAGCTGGGGCTACATCGAAGGCCTGACGGGCAGCATGCGAAATTCCATCCTCGTGCTCATCGTGTTCTTCACCGTGGCGTTGGGCCTGCTCCTGGCCATCCCCAAGGAAAACAAGCTCCAGATCGGCTGAGGCCCGAGACGAGCCGGGCCTTCATTCTAGCTCGATGAACGCCTGCTCCACCAAGCGGAACTCTACGCGTCGGTTGCGCGCCCGGCCAGCCCCGCTCGAATTCGAGGCCGCAGGCTGCAGGCTGCCGTGGGCGGCCATCCGCATCCGGTCCGGCTGCACCCCCTGGTCCATCAGATAGTCGAAGGCGGCCTCGGCGCGCCGTTGGGACAGCCCGGCATTGTAGCCCTCCGGACCGATGGCATCGGTGTGGCCATGGACCTCCAGGCGGAGGAATCGGTTCTTCCGTAGCAACGCCCCCCACCGGTCCAGGATGGCCCGGCCCTCCGGCCGCAATTCATCCCGGTCAAAGTCGAAATGCAGCGTATCCCGGTCCAACTCCCGTATCCGGGTCAGCGGCTCGGGCGGGTCCTGCATCTCATCGGCAATCTTCCGGACCAGGCAGGCACAGTCCTCCGGCCGGTCCACCGGCACCACCTCCACCCCGTCGACATAGACGTAGGCCCACTTCGTGGCGTCCTTCGGCGCATCCGCCGACGCCGCAATGCGCGTGTGGCCCTTGGCGTCGAAGTTCCCGATGGTCAGCCACCGCTCCCCACCTGTGGCCTGCACCGCGTCAGAGAGGTTGACCCAACCGTCTTTGGCCTCGAGGAAATGGCCCTGCGGATTCACCAGTTGCGGTGCAAACTCCAGGGCGAAATCGCGCTCCCCCTTGGGCATCGCTTCCGAAAGGAGCACGCCGAATCCATCCGCCACGATGCCGGCCTGCTCGGCCGCGGACACCCAAGCGGAGACGCAGACCCATTCTCCGGGTGCCAGGTCCCGCATCAATTCGGTCGAGAGGTATTCCCGGTAGCGCCACTTGGACCGGCTGAACAAGACCAGCCCTCCGTAGGACGCGCCCTCCAGGGCAGGCTCCGACCCGAAACGGTTGTCGGGCACGCCGGCCAGCTTGCTGCAGGCCGCGAAATGGTCCGGGGTCCCCTCTGTCGGCTGGCGCCAGTCGGACAGGGAACGGAGCCGCTGTTGGTTGTAGTCAATGGGACAGCCTCCGCGGCGCTCAAAGCCCCCATCCTTCACGAGGGATCGAGAATCCAACGCACCCTCCACCTGGGCCCCCAGGCCGGGTGCAAGGAGGGCGGCGGCCAGCACCGTCCCACAGAAGCGGAGGCGGACCTCCTTACTTGAGGCGGAACGTGACGCGGCGGTTCTTAGCACGCGCGAGGTCGGAATCCTTGGTGGAGGCAGGATCGGCGTTTTCCACGCCCATCACCGACAGCTGTCCTTCCCCGACGCCCTGGGACACCAAGTAGCGCTTCACCTGATCTGCGCGCTTCCGGCCGGTGTCGGCGAAACGGGGATTAATCTTGCCCTCGGCGACCTCATCGTTGTCGCAGTGGCCCATGATTTCGACGGACCAGTTGGGGTGACCCTTGAGGATGCGGGCAAGACGGTCCAAGGTGGCTTTGCCGTCTTCGGTGAAGGCGCGCTTCACAAAGGCGTAGTAGACCGCGGAGCGCCCCACGACCATGTCGGCTTCCATGTCGCTTGGCAGGGTCGGTCCCCCGTACACGAGGTCCGGCGCCGTACTGGAGGACTTCGAACAAGAGCACTGGCTCTTGGCGTCAATCGGCACGACGCTGACGTTGTCAATGTAGTAGTAGGCCTGCATCTGCTGGACGCCGGCCATGCCGCTGGGCTTCTTCATCTTCTCCTCCTCGAGGTCCTTGCTGCCATTGAAGCAGCCGATGGTCATGTACTCCTCGGTTCCCGTGCCGAGCACGGTGCCACAGACGGTCTCCCAGCCTTCGGTCAGCTGCATCACCTTGTCGGCACGGTGCTTGACCTGCGGGTCCCGAGCCACGATGCCGGTGTTGGGCTGCGTCTCCTTCCGGTCGGAGAAGTAGGCCCCGATGCCGTTGACGGCGTACTTGGAGAGGTCACTCAGGCTGATGTCGAAGCTCACACAGTACATCTGGTTGGCCTCGAGGTTTTCCGACAGGTGGACCTGCAGGTAGGTACGCGACAGCTTCGGGCTTTTGGTGTGGGCGCGGAATCCAGCGTAGCGGCTGCCATCCGCCGGGTCCTCGTATCCGTAGCTGTTGGACGGCACCGAGACCTTCTCGCTCTTGACCTCGGTGGAGTACCAGTCCAACGGGGCGTCGGTGTAAGCGAACCAATCGGTGGTGAAATCCTCGAGCTGGCCATAGGCCTTGAGCTTCTTGGAGTCTCCATTCTCGAAGCTTCCGTTGGGGACGAGGTTCTCGTCTTGGGCCGTCATGGACGCCGGGGCAACCGGCAGGAGGAGCGCGATGAGCGCACAGGTGGGGATCAGATTCCGCATGGTGTTCAATACTCAGGCAACGTCTTCAGCGATCGCCGCTCCGTTGGATTTCATCAATGAAGGCACGGACGCGGTCGGGGTGAATGTCGGGATAGACGCCGTGGCCCAAGTTAGCCACGTGCCTGCCGCGTCCAAAATCAGTCAACATCTGTTGGGTGGCGGCCCGAACCTCGGCCTCCGTGCCATAGAGAACGGACGGATCCAGGTTGCCTTGAAGCACGTGCTGGGGAGCCCTCTGGCGGGCCTCAGCCACCGGCATGTGCCAGTCTACACCCAGCGCCTCGCACGGGAGCGTGGCGAGCCGGTCCATTTGCCAACCGGCCCCCTTGGCGAAAACGATCATCGGCGCGCCCTTCACCGACTCGCAGATGCGCCGCAAGCGCGGCAGGCTGTAGCGTTCGAAGAGGGTCCGGTCCAGCGCCCCGGCCCAGCTGTCGAAGAGCTGAACGGCCTGGACGCCCGCCTCAATCTTGGCGTTGAGGTAGACGATGGTGGCGTCGGTGATGCGGTCGAGCAGGTCCTCGGCGAGCTCCGGCGCCTCCCGGAGCATGCGGCGGGCCCGACTCCACTCCTTGCTGCCTCCCCCTTCCACCATGTAGCAGAAGATGGTCCAAGGCGCCCCGGCGAATCCGATGAGCGGCACCCGGCCGCCCAGTTCGCTCCGCGTAAGGCGCACGGCGTCCATCACATACTTCAAATGCTCCTCCGGCTCCACGGCATGGAGCCTCGTCAGGTCGGCCGCTGACCGAATCGTCTCCGGGAAGCGCGGCCCGACCTTTTCTATGAGTTCATACGGCAACCCCATCGCCTCCGGCACCACGAGGATGTCGCTAAAAAGGATGGCCGCGTCGACCCCCAGCAAATCCACGGGCTGAATCGTCACCTCACAGGCGAGCTCCGGGGTTTCCACGAGCTCCTTGAATCCCGAAAGCCGGCTGCGCACCGCCCGGTATTCCGGCAGGATGCGTCCAGCCTGGCGCATCACCCAGACGGGCGGCCGCTCGGTCATCTCGCCGTTCAAGGCCCGAAGGAGGAGGTCGTTCTGGAGGATCATGGTCGGGTCAACAGTTCTCGACGGACGGGGTTTCCCGCAGCTCAGTGCAGGGTCTTAAAGAGCGCCTCCTCGAGCAGGTCGTAAGGCGCCACGGTCGCATTGTCGATGCCCTTGGACCGGGCGTCGCACTCGCGGAGGTAGCCGAAGATGCGGGACACCTTGCGCGCTGGATAGTTCCGCGCGGCCCGGGCGTATTCCTTGGCCGCATAAGGATGGACGCGCAGCGCCGAGGCCACGGCCGAAGGGTCGTGATTTGGCAGGTGGTGGAAGGTCAACACCCGTGCGAAGTAGTTGGTCAGCGTGGGCAGGATGCGCGGCACCGGATGGTTCTTCTCATTGGCGCGCATGTACTGGACGATTCGGGTCACCCGGCCGACATCCTTGTCGGCAAGGGCATTGGTCAACTCGAAGATGTTGTACTCCTTGGAGATGCCGATGTGCTGCTCAATGAGGCCGTCGCTGACCTCTCCCCCCTCGGGCAGGGCGATGAACAGCTTGTCCATCTCGCCGGCAATCTTCTTGAGGTCGTTGCCGAGGTATTCGGCGAGGAGCTGAGCGGTGCGAGGGTGGATCTGCCGCTTTCGCGAGGACACATACCCCTCAATCCACTCGGCCAGCTTGTAGTCGCGCACCTTGTCGGATTGGAACACGACCCCGGCCTTCTGGATGCGCTTGACCGCGGAGAGCCGCTTGTCCGGCATCTTGTTGCGGTGGACGAGCACAAGGACCGTGGAGGCCACCGGATTGTCGGCGTAGGCCGCGAGCTTCTCGAGCTTGTCCTTGGATTTCCATTCGCGCAAATCCTGAGCCTCCTTCACGAGGACCAACCGGCGCTCAGCCATCATCGGGAATTGCCGGGCTGCGGCCAGCACCTGGTCGAGGTCACTGTCCCGACCGTAGAGAATGGTCTGGTTGAAATCCCGCTCGTGCTCCTCCATGGCGCTCGCCTCGATGGCATCGGAGAGCACATCGAGGTGATAGGGCTCCTCCCCACCCAGCAGATAGAGCGGGGCAAATTGGCGCGACTGGATGGCGCTCAGGAGGTCCCTCATCCCCTTCATGATCAGGAGAACGCGGGGGCGACCTGGATGTCCTTGCTGCCCTTGGTATGGACGTAGAACCCTTCGCCCGACTTGACGCCGAGCTTGCCGGCCGTCACCATGTTGACCAGCAGCGGGCACGGCGCATATTTCGGCTGGCCAAATCCGTCGTGCAACACCCGAAGGATGCTCAAGCAGACGTCCAGCCCGATGAAATCCGCGAGGTGCAGTGGGCCCATCGGGTGGGCCATGCCGAGCTTCATCACCTCATCGATTTCCGCCACTCCGGCCACGCCCTCGTGCAGGCTGCAAATGGCCTCGTTGATCATGGGCATCAGGATGCGGTTGGCGACGAAACCCGGGTAATCGTTGACCTCCACCGGCACCTTGCCGAGCTGCTTGGAGAGGGCCACGGTGGTCTCGGTCGTGGCGTCGCTCGTGTCGTAGCCGCGGATGACCTCTACGAGCTTCATGATCGGCACGGGGTTCATGAAATGCATGCCGATCACTTGGGCCGGCCGCTTCGTGGCCGCCGCGATTTTCGTGATGGAAATGCTCGACGTATTGGTGGCCAAGATGCAGTGCTGCGGGGTGGCCGCATCGAGCTGCTGGAAGATCTTCAGCTTGAGGTCGAGACGTTCCGTGGTGGCCTCGACGACGAGATCCGCATCGGAGACAGCACCGTGCATCTCGGTGGACGTGCTCAGGCGGGCCAGTGTGGCCGCCTTGTCTTCAGCGGAAATGCGCTCCTTGGCCACCAGCCGATCGAGGTTGCGGTCGATGGTCGCCTGCGCCCGGTCAAGGGCGGCCGCATGAACGTCTACCAAGGTGACGGTATGCCCGCTCTGGGCAAAGACGTGGGCAATGCCGTTGCCCATCGTGCCGGCGCCGATGACGGCGACCCGCTTCAATCCCTCGCTCATGCCTCGTCGCCTTCGTTGGCTTCCTCCTCGACCTCAGCGGCTTCCTCGGCCGCTTCCTCCGCTGCGGGCGCCTCCTCTCCAGCCTCCTCATCCGAGAAGGGCAGCAGGGACAACTCGGCCAGCGCATTGTACCACGTGCAGAGCTTCTTCAGATCACTGTGGTAGACCCGCTCCTGGTCCAGGTCGGGCACAACCTGCGTGACGAAATCCCGCAATTCGGCATGGGAAACCTTGGCATCCGGTGCCTTCTCCCCCTTGAGGTGGGCATGCATCGTGTTGAGCACCTCGGCCAGCGGCAAGTCCGCCTCGTAGGTGAAAATGCTGATGTCATCGAAGCTTGAGACACGGGCGGAAGCCGGAACGGCGGTCCGCTTCCCTTCCCCGAGGGGCTCCACGACAATGGCCCGGTGGGTGGTGTTCAGCACTTTGTACAGGCCGGGCTTGCCGGAGATGGCCAGGATGTCCTTTGGTTCCATGCGTGCAAAGTACCTCCGCCGTGTCAGGTGAACACCGCCGCCAGCCCGCGCAGGACGGCGGCTTTCCCACATTTCATCCACTTTCTTCCACACCGACCAGGGCGGCTCAGCCGCAGGAAACCGGCCATGCCCGGTGCGGCCGGCACACGCCATCCTCGGCACGGCGCCAGACCGCATTCTGCAACCCGTTGGAAATCATGAGCCAAGGGCACCCGAGGGCCAAGTCATACTTCGCGACCTGGTCGGCCACGGACTGATCGAGCCGGACCTGAGGGGCCTTGACCTCGACGGCGAGCGCCACACGGCCGTTCCGATCGAAACAGGCGATGTCGATGCGTCCGTCGACCTGACCAACCCGGACCGGGTGCTCGAGCACCATGCGCGACAGCGGCCAACCAGAGGCGACGAGGGCGTGCACGACATGTTGGCGCACCCATTCCTCGGGTTCGAGCTTGACCCACTTCTTTCGAACGGCACACCGAATGGACCATTGGCCCTCCCGGAGCTCCACCTCCGTGACGCACGCCGGCAAAGCCAGTTCCGGCCAAAGGGCGCGAGGATCGGAAGCGGTGGAGCGGTTCACCCTGCGAAAGTGCAACAGCCGCGCACTAAATTGGGGCACCTTGAACCACAACCTGATGGAGAACCCCACTCGGCTTTTTGATTTTCCGCGCTACCAGTTGGCCAATGCGCCGCAGGACGCCATGATGACCATGCCCAACGAGGGCAACCGTGTTACGTATTCCACCCAGCAGTTCGTCGACGAGATGGACGCGGTGAGCCGTGGCCTCATCGCCCTCGGCCTCGAACCGGGCGAGCGCGTCGCGCTGATTTCCCACAACAACCGCTGCGAGTGGAATCTGATGGACCACGGCATCCTGCAGGCCGGCGGCATCGATGTGCCTCTGTATCCGACGATGACCCCAGACGATTACGTCTACATCCTCAACCACAGTGAAAGCAAGTTCTGCTTCGTCTCCAACCAAGAACTCCACGACAAAGTCCAGTCCATCATGGAGCAGGTGCCCTCCCTCGAGGCCGTCTTCACCTTCGAAAAAGTGGAAGGCGCGAGGCATTGGAGCGAGGTCGTGGAGGCCGGCCGCGAAGCCGGGGAGCACGAAGCGACCCTGACCGCCCGCCGGGACGCCGTGACCGACACGGACATGGCCACCATCATCTACACCTCCGGCACCACGGGCAAACCGAAGGGGGTGATGCTGACCCACCGCAACATTGCCCAGAACGCCCTCAACAGCGTGCCACGTCTGCCGGAGCGCGAAGCCGGAACCGATTACCGCGTCCTGAGCTTCCTGCCGGTCTGCCACATTTTCGAGCGCATGCTACACTACCTGTACATGCACGAGGGCGCCATGATTCACTTCGGCGAGAGCCTGGAGACGGTCAAGGACGACCTGGCCGGCGCCAAGCCGCACATGTTCACCGCTGTGCCGCGTCTGCTCGAGAAGTTCTACGACGGCATTGTCGCGAAGGGCCAGGCGGCCGGCGGCGTCAAGGCGCGCATCTTCAGCTGGGCTGTCGGCGTTGCCCTCCAATGGGAGCCGGACGGTCAGAACGGCGGTTTCTACGAGTGGAAGCTCGGCATCGCCCGCAAGCTCGTCTTCGACAAGGTCAAAGAGGCCCTCGGCCTGACCCAAATCATGGCGGTGGCCTGTGGTTCCGCCGCATTGGCCCCTCGCCTCGCCCGCTTCTTCAACGGCGCCGGCATCCCGGTGTACGAGGGGTACGGCCTGACCGAAACCTCGCCTGTGGTGTCCGTCAACACATTCAACCAGCCCAACATGCTCCGCGTGGGCACGGTGGGCAAGCTCATCGACGACACGGAGGTCCAGATCGCCGAGGACGGCGAAATCCTCGTCAAGGGCCATCAGGTCATGATGGGCTACTACAAGGACCAGGACAAGACCGACGAGGTCATCAAGGACGGTTGGTTCCACACCGGCGACATCGGCGTCATTGAGGACGGGTTCCTGCGCATCACCGACCGCAAGAAGGAGATGTTCAAGACCTCCGCCGGCAAGTATGTCGCGCCACAGCTCCTCGAGAATGCCATCAAGGGCTCGCGTTTCGTGGAACAGGTCATCGTCATCGGCGAAAGCCGCAAGCACCCCTCCGCCCTGGTGGTGCCCGACATGGTCGCCCTGGAAGAATGGTGCAAGCGCCACAACCGCGATTGCCCAGCCGCTGCCGACGTCCCGAAGGACGAGGAGATTTGCGCTCGCATCACCGCAGACATCGAGGGCCTTGTGTCCTCCTTTGCCTCGTGGGAGCGCGTCAAGCAGGTGCGGGTGCTGCCCGAGCCGTTCTCCATCGACGGTGGAGAGCTCACCCCTACCCTCAAGCTCAAGCGGAAGCCGATTCTGGCCAAATACGCGGATCTGATTGAATCCATCTACGCCTGATGGACGCCCTGCAGGCCTGGGATGAGGCCCTGCTGCTGACCCTCAATGGACACCCCGATTGGCTGCACCACACGGCCTGGGTGCTCACGTCCAAATGGGCGGCCGCGCCGGTGGTCCTGCTCATCCTGTTCCGGCTGTTCAAAGGGGGCATCCGCAGAAGCGCTTGGATTGCGCTCGCTGCCTTCCTCGTGACCTTCGCCGGAACCGACGCCATCTCCAGCCGGCTCATGAAACCGGGTTTTGAACGCCTGCGCCCAAGCCACGAAGACCGACTTTCCGATGCGCTGACCCTGCACCAATTCGAAGACGGCTCCATCTACCGGGGAGGGCGATTCGGGTTCGTCTCCTCCCACGCCGCCAACACCTTTGGCCTGGCCACCCTCGCCGTCCTGATGTTCGGCGCCGGAGCCTGGCGATGGCTGTGGCTGTGGGCCCTGCTCGTGTCATGGACCAGAATCTATCTCGGCGTGCATTATCCGGGCGACATTCTTTTTGGCGCGTTGTTTGGCGCAGGATGGGCCGCTGCTTGCCTCACCCTCTTCCGGAAGATTGACCCCCGAATCCAGACCCCATGAACGCCCTCTCCCTCCCCTTTCTCGTCGGCATTTTCCTCGGCGGCGGAGCCGGATCGGTCCTCCGCCACCTGCTGGGCGTCTGGCTCAATGGCCGGCACCTCATGCCCCTTGGCACCCTCGCCGCGAATCTCGTGGCCACGGGCCTGCTGGCGATGGTCACCCTGAAGGTCGCCGCCCGCTTTCCTGAGGGCCACGTGCTGCCCGCTGCCCTCGCCATCGGCCTGTGCGGAGGATTCAGCACCTTCAGCACGTTCAGCGCCGACACCCACCGCCTCTTCGCCGCTGGACATTGGGGATGGGGCACCCTGAACATTGCGGCCAGCGTCCTCGGCTGCGTTCTCGTCTTCGCCCTCGTGGCCGCCACCGTGCGGCGTTAACTTCACGGACGATTCACGACCTCACCATGCCCACCTGTTTGCCCCGGCTCCTCGCTCTCGGCCTCATTGTGCTTCCCCTCCTTGCCTGCGCGCAGAAGCGGAAGAAAAAGGACACACCGCCCAAGCTCATCGTCGCCCTGACGGTGGACCAGATGCGCGCCGATTACCTCACGCGATATGCCGACGGATTCGGGATGGACGGTTTCGTCCGGCTCATCGACGAGGGCTTCATGTCGCTCGACCACCATTTCAGCTATGCGCCGACCTATACCGGGCCCGGCCATGCGAGCATCGCCACGGGGACCACGCCTGCGGTGCACGGCATCATCGGCAACAACTGGTATTCCCGGGCAGAAAGCCGCAAAGTCTACTGCGCCGAGGACGCTTCCGTGAACCCTGTGGCCATGCCGGGGACGGATCCCGGTTCCAAGGGGCAGATGTCTCCGGGAAGGATGCACGGCAGCACCTGGGCGGACGAACTCAAACTGCATTTCACCCGCCCCGATGGCACGGCCCCGATCGTCATCGGCGCGAGCATGAAAGACCGTGGCGCCATTCTCCCGGCAGGCCATGCGGCGGACGCAGCCTACTGGCTCAACCAGGGCGACTTCATCACCAGCAACCACTATCTCGAAACGCTCCCGGAATGGGTGCAAAATTTCAATGAATCCAATGCCCTTGAAGACAGGCTAAATGATGGATGGAATCTTCGTGACAATCCAGAAACCTACACGGGAAGTTCTGTTGACAATACTCCTTATGAAAGCAAATGGAAAGGCGTCGACCGCCCCACCTTTCCCTACGACCTTGCGGCCCTGGCCGAAGCCAATGGCGGAAAGGACATCGTCAAGGGCACCCCGATCGGAAATGATCTGCTCGTCGACTTCGGTCTCGCGGCCATCGACGCCCACGGACTCGGCCTCGACGACACGCCCGACGTCCTTGCCCTCTCCTTCAGCAGCACCGACTACGTGGGGCACCAGTTCGGCGCCCATGCCATGGAGACTGAGGACACCTACCGCCGGCTGGACGATGCGCTGACCCGCCTGTTCGACGCTCTGGATGAAAAGGTGGGCATGGGCGAATGGATGGCGTTTCTGACTGCAGACCATGGGGCCGTGACGGTACCCGGACAGGAGAAGGCCCGAGGTCTGCCCGTCGACTATTGGAATCCCGAGCCCATGAAGGCCCGGGTGGACACGGCTGTGGCTCAGCGCTACGGGCGCACCGACTTGATCCTGACCTACGACAACGACCAGTTCTTCCTGAATCGCCCACTGCTGCTCGACGCCGGACTGGACCTCGACGAGGTGGCCCGGTTCGTCGCCGGCGTGGCGGAAACCGCCCCCGAGGTGCAACGCGTGCTGACCGCAGAGGAATTGCGGCCCGGCGCATTCTTCGAGGGCGCCGAAGCCAACGTGCTTCGGGGCTGGAGCGCCAAAATGTCCGGCGATGTGGTCGTCATGCTCAAGCCGGGCTTCCTCGAATATGGCCGGACCGGAACGAGCCATGGCAGCCCCTACGCCTATGACACCCACGTGCCCTTCCTCATCATGGGACCGGGCGTGCCCGAAGGCCTGACCGGCATGGCCCGCACCGAAATCCGGGACATCGCCCCGACCCTGTCGGCCCTGATCGGCTTCCCACGCCCCAGCGGATGCACCGGCCGCCCCATCGAAGACCTTTTCTACGAATGAGCACCATCCGGCACCGCATCGAGCGCGATGGACGGCATGAGCTGCTCATCACCTCCACGTTTCCCGCCGGCACAGACCACATCCAGCTGCCCGTCTGGCGACCAGGACGCTACGAGCGCGGGGATTTCGGCCAGTACGTGCGCGACATGGCGCAAAAAACAGACGGCGGCTGGACGGCCCTGCCTCAGACGGAACTGCACCGTTGGAACTGCCTGAAGACCGACACCGCGGTCGAGGTCCGGTTCCGGTTCACGGCGGCCCAGCTCAATGCCGGCAGCACCTGGGCGGACGATGCGCTGCTCTACGTCAACCCGGTCAACTGTTTGCCCTACCACCCGGACCTGGCCGAATCGTCCGTCGAGATCCATCTTCCGGACGTGCCCCACACCTGGAGCCTGGCCACAGCCCTGCCCCACATGGCAGACAGCGACGACGGGCTCTACTTGTCCGCCCGGGGCACCCAAGAACTGATGGACAGCCCCTGGATCGCTGCACCCCCGTCGGACCTGTGGCATGGAGAATACGAGGTCGACGGACACACCTTCCATGTGCACGTCTGGGGCGGCCGCCACTATGACGAGGCCGCCTTCATGGAGGCCCACCGGAAATTCACTGAGGCCCAGATGACCGTGTTCGGCTGGCTCCCCGTCCCGCAATACCATTTCCTCTACCTCTTCCCGGACTTTCCTGCGCGCCACGGCGTGGAACACGAAGCGTCCACCGTGATCACCTGGGGCCCGGCCGATGGCCTGACCCACGACGACGGTCAACCCTCCCCGGGCATGGAAGAGGTCATCGACATCGCGAGCCACGAACTCGTGCACACCTGGAATGTCAAGCGGCTCAGGCCGGCCGAGTGGATGCCCTATGACTTCTCTCAAGCTTGCCCCAGCCGGCTCGGCTATGTGGCGGAGGGCGTCACGACCTACCTCGGTGACCTGTTCCTGCTCGAGGCCGAGGTCATCAGCATGGAAGGCTGGCTGGCCCGCTTCGAGAAACTGCTCACGCGCCACCTCTGGAATCCCGGCCGGCTTGAGACGTCCGTGGCCGACAGCAGCGTGCAAACGTGGCTGGATGGCTACGCAGTCGGCGTGCCCCACCGCCGGGGCAACATCTACGTGGAGGGCGCCGTCCTGGCGTTTCTGTGCGATGTGGCCCTGAACCGGGCCGGAGGCGGTTGGCTGATGGACGCCCTGTCCGAGTTGACCGGCCCGGACCAGCCCCGCGCCCTCACCGAAGCCATCTGGTGGTCCAAGCTCGAGGAGCGGGCCAGCGCCCGAGGGCCGGAGGGCGCCGAGGAGATCCGTCGGCTCCGCGCCGACTTCTGCGAAGGCACGGAAGACAGCTGGCCCGACCTGGTCGACGCCCTCCTCCACCAGGGAGTCCAAGCGACGCTGGAGCCTCATGAGGATGCTTTGGCCCGCTGCGGTGCGCTGTGCGGCAAAGGCCGGGAAGGCCGGACCGAGGTGAAGGTGTGCTGGCCGGACAGTGCGGCCTGGCAGGCCGGGCTGCGCCGCGGCGATGTCGTGGACTCCACCACGGAGGAAGGCCAGAATTTGGTCGTCGAATGGAAGCGGGATGCAGTTCATGTCGAGCGCGCCACCCTGCCCGTGCCTGCAGGAGCTGGCCATTTTGCGCGGCCCCGGTTGGCGGCCTTTCCAGGCTGACCTGCCTTGAAACCGTGGCCCCGGTCACAGCAAATCAACTTCACAACACCCATGGACATCACCCTCTCCATCCGGAGGCAGGAGTCGTATTCCCGAAGCGAACTCCTGCTCCGCACCTTCTTTGGCGTTTTCTATATCCTCATTCCCCACACCATCGCCCTCCTGTTCGTCAGCCTCTGGGGCGGCATCCTGCAGTTCCTGACCTTCTGGGTGGTCCTGTTCACGGGCCGATACCCGCGCAACTGGTTTGACACGCAACTGGGCATCCTCAACTGGAATCTCCGGCTCAACGCCACCCTGCTCAACATGGCCGACGGCTACCCGGCCTTTGGACTCAGCGGATAGCACCCCGGCATCCAGCTCCACATTCCCTACAGGGAAAACGTCCCGCTCTATGAAGCCCTGGTCCGCGGCCTGCTCGGGGGACTCGTCATTCTGCCCCACGCGGTCATCCTCGTCTTCCGGGTCTACTGGGTCCTCTTCCTGAATTTCCTGGCGTGGTGGGCCATCCTCTTCACGGGACGGTTCCCGGGGAACTGGTTCATCTGGTGCGAGGAACAGATGCGGTGGGGCACCCGGCTCAATGCCTACCTGCTCTACAAGACCGAGGAGTACCCGCCCTTCACCGGGCGGGCCACGGCCTAATCAGTCGTCGCGGGCGCCGGAGAGGGCAAAGCTGACGAGGTTGGCTCCCATCTCTAGGGCCCGCCGGCGCACAGCCTCGGGATCCCGGTGGACCGCGAAGTCCTCCCACCCATCCCCGAGGTCGCACTCGACGTCGTAGTAACAGATGAGCCGTCCATCGAGGAGCAGCCCGTAGCCGCGCGGCGCCTCGCCATCGTGCTCGTGCACCTTGGGCGGACCGCCGTCGAACTCATAAGCCGCATGGTACACGGGATGCTCGAAGGGCAGCTCGATCCAGTCTAGGTTGGGAAACACCTTGCGCATCTCCTTCCGGACATAGGGGTCCATCCCGTAGTTGTCGCTGATGTGCAAAAAGCCTCCGGCTTCGAGCCAGGTCCTGAGGTTGCGCGCTTCGGAAGGCGTGAACACCACGTTCCCGTGGCCGGTCATGTGCACGAAGGGGTAATTGAACAGGGCAGGCGACCCCACCTCCACGTAGGGCACGTCCTCATCAAAGCCGGTGTTCAGCTCCGCATTGCAAAAGGCCACCAGGTTGGGCACGCTCGTCGGATTGGAGTACCAATCCCCACCCCCTTTATACTGAAGAACAGCCAGTTGCACCTCCTGAGCACCCATCATGAGCGGCAGACAGGTCAAGCAGGCGACGAAAAGTGCAGTCCGGACGCAACCCAGCCCCCATTTCTGCCGTAATCCGGCCTCCCGCGAACCGAGTGCTTGCCCCATGGGGACGAAGGTAATCCAAACCCCGCGCCCCTTGCCGGCTTTCGAGCCCTCTACGCCGCGTTTTATCTATCTTTGCGGACCCTTAAAAACACCTGAACCATGCAGAACAAGAGTGCCGTCCTGATCTTTACGGTGCTGCTCGCATTGGCGACCCTGTACACGCTCAGCTTCAACTACTTCTCGAGCCAATTCGAGAATGAGGCTCAAGTGCAGGGAGTCTATGAGGCGGAACAGCTGCTCGACGCCGGCGAAATCACCGACGCCCAGTTTGATGCCACCGCGGCCAAGGAAGCCAAGAACTTCTTGCGGGCCAAGGGAGACTCCGCCATCGTCCCGGTCATCGGCAAGACCTACCGGGACGCCAAGGAGCGCGAGCTGAATCTCGGACTCGACCTCCGCGGAGGCATGAGCGTGACCCTCGAGGTCTCCATCCCCGACTTGGTGATTGCCCTCGCGGACTACAGCACGAATGAGCAATTCCGCGCTGCCGTGGCCCAGGCCAAGGCGGAACGCCGCAACTCCAATGCCGACTTCATCACCCTCTTCGGGCAGGCTTGGGCCGCCCAGGGAGGCGACGTTGAACTCTGGCGGGTCTTCCACAACATGGAAAACCGGGACCTCTTCCCGCAGAAGAGCACCGACGACGAAATCCTCGCCATCCTCCGTGCCGAAGCGGAAACAGCCATCAACAACACGGAGAACATCATCCGGAAGCGGATCGACCAGCTCGGTGTGGCCCAGCCCAACGTGCAGAAGCTGTCCTTTAGCGGCCGCATCCTCGTCGAGCTCCCGGGCATCGATGATCCGGCCCGTGCCCGGAAGCAACTCAAGTCCACCGCCAACCTCGAATTCTGGGAGACCTGGTTCAACGAGGAGGTGGCCCAGCGCATCGCCGACGCCAACGTGGCCGCAGGTCGTGCCCTCAGCCCCGACCTCTACGCCGAAGAAGCTCCAGCCGACAGCGCCTTGTCCACAGACCAGCTCCGGGCCAAGAACCCGTTGTTTGCCGTGCTACAGCCGGAGCGCACTGCCCGGACCAGCATCGTCGGATACTCCGTGGAAGCGGACACCGGCAAGGTCAACGTCATCCTCGCCATGCCGGCCGTCAAGGCCGCCCTCGGCAACGACGTCCGGCTCATCTGGAGCGCCAAGAGCAACGGCAACGTGTCTACCCTCTACGCCATCCAGGACCAAAGCGGTCGTGGGAAGGCCAAGCTGGATGGCAAGAGCATCGTCGACGCCCGCGTCGGCTATGACGAGATTGGAGACGTGGTCTGCAACATGACCATGAACGGCGAAGGTGCCGGCATCTGGGGACAGATGACCAAGGCCGCCGCCGCCGACAACAACCGGGCTGTCGCCGTGGTGCTGGACAACCTCGTGTTCTCCGCCCCCAACGTCAACAGCCCCATCCTGAACGGACGCTCCCAGATCAGCTTCGGCACCGGCCAAACCGCCGAGCAGAAGCTTCAGGAGGCCGAGGACCTGTCCAGCCTGCTCAAGGCCGGCTCCCTCCCCGCCCCCGCCCGCATTGTGGACGAGGTGTCCGTCGGACCGCAGCTCGGCGAGGACAACATCCGCGCCGGTCTCAGCAGCTTCGTCTTCGCCCTCCTCGTGGTGCTGGTTTACATGATCTTCTACTACCGCGGAGCGGGCGTGGTGAGCAACATCGCGCTCATCGCCAACCTCTTCTTCCTCATCGGCGCCCTCGCTTCCCTCGGCGCGGCCCTGACCCTGCCGGGCATCGCCGGCATCGTCTTGACCATCGGTATGGCTGTGGACGCCAACGTGCTCATCTATGAGCGAGTGCGCGAGGAGATGCGCGCCGGCAAGGGACTCGCCGGAGCCGTCCAAGAAGGTTACTCGAAGGCCTACAGTGCCATCATCGACGCGAACATCACGACGCTTCTCACGGCCATCATCCTGTACAGCTTCGGTAGCGGTGCCATCCGCGGCTTCGCCACGACGCTCATGGTCGGCATCTTTACCTCGCTGTTCAGCGCCATCGTGCTGACCCGCTTGGTCTTCTTCAGCCGCATGGAAAACAAGAAAGGCATGTCCTTCTCCTCCAAGATGACGGAGAATTGGTTCACCAACACGGCCGTGCCGTTCATCGCCCGTCGCCGCATGGCCTACATCGCCAGCGCCCTGGTCATTGCCGGCGGATTCGCCAGCCTGTCCACGAAGGGCCTGAACTACGGTGTGGAATTCACCGGAGGCTCCACGTTTGACGTGACCTTCGAACAGCCGGTCGACATGGAGGTCCTCCGCGGTTCCCTCAGTGCAGCCTTCACCGAGGACGGCACGCCGGGCAATCCGATCGTGCAGACCAAGGAGAGCGACCGGAAGGTCCGGATCATGACCAACTACATGATCGAAAGCGAGGCCGAGAACCAGGACGAGCAGATTCAGGGTGCCCTCAAGAGCGGCCTCGAGGCCGCCGGTGCCGCCGGATACACCATCGACCGCTACAACAAGGTCGACGGAACGATCAGCGACGATTTCCGCCGCGGCGCCACCAACGCCACGGTCTTCTCCCTGATCGTCATTTTCCTGTACATCTTCATCCGCTTTCGCAAGTGGCAGTACGGCCTCGGCGCCCTCGTCGCCATGGTCCACGATGTGCTGATCGTGCTCTCGCTCTTCAGCATCTTCTGGGGCATCCTGCCGTTCACCATGGAGATTGACCAGGCGTTCATCGCCGCCATCCTGACGGTCATCGGTTACTCCATCAACGACACGGTGGTCGTCTTCGACCGCATCCGGGAGTACTTCGGCCTCTACGGCACGAAGAAGGACCGCAAGGAGGTGTTCAACCTGGCCCTCAACAGCACGTTGAGCCGGACGATCAACACGTCCCTCTCCACGTTCGTGGTGCTGCTGACCATTTTCCTCTTCGGAGGGGACAACATCAAGGGCTTCGTCTTCGCCCTCATGGTGGGGGTTGTGGTCGGTACCTACAGCTCGATTTTCATCGCCACCCCGACGGTGGTCGACTTGAGTCGGGACACCGCGAAGGCCTGATCGACGACCCAACCGATTTCAGAAAGCCCCGCCATCGAGCGGGGCTTTTTGCGTTCCGTCTACAAAGAAATTTGTGAGCGTACAGTATAATTCACGTTGAGCGCGATGTACAGGTAGATAATACTGACCCCATTCGCACAACTCTCGGTACTTTGCTAATGCCAAATTCTGTACCGATGCGCCTTCTGAACGCTTTCGCCGGCTTCTGCCTCCTCCTGAGCACCGCCGCGACCACCACGGTGACTGCACAATGTCCCCCCGACACGGATGCTCCCGTGATCACCGACATGCCCTCTCCCATCACCGGCACAGCCGACGCGGGGATGTGCGGCACGACGGTTTCCTGGGACATCCCCACTGCCACCGACAACTGCGAAGTGACCTTCTTCGGTGCCGATCAGGTGCCGGGCGACTTCTACGCCGTGGGCATCACCACCGTGACCTATACGGCCATGGATGCAGAAGGCAACATGTCGGCGGCCAGCTTCACCATCACCATCAGCGATGACGAGAATCCGGCCATTGCCGACATGCCAGCCAACATCTCCCTGTCCAACGATTTGGGAATCTGCGGCGCAG
>PKDZ01000037.1 GCA_002862785.1 Flavobacteriales bacterium
AACAATCCTACGAAAATCCACGAAAATAACTTGGAAATCAAGGATTTGAATTTGTCGGTAGGCCGCGCTGCGTTCTGTTCTACGGTGGACCATGCCGTGCTAATTTGAGCCCATGCCGTTCTTCTTGGATTCCCCCGAGGCCATCGCCCGGGCCCGCCGCGATGCTGCTGCCAACCCTGACGCCTTTTGGGCCGACATCGCCCGCCACTACGAGTGGATGTCGCCGTGGGACGCGGTGTGCGATTGGGAGTTCGACACGCCCCGCGTACGCTGGTTTGACGGCGCCGAGCTCAACATCACCGCCAACTGCCTCGACCGCCACGTCGCCGCCGGCCATGGCGACCGCATCGCCATCCTGTGGGAGCCCAACGACCCTTCTGATCCGACCATATCCATCACCTACGCCGAGCTGCTGGACCGCGTCTGCCGCTTCGCCAACGTGCTCCGAGCGCGCGGGGTGAAGAAGGGCGACCGCGTGGCGCTCTATCTGCCCATGGTGCCGGAGCTGGCCGTGGCGGTGCTGGCCTGCGCTCGCATTGGCGCGGTGCACAGTGTGGTCTTCGCCGGCTTCTCCGCCCGCAGCCTCGCCGACCGCATTCAGGACGCCGGCGCGGTCTGCGTCATCACCAGCGACGGCATGAAGCGCGGGGCCAAGGGACTCGGCCTCAAGGCCGTCGTCGACCAGGCCCTCGCCGAATGTCCCACGGTCACCACCAACCTCGTGGTTCGCCACACTGGAGAGTCCGTCGAGTGGACGGCCGGCCGCGACGTTTGGCTCCACGACGCCTTGACCACCGCGTCCGCCGACTGTCCGCCGGAGCGGATGGCCGCCGAGGATTTGCTCTTCATCCTGTACACCTCCGGCAGCACGGGCAAGCCCAAGGGCGTGGTCCACACCTGCGGAGGCTACATGGTCTACGCGGGCTACAGCTTCGCCAACGTCTTCCAGTACCAGCCGGGTGACGTCTACTGGTGCACCGCCGACATCGGCTGGATCACCGGCCACAGCTACATCGTCTACGGCCCGTTGCTCAATGGCGCCACCACCGTCATGTTCGAGGGCGTTCCGACCTGGCCCTCGCCGGCCCGCTTTTGGGAGGTCTGCGAGAAGCTGAAGGTCAACCAGTTCTACACCGCACCGACGGCCATCCGCGCCCTGATGGCCTGCGAGCCCCGCTTTGCCTACGGGCACGATCTGTCGGCGTTGAAGGTCATCGGATCGGTGGGGGAGCCCATCAACGAGGAGGCGTGGCAGTGGTACCACGACGCCATCGGCGGCGGCCGGTGCGCGCTCGTCGACACCTGGTGGCAAACCGAGACTGGCGGCATCCTCATCAGCGGCCTCGGCGCCCACAGCCCGATGAAGCCGGCCCATGCGGGCTATCCGCTGCCCGGCATTTCACCCGTCCTCGTTGATGGCGATGGCAACGCTTTGGAAGGGGAGGCCGAAGGTTACCTCTGCATCGACCGCCCGTGGCCGTCCATGATCCGCACCACCTATGGCGACCACGAGCGCTGCCGCAACGTCTACTTCAGCGCCTTCAAGGGCAAGTACTTCACGGGTGACGGTGCCCGGCGCGATGCGGACGGGATGTACCGCATCATCGGTCGCGTCGACGACGTGGTCAACGTGAGCGGCCACCGCTTCGGCACCGCCGAAATCGAGGACGCCATCGATTCGCATCCCGCTGTGGCCGAGTGCGCCGTCATCGGCTACCCGCACCCCATCAAGGGCCAGGCGGTCCACGCGTACGTCATCCTCAAGGACGGCGCCCTGCCCGACACGGACGAGGGCATCGCCGCCCTGCGCAAGGAGATCGGCGTGCAGGTCAACACCGAGATCGGCAACATCGCCCGCCCGGACCGCATCCAGTTCACGCCGGGCCTGCCTAAGACACGGTCGGGCAAGATCATGCGCCGCATCCTCCGCAAGGTGGCCAGCGGCGAGCACGACCAGCTCGGCGACACCTCCACACTCCTCGACCCGACCGTTGTCGACGGCCTCGTCACCGGCGCCGCCGAATTCCTCGGCTGACCTACCTTTTGGCCATGCGATTCCAAGACCTCCTGATGCTGGCTGTGGTGCCGGTTTTCCTGTTCGTTTCCTGTGCCGACGATGAGTGCTGTTCCGCCCCCGGACATGACCATGCTGCCCACGAGGGGCACGACCATGGCGCCCTCGCGGACGATTACCACGCCACCGGGAGCTGCGCGATGGAATTCACCGCCGCCGACAGCGCCCGCCGCGCCGCCAAATACGCCGAGCCCGGTGTCAAGATGGTCGAGCTGTCCAACGGCTACCGCGTCTTCACCCAGACGGTGGGAGAGAACCCGGATGTCAAGATCCTGACGCTGCACGGCGGGCCCGCCTGCACCCACGAGTACATGACGGCCATCTCCGACGTCCTGCCCGAGGGCCAGGGCTACGAGGTCATCCTGTACGACCAGCTCGGCAGCTTTTACAGCGATCAGCCGACCGAGGACATGTGGACCATTGACCGTTGGTGCGAGGAGGTCGAAGAGGTGCGCCAGGCGCTCGGCCTCGATGCGTCGAACTTCTATCTGCTGGGCAACAGCTGGGGCGGCATCCTCGGCATGGAGTACGCCTTGCGGTATCAAGACAACCTCAACGGCCTCATCGTCTGCAACATGGTCACGAGCATTCCGGAGTACGCTGCGTACAACGAGGAGGTCTTGCGGCCGCAAATGGACCCGAAGGTGCTGGCCAAGCTGGTCGCCTATGAGGAAGCTGGCGACATCCAGAACGAGGAGTTCCTGCAGCTGGTCAATGACCACTTCTACGCCAAGCACATCTGCCGCCTCGAGGGGTGGCCCGAGGCCATCACCGGTTCCTTCGAGCGGCTCAACTACAAGCTCTACGACCTGATGCAGGGCCCGAGCGAGTTCCGTGTGGGCGGGCGCCTCATCGACTGGGACATCACCGACCGCCTCGGTGAGATCACGGTGCCGACCCTGATGGTGGGCGCCGAGCACGACACGATGGATCCGGACAAGATGACGAAGCAAGCGACGCTGGTGGCCAACGGCCGCTCGCTCCATTGCTACAACGGCTCCCACCTCTGCATGTGGGACGACCAGGAAGCCTTCATGGGCGGGGTCACCAACTTCATCGAGGACGTCGAAGCCGGCCGCCCCCTGCGCTGATCACTCCGGAGAGCAAGGCGGGTCGAGCCGGTCGAGGCCGTGGGTGCGGATGATGTGCTCGATGCGGCCATCGGCGCCCTCGGGGTCGTAGGACCGATTGAGGCGGTAGCCGGTGAGCCGGCTGAACATCTTGATCGTGCGCCAGTAGGGGAGCTTGATGGCTTTGGCGTAGTCGTCGGCGAAATCCAACATGCCCGGGTTCTGTCGGTCGAGCAGGTGCACCAAGAGAAACGCGGCCTTCATGCCCATCTCGTCCTCGAAGTCTGGATTTTGGAGGAGCATGCGCTCGCCGTCGGCATTGACGCTGTCCGTCCGGAGGTAGCCGTCTTGCTCCTGCATGGCGATCCAGCAGTCGACATCCGGCATGAACAGGGTGTCCGGCCCGTCGGATTCCTCGCCAAAGGTGAGGCTGACCTCGTCTTCTGAGGCGTCGTCCTGCTTCTGCGCCTTCTTTTCCTTCCGCTCCTCCTTGCGGTCGGCCTTGGCTTGGGCCCGGCCGTCCTTGACCTCCTGGCGGTGGGCCCGCAGCGTATCGGTGGGGACCGATTCGATGCCGGAGAGGAAGGTGGGGCGCAGGGTGTCGAGCATCACCGTGATAATCTGCACGCTGGGCCAGACGGCCAGCACCATCTCCTCCAGCTCGCGGTACTTCTTCTGGTCCTGGTCGTAGTCCTTGATCTCCATCGACCGCCAATCCGGCCCGTCCAGGGGCGCGATGACCTCCGCGGAGCCGAGCAGGTGCACATAGGGGCGGAAGCCCTCCGGCACGGCGGCGGTGTCGATTGCACCGCTCTGGGCGCACAGGACTGTCGAGAGAAGGAGGGGCAGCAGAATGTCAGCCGTCCGAAGGAACAATGTGCGCACGGTGCAATTTACCTTGCCATCATGGCCCACACCTTTTCCGTCGGCGACCGCGTGCGCTTCCTCCGCCAGACCGGCGAGGGCGTCGTCCAGGCCGTGGAGGAGGAGGGACGGACCCTTGTGGTCGAGGACGGGGACGGCTTTCCCATGCGGATCGCGGCGAAGGATTGCCTGCCGGTTCCCAATGCGGCCGAGGAGGTCCGCGCCTATGCGTCCAAGGAAATCAGCAAGGGCGAATTGCTCGAGCGCAACGTCGATGAGACCGTCCTGAAGGCGGCACAGAAGGACTTCGACGTCAAGTACCGCAACCCCAACGCGACCAACATGCGCAAGCGGGACGAGCACATGGAGGTGGACCTGCATTACCACGTGCTGACCGGGGTGCGGGACAGTGCTTCACCCCACGAGATGCTGAGCCTTCAGATGGAGCACTTCGACCGGATGATGCGGCGTGCCGAGGAAAAGCGGATTCCGCGCATTGTGTTCATCCACGGGGTGGGACAGGGCCGGCTTCGGCAGGAAATCCGGGATGCACTGTCGTCTTATTGGCCGCAATGCACCTGTCGGGAAGGGGACCCGCGGAAGTACGGGCATGGCGCCACAGAGGTGCGCTTCAAAGGCGGCTGATCACTGGCGGTCCGCCTCCAGTCGGCGGCGCATCATCTCACCCTCACTGACCGGGAAGGTGTATCCGTCCAGGGAAATCTCGACCGGATTGTCCAGTTCTTCGATGCCCTTGAATTCGATCACGAGCCTCGGGTCTCGGCTGAATCGGGTGTCGATGGAAATCCAGCGCGTCGCAAAGCCTTCGTAGGTGCCCGTGGCGAGGGACTGGAAGCCCGGTTCGAAGCGGGGCCAGAGGCGGCCGATGGCATTTTCCATTGGGCTGGATTGGCTGTCGGCCCACAGCTCGTCAATGCGCGTGCCCTCTTCGAACCAGTAGTGGGCGCTCATCCGACCGTCAATTTCCCGGTCGCCGGAGACCCGCATCACCTGCAGGGTGTCCGTCATGCGGTCGCTCATGGTGGCCTCGGTACCCAGCTTGGCCACGCCGAGGTCCGTGAGGCTGTAGCGCATGCCGCGGGTCAGGTCGCCGATGCTGATGAGGGTGGTCTCTCCCGTCTCCACCACGCGGGCATAGGCGCTGTCCCCCGGGGTGAAATACAGGTCCATGTTGCCCTCGATGCGGCGTGGCGGCTGGCCTTCGCCCGCCTCGATCCGCTGGACCAAATCGTAGTGGATGACATAGCTGAAGGTGTAGCCGGACGGGCGCTCGACCCCGCCACCGTACACCTCGTTGATGAGATCGTCGACGGTGACCTGGCCATGGGCGATGGGAATCAGGGCCAATGCGGCCAGCAGGACGAGCACGGTGCGGTTTGCCATGACCGAAAGATACGGCTGGACGTCGGCCTCAGCGCCGGTTCCGCCGGCCGTTTCGTGGCCGGGGGTCGTTGAAGGGACGGTCTTCCTGAAGGGGCTGGATGGCGTCCACCTTTTCCTGAAGCATCCATGGCGCACCCTTCTTTCCGGGGGCATAGGCGTCGAAGGTCATGTCCGGCCCGTAGTATGCTGTGATGCCCGTCAGATGCGGTTCACGCGGGGCCAAATGATCGAACAGGATGCGCTCGGGATGGCCCTGCTTGCCCAGGGCCTCGGGCTGGTGGCGGAGTGAGGCCTGCACGGCATCGGCGTATTCGAGCACGTGCCGGCGACGCAGGCCTTGAGGGGACTGGAGGACCCCGGCTCCGAAACGGGGCCCTTTGGCCCGCATTTGGAGCGGCTCGATGATTTTGCGGGTGACTTGGGCGTCGGCGTCATCCCAGCCCAGCAGGAGCCAGACATCGGGATCCACGGCATCCGGCACCATCCCGTAGTAGAGGGCGCCGCACCAGTCTTCCGGCTTGAAGATTTGGTTTTCGTCCGGACGGTCGGCGCTGCTCGCGTCATGGAGTCGGGTGAACTCAATTCTGGCGTCGGCATGGTCCCGGAAGGCGACGAGCCCACCGTAGCTCGAAGTGCGGTCCTCGTGTGGCCAGTTCCACGTCATCACCTTGAGTCTGCCATCGGCCGATTCCACCGTGGCCATGAACCCAGCAGTGCCCGATGGCGGCTCCCACGCGCCCTCTTCAAGGAGGTGGGCTTCGAGGGCTGAGGTCAACGAATCGCTGAGGGTCAGGCAGGCGTCCCCCGCACAGCAGGACAGGCCCGCGTGAAGGGATTGGAGCCCCTCGATGGATTGGCCCCATGCCGGAAGCAGGGGAGAGCACAGAAAAAGGATGGCCAGGCCGGTCCGGCCCATCAGAGGTGCATGAACGCCTTCTTGGCGAGCAGCTGGTCCTCGGACTCCCGGTGGTCCGGGTCGTCCACGCAGCAGTCCACCGGGCAAACGGCGGCGCATTGGGGTTCGTCGTGGAAGCCTACACATTCGGTGCACTTGTCGGTGGCGATGTAGTAAACGTCCATGCTCCCCGGTTCTTGCGTGGCGTCCGCATTGATCGACCCGGCAGAAGGGTGGTTGCCGTCGCCTTTCAGGCCCGTTCCATCGGCAAACGTCCACTCTGCGCCACCTTCATAGATGGCGTTGTTCGGGCATTCCGGCTCGCAGGCTCCGCAATTGATGCAGGCGTCGGTGATCATGATGGCCATGGGACGGGGCGTTTGGGTAGAGCAAAATTAACCCTTCGACCCCTCAAGATGTTGCGGCCATCTTTGCACCCTGCAACGCATGATGAACATGGTTACCCACACTTCCGTCGACCTCGACCGTGCCCGCACGGTGCTCGCCGCCCTCAGAGAGGGATGGCTTGAGGCATTGGGCGACGCCCCCTCGGCATCCTGGGCGCCGCTCCACGCGGCCATGGCCTCCGCCGAGCACGCCAATGGATGGTTTGCGCCGTCCGAGGTGCGGCACGCCGCCGAGACCTGGTGTACGGCCCTTGAGGACGAGGCCATCGAGTCCTGGCTCGAGGGACTCACGGTGCCCGAGGGGGAGGCCCAGCCGGTCACGGTCGGCCTCGTGCTCGCGGGAAACATTCCCTTCGTCGGGGTGCACGACCTGCTCTGTGCGGTGGTGTCCTGCCACCGAGTTCGGGTCAAGCCAAGCCGGGACGATGCCCGTCTGACCGAGGCCCTGATTCAGGGGTGGGCCGCTGCCTGCCCAGGAATCGGCGAGCAAATCGAGATCGTAGAGCGGCTCGACGGCTTCGACGCCGTGATCGCCACCGGCAGCCGCAACAGCGGGCGGTACTTCCAGCATTACTTCAGCAAGGTCCCGCACATCATTCGGGGCCAGCGGACGTCCGTCGCTGTGCTCGACGGCAGCGAGACCCACGAGCAGATGCAGGCCCTGTCGCAGGACATCTTCCGCTACTTCGGCCTGGGTTGCCGCAACGTGACCCAGGTCTTCGTGCCGCGGGACTTCGACCTCGACCGGCTGTTCGCCGCGTTCGTGGAGTGGACCCACCTCGGCGACCACCACCGCTACCACAACAACTACACCTACCACAAGGCGCTGTGGTTGATGGAGGCCGTGGACCTGCTCGAGAATGGGTTCGTCCTACTCAAAGAGGACCCGCAATGGGTCTCGCCGGTGGGCGCGTTGCATTATCAGCGTTACGACGATCTCGCCGACGTGGAGGCCAAGCTTGACGCGGGCGCCGATGAGATTCAGTGTCGCGTGGGAACAGGCGGACTGCCTTTCGGCAGGGCCCAGCACCCCGGACTGACCGATTATGCGGACGGCGTGAACACGATGGCCTTTCTGCTCGGCCTCGGACGCTAACTTCGCGCCATGCCCGAGACGCGATTCCTGCTGTGGTCCTGTCTGATCCTGGTCGTCCTGTCGACCGGGTGTTCCACCGACGTGGACCTGAACGCCCCGTATGAGGAGCGCACCTTGGCGTTCTGTCTGCTTGACCCCAATGCGGATGAGCAATGGGTGCGGGTCAACCGGACCTGGCTGGGGGAGGGCAACAACCTCGAGTTTGCCCAGGTGGCCGACAGCAGTGAGTATGCGCCTGGCGAGGTGTCCGTCACCGTGGAGGCCTTTGCCGCCAACGATCCGGCCTTCGCGTTGCCGCTGGCCACCTACACCGCCAGTGACACCCTTCTGCAGGACAAAGACGCCAACGGCATCTTCTTCGGACCGGAGTATCGGGCCTATCACTTCACGACACCGGACGGACTCGAGATTGCCCCGAACAACAACCCCGACGCCCTGCGCGTCTACCGGCTCACGGTGGCCTTCACCGATGGCCGGCCTTCGCTGACCGCCACGACGACCTTGATTGGGGAGTCCCTTGGCAACATCAGCAATCCGCCGGCCGGCATCCCCGGCTTCAGTTTGAATTTCGCCAGTGGAACCGGCGGCCTCGTCACCTACCCCAACGTCAACTTCAAGTGGTCTTCGACGCCTGGCGCCAAGCGCTATGAGGCCGCCGTGGAGATCAAGTACACCGAGCGCATTTGGGTCGATGCGGCCCACACCCAGCTCGCGTCGGAGACGGACCGCGTCCTGCGCTGGGATCTGGGCGAGGAGAGCACCTCGGATGATGAGGGTGGCGAAGAAATCAAGCTGCCCGTCAACGGCGAGGCCTTTTTCCTCTACCTCGCTAGCAACCTCGAGGAGGACCCGCTGATCACCCGGCAACTGGGGGTGTGGAACGACAACATTGACCGCGTGCGCTGTTTCGATTTCGTGCTCAGCATCGCCAATGAGGAGCTCGACACCTACCTCGCAGTGAACGCGCCGGTCACCGGCATCATCCAGGAGCGCCCGCAGTACACCAACATCACTGGAGGGCTCGGCCTGTTTGCGAGCCGGACCCAGCAGCGGGTCAATGGCCTTGGCATTTCCAAGCCCTCCGTACAAGAGCTGGTCGAGGGCCAGCACACCGCAGCCCTGCAGTTCTGCCTGCCTCCCGATACCGAGGGGGATGTGGCGGAGTACGCCTGCCCTTGACCGGGGAAATTCAGGGTGGGGTTGTGGATAGACCGCCCCTATGAATCGTCGGTTCAGGCGCGTTCTGAACCACCTTGCCGGCATGGCCCACGCGTTTACCTATCAGGCGCCCTATGGCGTTTTCCATTTCTCGGAAGGGTTGCTCACCGTCGAATTGGCGGAGGATTTGATTGTGGACCTGCCCCTGATGCAGCGCGTGGCCGCGCAGCGCTTGGAGCTGTTGGGGGACCGCGAGGTGGCCGAGCTCATTGTGATTCCCCGGGCCCACCTGTTGCTCGACCGGGCGGCGCTGACGTGGCTCGCTCAGCAAAGTGCGTTGACCGGGGTGCACCACCGGGCCATTGTCGTGCCGGCACACCTGCTCGTCTGGCGGGATCGGTTGTATCAGGTGATGAGCCGGATGCGGCCCAATGTTCGGGTCTTCCGCAACCGGAGAGTCGCCAAGGCTTGGCTTCAGGATCGGGCCGGCACCTTCACTCCCTCGGTGATGCCGAGCAAGGAAGCGGATCTCGACCTCGCCGCCGAACTCAACGGATGACCACCTGGGCCGAGCGCCCGGCGCCCAGATCGGTGACCACGATGAGTCCGCTGGTCCAGTCCTTCGTGTCCAACATGGCCCCGGCGCCAGTGGGGCTCGGCTGACCTAGGAAAAGCGTCCGTCCCATGGCGTCCGCAACGAGGAGCTCCCGGCCGGCGAGTCCCGGACAATGGAGAGGCGCTCCTTGCTGGAGCGGGGAGGGGCCGAGTTTCCAGTCGACTGGCGCGGTTTCGGTCACGGCGTCGGTCTCCCCCGGCTTGTATTGCCAGACGGCGGGGATGTCGATGAAGGTCTGGACGCTGAGAACGGGCATTCCCTCGCCTGCAGCGTACCATTCGTAGACCGTTCCCTCCCGTGGCAGGGTGAAGCCGATGTCGGCCGCCGCCACGTTGATGGTGTCGAGGGCGGAAAAGGTGCGCTTGACCCTGAGGCAGTCGAATTCACCCCCGGGCAGCAGCAGGGTTCCCCAGGCATCCACTTCGATGTCCATGTCCTGCTCGGTGGCATAGAAGAACAGGCCCTCGACATCGAGGGCAAAGGCCGACGTTTCCTGCATTTCAGAGCCGTAGACCAAGGGCAGGGGAAGCAATTCCTCCTCGTCGTCAAAGGGGACAGGGAGGTCGATGAAGTCCGTGGTCAGGCCGATGCCCACCGTTTTGTAGGCATTGCCTCCGAATTCGCGGTAGACGGTGGCTCCACTGATGGGAATGGGGAGGTCGGCACCGAAATCGGGCAGGTCAAAGGCCGTGAAATGATCGGCGGAGGAGAAGATGAGTTGCGTCGTGAAGCTCGCTGACCCCATGGGGAAGTACTCCGTTTCCACATCGTCCGTGCCCACCAAATCGCTGAAGTTCCAGGTGACATTCTCTCCATCATTGTTGATGTCGTCCGCATTGAAGGGCGGAACGGCATTGGCGCGGAGGTAGACGGTGCCACCCTGCGGGAGATCCGCTGTGCCGATGGTGGGCTGTGAATGGACAACGAGACAAGCCGACAGGACCGGGACAAGAAGGAACAGACGCATGACCCAAAGGTATGGGCGGTCAATCTTCGTTCCCGGTGGTCCTGCTACGGGAATGGAACAGGTCCGAGAGCTGGTTGAATCGGAGCTGATAGGCCGCACCGATGCCTTGTTTCGGGTCATCTTCCATGGGGCTTTCGGGAACGCTGTAGGCCTGGAGTTCCCATCGGCCATCGGCTGTCAGTCGGTACCGGACATCGAGTCCCCCCCGGAATTCGGACGTGCCCAGCGAGGACCCGTCCATTCCCTGGGCCCCGACGCTCCCTGAAATCTGAAGCCGGTCGTTCATCAGGCTCAGGCCCAAATCCAGCTCGAAGGCCTCCTCGAAGCCGGAGTCGGTCCCCTCTGCGGTGGCTGCAGCGGACGGCACGTACCGGAGCCCGATGTCCAGGTCTTCGGACAGCCCACTCAGCCACTCAGAGAGACGGGCGGAGACCAGCTCAGACGCCTGTGCAGCTGCAGTCTGGGAGAGAAACGCACCTTGGGCTTCCGCCGGGATGAATTGGCCGGTGGCGAGGAGGGCGAAGGCCTGGCGCTCCACGGATTCGTCGGTGGACAGGGCACCTTGGACCTCGGCGAGCATGGCCGGATCGGATTCTGCGTATTCGGGAAAGGCGATGTCGAAGTCGAGCTGGGGAGCTTCCAGGGCGCCGCGGATGCCGAGGCCGACCTCGACGCGGGTCTTCTGCGATTGGACCACGCTGGGCAGCAGGGGCGAGGGGTTGACCCGCAACGAGGAGAAGGCGACGAGGTCGAGTTCAGCGGAGTAGGGATCCCCATCCCAATCGATGCGCCCACCTGGGGCGATGTCGATGCGTTTGGTGAACAGGTCCCGCAGGCTGAACCGGTACTGCCCGTCGACGATGTCCAAACCGCCTTCCACGGTCAAGGGCAGGTCTGGCGACTGGGAAATTCGGAGGGTGCCATTGGCGCGGCCGTCGACCCGTTCCCCCGCTTTTCCATCGAGAACCAAAGCAAGCTCGGCTTCGGAGGTGACCTCGAGGTCCAGATCGAGACCGAGGTTGAAGGGAATGCGTTCTTTGGTCGGAGGGGGTGCCGATTCGCGGTGGACGAATTGGATGCCGCTGGGTAGGTCCGTCCCTTCCAAGGCGTCCAGGGGCAAGGTGAACCGCGTTCCGGCTTCACTGCGCAATGCGGTTTCAATCTCGACTCCATGCTCGTCCCCAAACACGTCCAGGTCTCCTGTGGCGAACACGGTGCCATAGAACAGACGGTCGGCCGCCGGAGCGAGATCCATGACACGGAACGGGGCGCCGACAATGTCGATGCCGAGGTCATAGTTCCACTGCGCGTACCCTTCATGGAGAACGGACAGGTTGAGCCGGGCCTCATGGCCGTCCGGATCGGTGATGAGGGCCTGGTCCATTCCCATGAATCCACGCTCGAGTCGGAACTCTCCTTGCACGGCATGTCGTCCTCCTGTGGCCTCGACATACAGATCGGGCACATCCAGTCGGATGCGGCCCAAGGCCAGGGGCATTCCATCCTTCCACTCGAGGTGGACCTCGCCATCGGCCGTGCCCACGAGGTCAACGCCCGCCTTGTCGAGCAGGGGGTTGAGCATCCCCAAAGGCCACCGGGTCATCTCCACCAACGCAGCGTTGGGGTCCTCCAGCCGGGCCACGAGAACTTCGGTGTCCTCCACGAATTGCTGCACCGTGCCGGACAGCCCTTCATCCCACTGCAGGTCCAGACAGAGGTCTCCCAGCGCGTAGGGCGCAGCGGCGGCATCCTGCCACTGAAGGAAGCCCTGTCCAATGCGTCTCCTCAGGTCCAATTGTGCCCGTCCGTTGAGCGTGCCGGTGACAGCGGGCAGGTCCGCGTCGAGCCAGGCCCCCGCCCAGCCGGGCAGGACTTCGGCCGGCACGCCGTCGACATCGAGGGTCAGCCAAGGTCGCTCCCCACTGGGGACGGTTTCCGTGTTCAGTTGGACCTTGCCCAAGGGGCCATCGAGGACGAACTCCATTGCGGTCAGGGACGTCCAATCGGTTCCGTCCCACTGGAACGTGCCCGAACGGGTGGTGTCGAGGTCCCACGGCCCGGAGTCGTGCGCGAGGGAGACCGACCCCATGGTCAGGATGTGCCGACCGTTGTCCTGCAAGGTGTGCCCGGCCGAGATGCGACCGGCGAGGGGGGCATCCCATGCAATGAGGATGTCCGACTGGGTGCCGGTGGACACGGCGGCCTCGACCGTGAGGCTCTCCATCCGTCCGGCTTGGGTGTGCCGGATGGCTTGGGCTTCCAGTCCCACATGCAGGGCCGTCGTTCCTCCTTCGAGCACGAGGTCCACCGGGCCGGTGCGCACCGCATCGAAATGGAGCCCGGTGAGATTCAGACGGGTCTCCAACTGGCCATTCACATGCGAACCGGTCCACCTCGACCCCGGCCCCACCGATTGGGTGCCGCCACTCCACCGTTCCAACAGGTCGTCCCGAACGAGGGTGAGGTCCACCCGCCAGTCTTGGGTGAGGTTAAACGGGGCCGGAGCCTCCGCAAAGCCACCTGAAGCGAGGGCCTCCTGGATGGGTCCGGACCAATGGCTCGGATCCAAGGGCCCTTCAATGTCACCTTGGATAAAATCTCCGTCCAGCGTGGCCGCAAAGACGTCAGCATCCCCCCGGCTGCGGAGGGACATCCGCCGCATGGAGAGCGGGGCTCCATTCTGTCCAGAGGCTCCAAAACCGGCTTTGGGAATCCAGCGGGAGTCCAGAAGGTCAACGTGGGCCCACCAGGACGCGAGGCCTCCCTGCTCATCAGCCGTCAGTTCGCCTGAGCACGCGAGGTCACCAAACAGGGCCAATTCCGGATTGAGGTTCAGGGGCGCACATCGGCTGAGCACGTCGAAGCGAGCGGACCAGGGACCGGCGTTGCTCCGCTGCAGGGTCAGGTCAAGGCGGCCGTCATCGGCGTCCAATCCCGCGTTTTCCGACAGGGTTCGAATCGACCACGATCCGGACCACACCAAGCTGAGGGAGGCCACATCCTCTTCCGGGGTCCACTTGGGCATCGACCCGTCCAATGTGAGCGTCAACTGATGGTCAGAAGCGAACAGGTCGGGTTGGATTGCCGCTGTCATGCGGACGGTTCCCGTCTTCGGTGTCCAGGTGCCGTTCAACGTGGTCCGCTCACTGGACGATCCTGCGACCTCCACCTTGATCGTCACATCGTCTTGAATTTGCGGAGAGCCCCACTTCGGGGCAACGTCCCCTCCGGACCAGGCGAGGGGAAGGCGGGTCTGGAGGGTCATGCTTCCCTCACCATTCGGCAGGGAGGAGGCGAATTGGGAAAGATCGGGGGTGACCACCCGCAGACGATGGCATTCTAAGGAATCCTCCGTCCATGTGGCGTCCAGCTCCGCAGTGCCCACGTCGAAACGGGTCCGGATGGATGCCGTCTGCTGGGAGAGGTCGACGGCGACATCCGCCCCTCGGAAGTGCCATTCGGTCGAATCGAGGACGGAAACAGCCCAGCCCGGACCTCCGGTCTCGGCGTCGATTCCGATGGTGAGGAATTCCGGCGGCCCATTCACTTCCACAACCGCGGTCAAGGGGCCGCGGTCATGCAGGCCGCTCACCTTCAGTCGGGCATGGGCTTCCTGCCAAGTGGTTCTGGGACCGTCGAAGACCAGGGCGCTCCATTCGCCCTCGTCCATGCGAATGGCGAGGGAATCCACACCCTCCATCCCGTTTCCGGGCAGTGCGATGTCCACATCTGTCAAGTGAAGGGCGGCCAATTCGACGGGGGCGGCGGTGCCCTCGGCATCCGACTCGAGGTGGTTCATCCACTTCAGGGCTGCCGCTTCGATGCGCAGGCCGGCGATGTCGATCAGGGCCCATCGCGCGGGATCCAGTCCGGAAGGCTGAAGGGTCAGGGTCTCAACCGTGGCCAAGGGTTCGCCGCCCTCGGCCAGGGACCACTCGAGGCCGCGGAGCGCAATGCCGAGCGGAGCATGATCGATTCCGACGGATTGGACACTCACTTGGGTTGCGGGGGCCTCTTTCGGCAGCATGCGGTCCAATTGATGGACCGCAAAGCGCACGGCGTGTCTCTGGCCGGGAGGTGTGGCGAGGAAGAGGAACGGGAGAAAAACCGGCAAAAACCACACCCCTCTTCGCCACCGAAGACGGCCAGTCGAGCCTCCGTCTGGGGCCGTATGAGGGGAGGGGGGGGGTGCGTTCATCTTCTACCTGCGAACTTCGCAACAGAAATGATGCCAGACCGGCATGGAAGGATGGGGAATCGCGAATTCATGAAAGAGGGAGGCTGGAAGGTCCAGCAACGTGTCATGCTGGGCATCGAAAGTTCCTGTGATGACACGAGCATTGCCGTGCTGCGCGGCTCGGAGTTCCTGGCCCAATTCACGGCGGCTCAGCACATCCACGCCAAGTATGGCGGTGTGGTCCCCGAGTTTGCGTCTCGGGCCCACCAACGGCACATTCTGCCTGTGCTGGACGGAGCCCTTGAGCAGGCCGGCATGACCCTGGATGATGTGGAGGGCATCGCCTACACACGGGGCCCGGGGCTGCACGGATCCCTGTTGGTGGGCAGCGCCTTTGCCCGAAGTCTGGCCTGGTCCCGCGCGCTGCCCATGTGGCCGGTGCACCACATGCGGGCCCACGTTCTCGCACATTGGATTGCCGACGCCAACCCGCCGACCGGCCCCATGATGGCCTTGACGGTGTCGGGCGGGCACACCCAGCTGGTGGATGTGCGATCTCCGTGGGAGCTCGTGGTGGTCGGCACCACCCTCGATGACGCGGCCGGAGAGGCGTTTGACAAGGTGGCCAAGATGATCGGCTTGCCCTACCCGGGGGGGCCACATGTGGACCGCCTTGCCCAAGAGGGCAACCCAAAGGCCTTTGCCTTTGCGGCACCACGGATGGAGGGATTGGACTTCAGCTTCAGTGGTTTGAAGACCTCGGTGCTGAGGACGCTCGAGCGCGATGGGCGAGACGCCATGGAGCGCGAAGGGTGGCAAGCCGACGTGTGCGCCTCTTTGCAACGCACCATTGTGGACATGCTCACAACGCGACTGGAACAGGCCTCCGATCAATTCGGACGAACGGCCATCGCCATACAAGGTGGGGTCAGCGCCAACTCAGGGCTGCGGAGAGCGGTGCAAGAACTGGGAGCGCGCAGGGGGTGGTCGGTTCACATTCCGCCATTCAAATACTGCACGGACAATGGCGCCATGATTGCCATGGCGGCTCAGTTTGCAGCAATGAAAGGAGAAGAGGGTGCCCTGTCCGACGGACCCATGCCGCGCTGGCCGATGGTGTCCGATCAGGCCTGAACGAGCGCCACGGCGTCCTCGAGGTGTTCCGCGAGGAGGGACCAATAGCTCTTCGTCCACGATTCCGTCATCCAACCATCGTCTCCGGAGGGAACACCAATGTGGTTCAGGATGAGGGTGGTGTATCCTACCTCGTTGCGGGAGAGTCGCATGTCCACCGTTGTGAAGTGACCAGCGGGAAATTTCTTGTGGGTCCAAGCCAGAACAATGCGCTTGTTCTGGACGATATGCAGGAAGTACCCCGTGTGGTTCTGATTGCACAGCGAGAAGGCTCCGCCCTCGTGGGGCTGGATCAACGCGTCCTTGCCAGTGAACGCGACATGGGCGTCCTGGTCAAGCAGCGCGTCAAAAACCTTGGCCGGTGGGGCCGGAAGCTCGATGACCTGATAGATGTTCTCGGTCTGGAGTTTCATGTCATTGCAAGGTGAAATACCAAGATAGCCGAGGATGCGGCCTGGACAATACAGGACGTCAACTCGTTGTCCACAAACTGCCGCGGCAGGGGAGCACGAGGCGCGCCCGGACCTCGGACGGCAAGGTGTCGAGGCGAAGGGCCTCCGGATTGCGGGATTCCATCAAGGCCAGTCGCTGACGGATGAGGTCCGTGGCATGCCGCCGCCGCTGGGGGGAGACTGGGTGATGGACAGGGTGGCCCTTCCCGTGGTCCACCCCATCATGGCGGGAGTTCCGGACGATGATGATGGCATGGCCGGTCGGACCCGGTCGGACCTCCACACTCAGGCTACCGGCCCCATTGACCGCAGTTCCACCCAGTCCATGCCACAAGGCGTTTTCGACGAGGGGTTGGATCATGAAGGCCGGAATCTGCTGGGTTTCCATCCCATCGGGAATGGGCAAAAGCCTCCAATCCACCGGGCGGTCCATCCGCCGCAATTCGAGTTGGATGTAATCTCCGAGCATGGACCATTCCCGGTCGAGCGACAACCACCCGCCTCGACCCGCTTGAATCTGATCGACGGCCAGGCGGCGGAAAGCCCGCAGATTCTCCAGACCAGCTTCGCGTTCGCCACGGAGAAAGTCAGACATGATGCCGTTGAGGGCATTGAACAGGAAATGCGGATCCATGAGGTGGCGCAGGGAATCCGCTTGAACCCTCGCGAGCTCTCTTCGCTTCATGATGGACTGTTGCGCCAACCAACGCTCGGCCCGCACCCGGGTTTGCCAATGGGCCATTTCTGCATGACGGCGTCGCTGTTCACGTCCGAGGTGATTGCGGACGGATCGGTCGAGCAGAAATCCATTGCCCGCGAGTCCGGCGACGGCAACGAGTGGCCAAGGGATACCCGTGCTTCCTTGGATCGAGGGCACGAGAACAATGACCACCACCAAAGTCCAGAAGGGCCACCAGGCCGCGCGGGGAGTGAGGAGGCGCCATTGCCGCCATTTCCGCCATTCCGACCGGTCCATCCGGAAAGCCGTCAGGACCGCTCCGGCCATCACGGCGAGGGCGACCGCCCCACAGACAGCGTCGAACCATCGGTTGGCGTGGACAAGGAAGTCCATGGAACCAAGGAAACCGGAAGGACCATTCTTCCAAACTGGAGGCCCCTTCCCTTTGTGGGCGTGAAGGTTGAGTTTGTAGCCGGGGGACGGGTCAGTCCTCGAAAGCCATCCGCAGGCCCTGCCGCAATTTGCGGTTGTACTCATCCATGAGCCACTGACGATAGTTGTCGGTGGTCTTCGAGATGCATTTGGTGTAGTCGCGGATCCGCTGTTCGATGTCCCCTTCCAGCTCGTCGATGAGCTCGATGGCATGGAACTCATCCTCGGCCACCCGCTGGATCATGTGCACGTGGTTCTGGAGGCTGATCTCGATGGCCTCCTTGGGGCGCTTCCCTTTCCGGGTGGCATCGACGTAGGCGTCCTTCATGGAGAAGGGCTCCAGTTCCTCGATGCGGAACAAGGCCTTCAGCCGGTCCGGCATCTCGTACACGAAGGTCTCCTCAATCTCCTCGTCGGTGTACAGCCCTTCGAGGTAGGCGTTCGGGGCGCGGAAGATGTCCTGCCAGTTCACGTGGGCGTCCCACAGTCCGAACCGGCGTGCGTTGTTGCCCAGGTCGATGACGGTGAAGTCCTTCTTCTGGCCGAAGACGCGGGACCCCCGACCGATCATCTGGTGGTACAGGGTCAACGACTTGGTCGCCCGATTCAGGATGATCGTTTCGACGGAGGGTTCGTCGAATCCGGTGGTCAGGATGCTCACCGAGGTGAGGATGGCATCGGGCTTTTCGTGGAACCACGTCAAGATTTCTGCGCGCTCCTTCTCCGTGTGGGTGTTGTCGAGGTGGCGGATCTCATAGCCTTCCTCTTCAAACAGCTGGGCCACCATCAGGGAAGTGTGGATGCCATTGTTGAAGATCAGGGTCTTGGTGCCCTTGGCCTTTTCCTCGTAGGCGTAGAGCAACTTCTCCTGCATGAAGTAGTTGCCGTACAGCCGCTCCGAGCTGGAGACAGTGTAGTCTCCATTGATGCCCACCTTCAAGGATTTGAGGTTGACGTCGTAGCTGTAGGTCTTGGCCCGGGCGAGATAGCCGTCGTCGACGAGGGTGCAAATCGATTCCCCGACGATCAGCTCCTGATAGTTGTCCTTCAGCGGCAATTTGATGTTGCTCGACAGGGGAGTGGCGGTGACACCGAGCAGGATTTGCCCCTCGAAGAATTTGAAGAGCTTCCGGAAGCTGTTGTAGTGCGCCTCGTCAATGACGACCAATCCGAGGTTGTCAAAGGCGATGTGCTCGTCGTTGAGTCGGTTGTTGAGGGTCTCCACCATGGCGACGTAGCACCAATGCTCCTTGTCCTCGTCGAGCATCTTCACCTTGGAGTCGATGATCTTGTTCTCGACACCGATGTCCGTCAGCATCCGACTGGTTTGTCCCAGCAGCTCGATGCGGTGGGTGAGGATGAGGACCTTCTTGCCCTGCTCGAGAATAAAGCGTTTGGCGAGCTCGCTGAAAATGACCGTTTTTCCCCCTCCGGTGGGAAGTTGATAGAGCACATTGTAGTTCTCAGGGAACTTCCGCATGCGCTCCATGATGGCGTCGATGGCCTTCGCCTGGTAGCCATACAGCTGCTTTCCCTGGGTGGAAATGAGCTTCTCTTTGAGCGCGTCGGTCATGATCGGGGGGCGTAAAAGTACCCCCGGGAATGGCCGGGACCAATGGAAGTGCCCCCGTATTTTAGGAGGTTTCACACATGTCGTCGACAGGAATGCACGCGTTGGATCCACGGATTATGGCCCAATCGGTCGAGGGGTGGTCCCCTTGTCTTGAGGGGGTCCTCACCGACGGGTTGGCCCAGTCCGTCATCCTGGCGTACCAATCGGCACGGTGCCATCCACGGCCCGAGAATTGGTTCGCCGCCCTGCGTGAGGTGGGTCGGCCGGAGCAGGTCCGAGTCTGCATTCTTGGTCAAGATCCCTACCACGGACCCGGTCAGGCCCACGGACTGTCCTTCTCCGTGCCACGCGGTGTGACGATTCCACCTTCTCTGCGGAACATGTTCAAGGAAGTGGCCCGGGATTGTGGAGGGACACCACCTGCGCACGGTGACCTCCAACCTTGGGCAGCGCAGGGGGTGCTGCTGCTCAATGACGTCTTGTCCGTGGAAGAAGGGAAGGCGGCCTCCCATGCCGAGCTCGGTTGGCAAGCTGTGACACGCGCCATCCTGAGTTCCCTCCGGCACCGACCCGTGGCCTTCCTGCTCTGGGGGCGGCATGCCCGGTCTCACCGCGCGGAGATCGAAGTCCTTCGCTCCGACCATCTCATCCTCGAGGCCCCCCATCCCAGCCCGCTCAGCGCCCATCGCGGATTTTTCGGCTGTGGCCACTTCAGCGCGGTGAACCGCTGGCTTTCCACCCGGGGCGAGACGCCCATCGAATGGTTCGGCGACCCGTGGTGACGACCCGGTCCGCGGTACTTTCGCACCATGGTCGTCGGTAGCGGAAGCAAGGAGACGGGCGTGTGGCGTTGCCGCGCGGTCCTCGAAGGACACCTCGGCGCCGTCTATGACCTGTCGTCCAGTGACCGGGATACGCTGTGGAGTGTTGGTGGGGACGGCTGCCTTGTTCGGTGGACCCGACTGGACGGCGTTTGGAACCCGCAGGGCATGGCCATGGCCAAGGCCGATGAGGCCCTGTTCTGTGTCCGGGTGATGCCCGGCGGGGAGGTTCTGGCCGGCGGCGCCTCGGGCGGGCTCATTGCCTGGACGCAAGCGGGGGTGGAGATCCTCGGGGGGCATCCCGGCGGGACGTTCGTGGTCACGGACCAATGGAGTGCGGGCGCGGACGGTCATCTCCGGCGTTGGCAGACCGGAGAATCCGTGGGGGCATTCCCCGGCAGAATCCGCTGTGTACTGGACACCCGAATCGGAACGTGTTTGGGCCTGCACGATGGCCACATGGCCAGAGTGGGGTCGGAATCGCTCCAACCTCTACACGATGGGAGTCTTCGGGCGATGATGCCGTGGCCGGGGAAGGAGGCCCTCGGGACAGCGGGCGCAGACGGGCGCATTCGAATCTGGGAGGAAGCGGGAGACACCCTGCGCGACGTGGTGTCAATCGACGCCCACAAGGGCGCCATCTACCGGTTGGAGGCCGCCCCGGATGGGCTGCGGGTGGCCAGCGCGTCGCGGGACCGGACCGTCGCCATCTGGAACGCGACCGACCTCGCTTTGGAGGCCCGTCTGTCCCGCCAGTCGGGCGAAGGGCACACCCGATCCGTCAATGCCCTGTGCTGGCTGGATGACCACACCTTCGCCACGGGCGGGGATGACCGCCGCATTCTCCTTTGGGAGCGTCGGTCCGACTAACTTTGACCCCGATGAGCAAGCCGAGCATCCCCAAGGGAACCCGCGATTTCACGCCGGCCATCATGGCCCGCCGTCAGTGGATTTTCTCGACCCTGCGCGAGGCCTTCGAGGCCCGGGGCTTCGTGCCGATCGAGACCCCGGCGATGGAGTCGCTGGCCACCCTCACTGGGAAGTACGGCGAGGAAGGGGATCAGCTCATTTTCAAACTGCTCAACAACGGGGATTTTCTCGCCAAGGCCCAAGACGATACGCTGGCCGCACGCGACAGCAAATCCCTGGCGTTCCAAATTTCCAAGAAGGCCCTCCGCTATGACCTGACCGTGCCCTTCGCCCGGTTCGTCACGATGCACCGCAATGACCTGCCGATGCCGTTCAAGCGGTACCAGATGCAGACCGTTTGGCGGGGCGATCGACCGGGCCGCGGGCGGTACCAAGAGTTCGTCCAATGCGACGCGGACATCATCGGTTCGACCGGCATCCTGTGCGAGTTGGAGTTGGTGAGTCTGTTTGACGAGGCGCTGCGTGCGCTGAGGGTGCCTGGATACCGCATTCTGGTTAATGACCGCCGCATCCTCGCCGGCATCGCGGCCTCCATCGGCGTCGGGGTCGACCGATTGACGGACTGGACCGTGGCCGTGGACAAGCACGACAAGGTCGGCCTGGACGGGGTGTGTGAAGAGCTTGAGCGACGTGGATTCGATGGGGGAGTCCAAGAGGGAACCCGCCGATTGTTCGGGATGACCGCGTCTGGTGTGGCCGGCATGGAGGCCCTGCTCCATGCGTTCGCCCACCCTCAGGTTGAGGAGGGCGTCGCCTCCTTGAAGGCACTGTGGGCACTGGCCACGTCTGAGGGCATAGGCGAACCGGAGCTCGTGTTTGCACCCGGTCTCGCGCGGGGCCTGAATTACTACACGGGGGCCATTTTCGAAGTCCAGGTGGTGGATGCGCCAGTAGGCAGCATCTGCGGCGGTGGTCGATACGACGACCTCACCGGCATCTTCGGCATGCCCGGGGTGAGCGGAGTCGGCATCAGCTTCGGGGCCGACCGGATTTACGATGTGCTCGAGCATTTCGACGCCTTCCCTCCGGATCTGGCGACCGACCTCGATGTGCTCGTGCTCCACATGGGAGAGGAGTCCCTCGACGCGATGCTGCAGGCGGCGCGGCTCTGCCGAGAGCGCGGACTTCGCACCGAAGTGTACCCGGATGCCGCCAAGCTCAAAAAGCAGTTCAAGTATGCGGATGACCGCCAAGTCCCGCACGTTCTCGTCTTGGGGAGTGACGAGGTCGAGGCCGGCACATGCACTTTGCGGGACATGCGCAGCGGAGAGCAGGTGACCGAACCGCTCAATCAGGTGATGGACCGCCTCGGTGCCTGAAAAGAATGCAACTCGGGACCGGACGTCACTCCGGAATCAAAGGAAGTTCGAAATGCCAGGCTCCACCGGCGTGGGAAATACCGCCGTGGCGCAACATGAAGGCCGCGTCCCAGTCCTTGCAGGTGTGCTCGGACCACGGGGTCATCGGTCCGCCCGAGGTGGACAACCGGACCCGATCCTCTTCCAGGCTCCAAATCCACTGGATGCCAGGGGTCTCCGTGCACTCGAGGAAGGCGATGCCCATCCTCTCGGCCATGCCGAGGAAGAGCGTGGATGGCACCTTGCGGGCGTATAGTGAAGAGCCGGGCTCCGGTGCCCCGACGATGTCGACCGGTCCAGTCCCCATGTCTTCCAGCCAACGGGCCCATCGCGCAATGTGGCCCGCCGTCTCCCCAAAGGACACGTCATCCCGGTCGCGCTCGATGAACACGTGGCGAAGGTGGCTGGCCATGCCGCCGACGAGGGCGGCCGAAGCATGCCGGTCCACATGGGGAGTCGCCAGTCTGGACTCCAAGGTGCGAAACAGATGGTCCACATCCTCTCCATCATCCTGCGACAGGAGAAGGGTCGAACGGCACCGCCGCATCCTCCGGTCCATGGCTTCGTGCTCCCGGGCGCGCATGATGCCGTCTTGGATGCTGCCTCTCCGCCAGACAATCCACGCCATTTCCTGTGACGCACGGGCTTCCTCGGCCGCGAGGTTGCGGCAGGCGGACTGGGCGGTGCGGTGAAGCAGAGGAAGGGGGAGCATCCCGATCAGCACGGTCCATGCGGCTGGGTTATGCCCCATCCATCCAGCACCCAGCAACAGCAGGAGGCCCAGAGCAGGCACAATCCCCGTGAGCCATTGGAACCGGAAGGGGACATGCTCCACCGGGTGTGGAGTCCACTTCACGGGGGGGGAGGGCACATCCTCCCCCGCGGACGTCCCGGTGACGACCGGTCGTGCGGCGAAGAGGAGGCAGGGAATCAGCACCCAAGGCAACAGGACAAGGAGGAGGAGCAACACAGGGGACAGTCGATGAGGTCAACCTCAATCTAGGCTGTCCAACAGGCGTCGCAGGGCGTCAAACGCGGCACTTTGTGTGCGGTGGGATTCACTTTGCAGGCGTTTCCATGCGGCCTCGAATCCGGGTTTGGATTTGACCCGCATCAGGATTTCCCGGTCGAGCAGGGCGACCAGGGCATCGCGGACCTGCCGCCGTCGGCGGGCGTCCAAGCTCCCGTCCTCCGCGGCTTCTGCAAGGCGAGACTCAATTCGGTCGACCCATTCCCCAACGCCCTTGGCATCGAGCCCAGACCCGAGCCCGAGCAGGGGAGGAGCACCTTCGGGAGGGGCCTGCATGAGCGCCAACGCTCCGCGAAAGGCGGCCAGGCTGGAACGGGCCAGGTCGATCTGTTCGGCTGGACCGTCCGCCTTGTTCATGATGACCACATCCGCCCATTCGAGGATGCCCCGCTTGATGCCTTGCACACCGTCGCCTCCTCCCGGCAGCATGAGCAGGAGAAAGGCATCGGTCATCCTGCGAACTTCCGTTTCGCTCTGGCCGACCCCGACCGTTTCGATCAGAATGCGGTCGAATCCCGCAGCCTCACAGAGTTGAATCGTTTCCATCGTGGCCCGGGCGACGCCCCCGAGGGTGTCACCGGCCGGGGAAGGGCGGACGAACGCCCGAGGATGCCGGGACAGCGAGTCCATGCGCGTCTTGTCGCCCAACATGCTGCCCCCCGTTCGGCTGCTGGAAGGGTCGACGGCCAGGACGGCGACTTGGTGGCCACGCTCGAGCAGGGCGGTTCCGGCGGCTTCGATCCAGGTGCTCTTGCCCACACCCGGAACTCCCGTGATGCCGATGCGCCGCGTCGGGTGGGAAGGGGCCGGTATGGCTTGCAGGAGGGACTCGACGGCCGGCCGCTCGGATTCCCGGCGACTTTCGATAAGGCTGATGGCTTGGGCCAATGCCGTCCGGTCTCCTTGTGTGATGGCGGCCGCCCATTCGGCGGCATCCCGGACGGGTCGGGCCTTGGCACTGCGGATGTTCCGAAGTGCCCGCGACCTCGCTTCGTTTTCAGGGTCTTTGGCCATGACGCTCCCAAGTTAGCGGTAGTTTGGCCCTGTGAATTCCCAAACGGTGCGTTTCCTGGCTCCTTGGATGCTGTGGTGTGGACTGCTGTCCGTGCCGCTCGGCATGCAGGCCCAGGAGTCGCAGAACGCATCCAGAGACCGGGTGTTGCTTTCGGGCGAGGTGCTCGGTCCGGATGGACGGGGCCTGCCGGGATGCATGATCGTGAACCGATCCACCGGAGAGGGACGGTTTGGTAGCGCCAGCGGACGCTTTGCCTTGGATGCCGGGGCCGGGGACACCATGCAGTTCGCCGCCATTGGGTTCCGCACGGTCACCCGCCGCATTCCGGCCGACAGTGTCCCCGAGACCCTCAGCTGGTCCATCCACCTCGCCCGGATCATCGTCGAGGTTGCCACGGCGGAGGTCATCGCGCCCCGGGACCTGGGCGAAATTGTCCGGGACATCGAGGCACTGGGATACGACGAAAGAGAACACCGCACCAGCGGCATTGATGCCTTGACGAGCCCCATCACCTTCCTGTATGAGCAGTTCAATCGGATGGAGCGGAGCAAGCGGGAGGTGGCTCGGCTTGAAAACGAGGATCGGAGGCGGGACCTCCTCAAGGAACTTCTCGGCAAGTATGTGGACTATGAAATCGTGGACTTGAAGCCCAGTCAGTTCGATGACTTCGTCGAGTTCATGGACCCGGGTGAGGCTGTGCTCAAGGCCTTGACCCAGTATGAGTTCATCCTCTGGACCCGGGAGCGATTCACGGCCTGGAAGGCTCGGCCCGATCGGCTCGAGGATGCCGACTTTGAGTATCAATGGGACGATTGACGCCCGGAATCACTCGAGGTAGGAGGAATTCAGGTAGAAGGTGAACGCCTTGAAAATGAAACCGGCTCCAATGATGGCCACCCCGAGGATGCGCCACGTGCGTCCTCCCTGGTAGTGATCGAAACGGACCACCAGGTCAATGAACAGGGCGGCGGCGGCAATGGCCTCGAACAGGGTGATCCAGCCACGGCGCGCGTCGATGAAGTCCATGGCCCGGGCGGCCGCATTGTCCGGCAGGGAGTCCATCAGGATGTCGGCCACGAACAGGACGTTGTAGGCGACGAGCAGCACAAGACTCGCATCGAGCAACCGCTGTTCCGTGCGGGATTCGGAGGACGCTTCCATGGTGCGAAAGTACATCTGGAGCCCTCCGGCGGAGGACCTCGTTTTCGCACACAACAATTCGGACCTTACTTTCGTTGGCACCCTGCCATGCAAGATTTGAACCGCCCCAAGGTCCGAGTGATCGCCCTCGGCAAGAACGGACAGCCCTCCGGCCAGAACGGCGAGGAGCGCCATTCTCGACTCCAGCGTCAGATGGTCATCCTCATGGGACTCCTTTGGATGTTGGCCTTTGCAACCGGATGCAGCCGCAACGGCAAGAATTGCAGTGCCTACGACGGTGTGCGGCTCGAAGTGGCCGCCACGGCCCAGCCTGCGGCCGTTCAGAACTGAAAGTAGATGAAGGGCGTTCCGCCGGCGGCGAGGACGGCCATGGCCACCACCACAGCTGCGGTGGCCGCCGCAACTTGGAGACCGAGCCCCGCCTGCACGAAGGCGGCGCGATAGCGTGCCTTCCACCGGGAAGGGAGCAGGTGGATGATGTACCCGAGCCCCATGACCGCAAAGACATGGCCGTAGTGGCCCAGCACTTCGGTGATCACCGCAACTGGAGTGGACGTCGTCAGGCGGGAGAGCACGAGGTTGGCTGAGGCCCATTCGGCCTGCAGGTCATGCTCCGTGTCGAAGGAAGCCCAGCTGGTGTGGGAGGCCGTCCGGAACCAGATGCGGGTGAACGTGATGAAATGGAAGGTGAGCAGGACGGCCACAGCCCGCTTCCAGACGCGGTCTTTCCGTTCCCAGGGGCTCACCTTCCGCCACAGCTTGTAGACGGTGATGCCCAAGCCGTTGAGGCCACCCCAGATGACGAAGTTCCAGCTCGCTCCGTGCCACAGTCCGCCCAGCAGCATGGTCATCCAGATGTTGATGTTGGTGATCACCCACCGGTGGAAGCGGGGGATGCGGGCCATGGCGATGCCCCCGCCAACCAGGCCTCCGGCAATAAGGCCGAGCGTGGTCAGGCCGGGCCGCAGCAAGACGACGAAGGTGAGCAGGAAACTGGCACTGATGGCCGTGAACCAGGAAGCCGACCGGTTGCCGCCCATGGGGATGTACAGGTAATCCTTGAGCCAACCTGAAAGGCTCATGTGCCAGCGCCTCCAGAAATTCCCGCAACTGTCGGCCTTGTAGGGGCTGTTGAAGTTCTGAGGCAGGCGGTAGCCCATGAGCAGGGCGACCCCGATGGCCATGTCGGTGTATCCGCTGAAGTCGGCATAGACCTGGAGGGAATAACCATACAGGGCCATCAGCATCTCGAAGCCGCTGTGCGCTTCCGGGGCCGCGAAGACCCGGTCGTTGAAGTTCACGGCGATCCAGTCCGCCAGCAGCACCTTTTTCAGCAACCCATTGAGGATCCAAAACCCGGCGAGACCGACCGTGGCTCGGGTGACACGGCCCGGATTCAGGATCTGGGGCACGAACTCCGCCGCGCGGACGATGGGGCCGGCCACGAGCTGGGGGAAGAAGGAGACGTAGAAGCCGAAATCGGTCAACCGCTTCAGAGGCTGGACGTGGCCTCGGTGGATGTCCACTGTGTAGCTGATGGTCTGGAAGGTGTAGAAGCTGATGCCCACGGGCAACAGGATGCGGTCGACCGACCACGTTGTGCCGAGTGCGGCATTGGCCCCCACGGCCAGCCAGTTCCTTGGAATGATGTGGCTCCCTGTGGCTCCATTCCACGCATCGGTCAAGAAGTAGGTGTACTTGAAGTAAAAGAGCAGTCCGAGGTTCAGGGCGATGCTCAGGGCAAGCCATGCGTTGCGGCCCCGGGTCGAATTCGACCGGGCGATGCGGTGCCCGATCAGGTGGTCACTGAAGGTGGAGAAAATCAGGATGCCCACGAACCAGCCGGAGGTCTTCCAATAGAACAAGAGGCTGGCGAGGAGCAGCCATCCGTGCCGGAGTGCCCGATGGCGGTCCCGGTTCCAGAGCCCGTCCACGAGGAGGACGCCCACGAGGAACACCCAGAACCCCGAATCGAGGAAGGTCCATGGCGCACCGGCATCGTGGGCGAGGAAGGGCATCCAGTCCATCATGGATTCAGGGCTTGGTCAAGGGCCGCGCGCACGAGGGTATCGTACAGCAACTCGCCGATGAGTTCATAGCCGGTGCGGTTGAAGTGAAGGTGGTCCGTGGCGGCGAACCCCACCTCGCGAAGCCGCTCGATGCTGTGGGCCCCTCCGAGAGCGCCGTAGAGGTCCCAGCAGGCCACATCCAGTTCTTGGGCGAGCGTGAGCATCGTCTGCCGGACCCGCTCGGCATTGGGGTTGTGTCGCCTCCGGTAATGGCTGTCGTTGTTGGTGATCAGCAGAATCTCAATCTCAGGCCGGGCTTCTCGGAGCCGGAGGATAAGGTCGGCATAGCGTTCAGCGAACCGGTGTTCCCGAAATCGGTCGGGGGCCATGTGCGCGTCATTGATGCCCCAGGCGAGGATGGCCAGATCCGCTGGGCATTCGGCGAGCTGGGTGCCGAGGTGGGGATGGCGCAACCAGGCCGCGGTGCTCGCGCCGTTGCCGCCCAAGTCGTGGAAGACCAGGGCGGCGTCTTCCTCCTTCACCCAGACCCCGTGCAGCCGCGCCAGGCTGTCCGGTGTCCACAAAAGCAGGGTGTCCGCCCCGCTGTCCGCCCACGCCCATTGGTGTTCGGGCGGATTCAGGATCTCCACCCCGGCGATGCACCCGGGGCCGTGGGATTCTCCATTCCACAGCCTCACCGTGTCGGCGCCGAGGGCTGAGGCCTCGAGGCCGGTCAACCCCCATTCTCCGTCGTGCCGCCGGTGGGCGGAACGCTGGCCCGTCCATCGGGCCTGACTGGCCCACCGCACCTGTGGGGGGCCGTTCTCTCCGGCCAAGCGGTGGGGAGGGAGGACGCCCCGGCTCACGATGAGATCCGGCCGGTCCTCCGACAGGCGCTTGCGAAAGGTCCACCCGATGCGCCCAGCTTGCACATGGGACCCCCCGAAGTGGAGTACGGAAAGGGCTTCTCGCCCTTCCTCGAGAGCGTGCTCGAAAAGCAAGTGGCGGAATTGGTCGAGGAATTGCGCGATGTGTTCCTGCCCGACGATGCCCGTGGATTCACCACCGAGGAAAGTGAGGGCGTCGGATCGGAGTGGATCGGTCATCACCGTTCCAGCGGCCAGTTCGACCGACTCCGCTTCGCTCGCAGAACGGTCCTGTGCACGAGTTGGCCCCAAGGCGAGGAAGAAGGCCGGGATGGCCAACATCACATTGCAGCGCACCTCAATCATCATTGGGTGCGGGGAGTTGCAGGGGCACGGAGGAGGACGGACGGCGCTCGATTCCCTTCATGGCCGGGGTTCGCCCCCCATTTTCCCACCGTCTGAATTCGGCCCAGAAGGCCCGATCGAGCCATTCGCCCACCTGGCGTGCCCCGCGTGGAGTGAAGTGGACGTGATCTGGTCCCGCCAACGGTGGTTCGGAGGCGACCCAGGCCGGCATGCTGCCCAAACCGCCCATGGCGACGAGCAAGTCCCAATGGGCCACGCCCGCATCGAGGCTGGCGTCACGGATGGCGGTTCGCACGGCATCCAACTGGGGGAAGGGGGTCCATTGTGTGCCCGTTTTCTCGGCCATGTCCGAGGGGCCGATGACCAGGATGGCCGTCTCTGGGGCCAGGGCCTGAAACAATGCAATCTGACGTTTGAACCATCCGCCATAGCGCACCGCGGACAGCGAGTCTCGGGTGTATGGGACAGTGTTGCCTCCGAATTGAAGGACGATGAGGTCGGGTTCCAGCCGTTTGAGCTGGGTGCTGAAGGGGATGCGCGCCAATTTCCGAAACAGCGTGCCGGAAGAGCCTCGCATGGCCACTGAATGCCATTGGGTCCCCTGTCCGACTGGATGAAGGGCAAACAGGCGGGGAGGTCGACCCGAGAAGCACAGTTGAACGGGGGTCCCTCCGGGTTCCATCCCCGACGAGGGCAGGGTGAGCACACCGGGGAGGGTGCCCGGTTGGAGCGTGTCGACCGGAAGGCCGTCCACCAGGACTTCGCAGAGGGTGTAAACCGTATCGTGCCAGAGGTCAATTCGGTCCCACCGGGCAAATGAGCCTGGACTGCGGCGTTCGGGTCCCACGTCGATGCAGGAGGGGGTGGAGGAGGAGTCCGCCGTGGCGTAACTGGCGAGCAGGCCGTAGTTCTCGTCGAGGTCTGTCGAGTCGCGCCGGCCGAAGCGGGTATGGCGTTTCCATGGACCGCGGAGCGCTTGTCGAAGGGAGAAACTCTGGACGAGCGGAACCGGGGGCTGGATGCCCGGGCCATGGCCGCCCCAGCGTTCCTGCCAACGCTGCCGAATCGTTCCGGAAATGCGGTCGCCCTCAATCTGGCTGTCTCCGTAATGGAGGACGTGAACTGATTCTCCCCGGTCCAGCTTGGCGAACAGGTCATGGAACGCCGGCTCTTCCTCCGGAGGAATGCCGATGCGGAGACTGCCCGGAATCCAATCGCCTGTTTCGGGCGTAGCGGCCGCGTTGGGTTCCGGGCCAGCCGAAACCGCCGTGGACGATGGAGAGGGGTCGGGGTCGGGATGGGCCGCGTCCATCTGTGGCTCCTCTTGGCGGGCTGCGACTGCGGAGTCAGGGGGCGGGGACGAGGGCACCACAATGCTGGAGTCGGCCTCCATGGAGGGGCGGTGTGCCGTGTCTTGGGCTTCGATGGCGGAGAGTTGTTCCTCGTATCGCTCGAGCAAGGCTTCGACGTCATCGGGCTTCCATTGGGGAATGATGGTGGGCTGCGGGTCGGAGGCCCACAAACCATCCCAAGCGGACGGTGTTTCGATGCGAACGGTGTGCCCGGCGATGGTCCATCCCTCATCGGGACAGGCCCAGGCCAGAAGTGCCGAGGCTCCGCCGACGGCAAACAAAGCGAGGACCGGTCGCCAACGGGCTTCGCGTGAGGGGGAATCTGGCGCGCTCACCGGGTGGGAATTCGAATGCGCATGCCCGGGCGGAGGTCTTCCGGAGCCACCTCGTTGAGGTCGAGCAAATCGACGAGATCCACTCCCGGGTGATCCCGTGCAATGGACCAATAGGACTCTCCGGCTTCGACGGTGTGCCACGTCCATGAAGTGGCGTCGGTGGAGGAAGCGGGTGATGCGGGCTGGGAGGTCTCCGGCGGGATGCCACCACGCAGGCTCAAGGTCTGACCCACCCGGATCAGGTCACCCTCAATCTGGTTCCATCGACGGATATCCTCGATGCGGAGTCCCACGCGACGGGCGATGGTGCCCAGGACATCTCCGGGCCGCACGGTGTAGTTCCATGTGAGGGGCGCGGAGGGGAAAGGTCGGGCGCCACACCACCCGGCCGCAGTCGAATCCGAGGCGAGCCAGTCCCGTCTGACTTGCACAGAAGGGCGGGACGCGGTCCGTCCGATGGAATCCGTGGTGAACCAAGGATTTTCCGTTCGCAAGGCCCTTAGGTCCCATTCCGTATCCCGGTGGTGACTGAAATACAGCGGGGTGGCTTCTGCGCAAGAGAAAGGCACCCAGTCGCGCTCACGCAACGCCCAGAGGGCATGGAGCCGGTCTCGGCGAAAGTTGCGGTCCACTTGGAGCATGACCCGAAGCAGGTGCAGCCAACCGAGTAGATCCGCCTCCACAGCGTCGGCGTCGAAGGCCTGACCGGCCTGTCCGCCCCGGACCAGGGAGAGCACCTGTCGCATGGGCGATTCCGGATGCACATCCTGGACTTGGGCAATGCGCAGGCAGGCGGCCTGGGCCATCCGTCCCGGCACATGGCGTTCGTCCCATCCCCGTCGGATGTCGAGCCCGAGTGCCAAGGCGGTCGGCAGGTCCATGGCCCACGCTCCGGCCCTCCGTCCCGGGCCGTAGTAGGCGGCATCCCATCCCGTCAGCACCATGGGCAGAACCGCCCACTCAGAGGGAAGACCGGCCTCGGAGAGGGCACTTTCCATGGCCGGTCGGTGACGGTCGGAGGCGGCTTGGACGAGGCGAAAGCGGAGCATGCCATCGGCGAGGAGGCGGTCCAGGGCGCGGTCGGCATGATGCTCGGCGAGGGGCAGGGCTTCGAGCTCAGCGATGAGTCGGTCGGCCCAGGAGCTGTGTCCTCGGACGCCGTCCACCATCAGTTCGGGTAGCATCGGACCTAGGATGCAGTCCGGTTCCAAGGCTTCCAATTCTGCAATCCACGGTGACTCCTCGAAGGCGGAAATCATGGAGGACCAACCCGACAGATCGGGTTGGGCCAAAGCCGCTCCTGTGCAGGGGAGGAGCAGTAGGAATCGGATGAAATCGGGCGTTTTCACGGGATGGCACTGGCCGTATTACGAAGATGGGGGGGAGTGTGCAGTATCTTCCTGTTGCCAACCTGTTGTTGCCCCCAATGAGCGTCGATTCCATCCACGAAATGGGACCTCGGGAACGCCAAGCGTTTCTCGAGGCAGAGGTGCGTCGTCTCCAGGCCAAGTGCAACCGCTATGAAGACATCGTGGCCAACATGGCCCTCGGCATTCTGGAGGTGGACACGCAGGAAAGGATTGTTCGGGCAGATGAGCGCTTCTGTTCGATTGTGGGGTATGCGGAATCCGAATTGAGGGGGAAGAAAGCCTCGGAAGTCCTCCTCTCTGGAGAGGAGGTCGATCAGATGGACGATCGGACAAGGGCCAGGAATTCGGGAGAGGCCGGAGCGTATGAAGTCCCCATCACCACGGCCGATGGCGGTCGGAAGTGGTTGTTGATCAGCGGCGTTCCCAAACGCAATGCGGAGGGGGACATCATAGGCTCAGTGGGCATTCACCAGGACATCACCGAGCGGAAGATGGTGGAGGAAAACCTGCGGGAGTCGCGGGACGAGGCAAGGGCGGCCGAGAAGGCCGAGCGGGAATTCCTGACCCGGATGAGCCACGAGATCCGCACCCCGATGAATGCCATCATGGGCATGGCGGACCTGCTGGGCGACACTCAGCTCGATTCGGAACAGAACAACCTGCTCACGTCCATTCGGGGGGGAAGCGTTCTCCTGAAGGGGCTGCTTGATGACATGCTGGACCTCGCCAAACTGGAGGCGGGCCAGCGGGTTTGCCACAAAGAGGCGACCCTCATCGAACCGATTGTCGAACGCGTGACCACCATCTTCCACTCCCAACTCAAGGAGAAGGGGGTTCGACTGGAGGTCCGCTTTGATGCCGATCTCCGAGTTGGTTGGAAGGTGGATCCCTCCATTCTGACCCAGATCCTGATCAACAGCCTGGGCAATGCGGTCAAGTTCACCGATTCCGGAACCATTGGCCTCACCCTGTCCCTCGAAGGGGGAGGCCCCATGGAGCCTCATTTGGTGCTGGAGGTGACCGATTCGGGCCTGGGAATCGACCAGAAGGACCTTGAGGTCGTATTCGAGCGCTTCAGCCAGGCATCCAATCGCGAGGTCCGCCATGGCGGTACCGGACTCGGGCTCGCCATCGTCAAAGAACTGTGTGCCTTGCATGGAGGCGAGGCTACGGTCACGAGCACATTGGGGCAGGGCAGTACGTTTCGATTCACCCTGGCCATGGAGCCCGTGCTCGAAGAAGCGGATGCGCCGGTCACAACCGAAACCGCCCTGCTTGAGGGACATCGAATCCTGGTGGTGGAGGACAACGATGTGAATCGATTCTTGATCCGGACCCTGCTCGGAAAATGGAAGGCGGACGTCACGTGTGTGGAGAACGGCCAGGAGGCCCTCAACCTGATGACCGAGAACCGGTTTGATCTCGTGTTCATGGACATTCAGATGCCGGTGATGGATGGTCTTGAGGCGACGCGACGGTTCAGGAATGTGGAGCGCGAGGAGAACCGCGAGCCGACTCCGATTGTCGCCCTAAGCGCGTTTGCCTTCGACCACGACAAGGAGGCCGCCAAGCAGGCAGGGGTGAACCTGCACATGTCCAAGCCCTTCAGTCGGGAGGAGTTGCAAGCCGTGTGCCTTGGCTTCCTTTCCCCTGATTTGTAAATGTCCCAAAGAGCTACATCAGACGACGGGAGCTAATTTTGTATCGTCAAAATAGCATAATAAGTAGACGAATTGCCATAAAGTGTTGGTTTTTTCGATTGTAATGTGTAAATTGACGGTGTGGTTGACAGGCACTTCCTTCGGGAAGTCAATCACAGTTGTGAATCGTAGAGAAGCACCCGCAACGGCGGGTGTTTCCATTTTCTGGACCAGCCGCTGCGTGGCAACTTGTGGACAAGGCCCAAGCCCGTCATCGCGCTTCGACCGTCTTCGTTGGTAACTTGGTAGGCATGGAGGGTGACAGATCGACTCGACGGTTCAAAATCATGGGCGGACGGCGCAGTTTCGATGTGTGCGATTACGTCCGGGAAATGCAGGCCAGTGAGGCCCAATTCATCCTCTACGTCGGTTGTGACAGCCAAAATCACCGCAACCACACCGTGTATGTCACCACCGTGGTTTTCCGCTTTCCGCGGTCAGGAGCCCATGTCATCTATCGGAAGGAGAAGGTGCCCAAGATTGCCGATTTGTGGACGAAGCTGTGGGGCGAGACGGAGCGTTCCGTGGCCCTCGCCAACCTCCTTCGGGAAGAGGCTGGGGTGGAGGTGGCCCAGATTGACCTCGACTTCAATACGGACCCGGCCCATCCAAGCAACAAGGTGCTCAGTGCTTCTGCAGGCTATATCCAATCCCTGGGCTTTCAGAGTGGAGCCAAACCGGGCTTGCTGATGGCGGCGTGGGCCGCCGACGCCCTGTGCCAATGAGCCCCACAACCCTTCGGTCTGAGCTGGCTGTGGCCGCCCCGGTGGAGGAGGTGTGGACCTTTTTTCAGACCGCGCATAACCTCGTGGAGATGACGCCTCCAGAGCAGCGCGTGCGCATCGATCGGGGAGGAGAAGTCCCCCTTCACCCGGGCTTGGAAGTGCGCATTTCGGTCTCTCCAGTCCCCGGCATCCGAACCGGATGGCTCACCCGAATCGAGGAAGTTCACCCTCCGTCCGGCCCGGAGGGCATCGGCTGGTTCCGGGACACCCAGCTCAGCGGTCCCTTTTCAGAATGGAACCACCGCCACGAATTCCGTCCGGTCGAGGGGGGCTGTCTCGTCGTGGACGAACTCGAGTATCGGTTGCCGATGGGGCGGCTGGGCGGTTGGGTGGCCGGGCGCTGGGTGCGGCGGAGCATCGAGTCGCTGTTCGCGTACCGATCGGAGAGGATGGCGGACTTGTTCGGCCGGCTGACGGAGGGAATACCCTAAATTCGAGGCATGCGGTTGACCACCACGCTCTTGGCCCTCACGCTCCTGTTGTGGACAGGAGCACCGCTTGTTGGCCATGCTCAGTTCGGCATCGAGCCCACAGACAGCCTGGTGGCGGAGTTCCCCACGGACAGCCTGACCCGCATTTTTCAGATTGATTTTCCGAATGAGACCCCCGATTCGCTGGGCCTAACCTGGAGGTACATCGACGGGGGGTGGACCGACGGATGGGATGTGAACCTCTGTGATCTTGGCGAATGCTACACCGGGGTGCCGTCCGACGCCGACATGTTGCCCATGCCCGAGGGCGGAGCTGGATTCCTGAAGCTCATCGTCAATTCGCTGGACATCGAGGGGACGTGCTTCCTTCATTTCTGGGTGTGGCCGACCGACAATCCGGACGCCCTGGTCAATGTCTGGTTTGACCTGCGCAATGGAGGGGTGAATGCCGTGGCCGACACGCCGCGTCCCATCATCGAGGTCCATCCGAATCCTTGTCGTTCCGGGCAGCAGATTGTCGTGTCTATGCCCCCGAATGGAAACTCCCACCCAACCATGCAACGGTTGACCCCGGATGGAAGGTTACTCAAATGCACACCGAAAAGGTCTGATGGCCGTTGGCTTCTGTCGACGGAGGGATGGCCCACCGGGATGTACCTCCTACGATGGACGGGAGGGGGTCGCTTCGAGCGACTGATGGTCCATTGACCTGCACCAAGAAGAAACCATGCACACATTGCACTCCAAAGCGCTGTTTGCGCTGCTCCTGCTGATCGGGACTGTGACCACCGGGTCCGCCCAGAATGCCACCTTGTTGTCCGATGACCACGACGGTATCGTCGTCCGGTTCGACTTCTCCGATCCAATCCTGCACGAAGTGACCACCCCCGACGGGGTCGCCGTGATGCCCCGGGTCCTCGGGGACACCCCCATGCTTCGCGCTGGCGCTCCGGACCTGTCCAAGGTCGACGCCACCTTGATGATCGGGGCGACCGTGGGCACGGCCCTTGAAATCGTCGAGACGGAATTTGTCGACCTCACTGAGGTGGACGTGGTGCCGAGCAAAGGCAACCTCTACCGCAACGTCGATCCGGCGTCCGTGCCCTTCACCGAAGGCGCAGTGTATGCCGAGGATGCGTTCTACCCGCAATCCGTGGCCGCACTGCAGACGCCCTTTGTCCAGCGCGGCGTGCGCGGCCAAAGCGTCTGGGCACATCCCTTCCAATACAACCCGGTGAGCCGGGTCTTGCGGGTGCACACCTCCATCACGGTCCGCATCGTGGAGACGGAGATGGCTCCGGTCAATCCCGCCGTGGCTCCGGTCCGTCTCTCCGCTGAATTTGCCGACCAGTTCGGACGCCGCTTCCTCAATGCGGCCAGCGTCAGCGAGCGCTACGACTACATCGAGGAGCACGGCAAGGTGGTCTTCGTGACGGACGCCATGTACGACGACGTGCTGGCCCCGCTCATCCAATGGAAAATCGAGAAGGGACTGACGACCCAGGTCGTCTACGCGGCGGACTTCGGCAACGATTACGACGCCATCAAGGATTTCCTCGCCGACCAGTACTTCAACGAAGGGTTGACCCACGTCATCCTCGCCGGAGACGAGGACCAGGTGGCCGCCACGCTCGTGACCAACGGCGGCGGCTCCGGATACTGCGATCCCTGCTACGGCTACGTGGAGGGGGACGACCACTACCCGGAGTTCTTCGTCGGCCGCCTGCTCGTGCACGATGTGGACGAGATGGAGACGCTGGTGGAGCGGACGCTGGAATACGAGAAGAATCCGTTCCTCGGGGAGGAGTGGTTCAACATCGGTGTCGGCATCGGATCCAATGAGGGCGCTGGCATCGGCGACAACGGAGAAAGCGATTGGCAGCACCTCAACGCCATCAAGGACAAGCTCATCGACTACGACTTCCAGGAGGTCTGGGAACTGTACGATGGCAGCCAGGCCGGCAACAGCCCGACCGGCGGGGAGACGGCCGACGAAGCGGGCAACCCCAACGCCAACGACATGATCGAGCTGGTGAACAAGGGGCTGTCCTTCATCAACTACACCGGCCACGGATACCACGGAGGCATCGCCTCGAGTGGATTCGACATCAACGCCATCGGCCAGACCACCAACAACGGCATGTACGGCTTCTTCGTGCCGGTGGCCTGCTGCGTCGGCGACTTCGACGAAGGCGAGGGGTCCGGAGACTGCTTCGGTGAGGTGTGGATCAAGCACACCTCCAATGGAGAGCCGGCCGGCGGCATCGGCGGCGCGTTCTCCAGCGTGCTCCAAAGCTGGGCACCGCCGATGCGCGGTCAGGACGAGATGACGGACCTCGTGGTCGAGGACGGCGAAGTGGAGATCCGCCACACCTTTGGCTCCATCGTGGCCCATGGCTGCTCCGGCATGATCGACAGCTACGGAGGTGGCGGCGAGGAGATGATGGACACCTGGTGCATCTTCGGCGACCCGTCCGTCGTGCTCCGCACGGCCTTCCCGGACCAGTTGGCCCTGTCCCACCAGGAGGTCTACTTCCTCGGCACCCCGACCATCGAGGTGAGCTGCCCGACCGAGGGCGCGCTCGTGGCCATCACCCAGGGCGACCAGATCCTCGGCACCGCCTTTGTGGAGAACGGCGTGGCCACCATCACCCTGGACGAGCCGCTGGGCGTTCCCGGGGACTACCTCATCACGGGCACCGCCTACAACACGATTCCCTACCAGTCGACGGTCCAGGCCGTTCCGGCCGATGGACCGTACGTCCTGAGCAGCGGCAATGCGGCCTTCGATCCGACTGGAGACAACGACGGCATGGTCGACCAGGGCGAGAGCATCGACCTCGAGCTCGACCTGTCCAACGTGGGCATCGAAACTGCCACCGACGTCATGGTGACCATCACCACGGCCGACGAGTGGGTGACCATCACCAATGGGGCGGTCTCCGCCGGCGACATCGCCGCAGACGGTTCCCTGACGCTGTCCGGCTTCGCGTTTGACGTCACACCCGGCGTGGCCGACCAACACGTGGCCCTGTTCGACGTGCTCATCACCGACGCTGACGGCAACGAGTGGACGACGTCCTTCCCCGTGACCCTCAATGCGCCCCATTTCAGCATCGTCGATCTCGTCGTCGAGGACAGCGGCAACGGCATCCTCGAGAGCGGGGAGGAGGCCAACCTCGTCTTCACCATCGTCAACGACGGCCACGATGGGGCACCGGGTGCGGTGGGCATCCTCGCCTTCGAGCACCCGGATGTGACCATGGGCTTCAACGGAAACTACGAGATGGACATCATCGAGCCCGGCGGGTCCTTCACGATGTCCTACCCGGTCACCGTGGCCGAGGACGCCGGCCTCGGCGGACTGCTTCCCATCACCTTCGCGGTCAACACGTCGGGTCCGGACAACGCGGAATTGTACCTGACCACGGCGGACTTCTTCGAGCCGATCAACCTCATCATGGAGACGTGGGAGACCGGAGACGACCAGAGTTTCCCGTGGGCCTACGACGGCAACGAGGACTGGTTCGTGTCGACCAACAATCCGTACCAGGGCGACTTCTGCATGGAGAGCGGCGACATCGGCGACAACCAAAGCACCGACCTCACCATCGCGTTGGAGTTCTTGGGCGACGGCGACCTGACGTTTGCGCGCCGCGTGTCCACCGAAGACGGCTGGGATTTCCTCCGTCTGGAGATCGATGGGGCCATGGTGGCCGAATGGTCGGGCGAGCTCGATTGGGCCGAGGAGTCCTTCCCGCTGACGGCGGGATTCCACACCATCACCTGGTCCTACGAAAAGGACAACATCATCTCCGGAGGCGCCGACGCCTGCTGGGTCGACGACATCGTCCTCCCGCCGTTCTGCTTCATCGACGCCGAGATCACCCAGAGCGGAGCCCCTGGCATCCTGTGCCCGGGCGAGAGCGTGACGCTGACCACCAACAGCGGGTTTGAGACCGCGTGGAGCAATGGCGCCACCGAGACCAGCATCGAGGTGTCCGAGGCGGGCACGTACAGCGTGACCCTCACCGACGACGCCGGATGCAGCTTCACGTCTGACCCGGTCACCATCGAGGTGCTCGAGCCCACCGCGCCGACCGTGGAGGTCGACGGCCAACTCGGATTCTGTGAAGGCAGCACGGTCACCCTCACCGGCCCCGAAGACGGGGTGTGCGTCTGGAACGTGGGCGTCGAAGGCCCCTCCATCGAGGTGGGCACCAGCGGCACCTTCCAGTTGACCTTCACCGACGCCTGCGGGGCAGAGAACGTGAGCGACGAGATCGTGGTCGACGTGTACCCGATTCCGGAAGCGCCGACCACGGAGGACATCACCATCGAGAACCCGGCCGAAGTCGACCTCAACGCCACCGGCGACAACCTGCTGTGGTACGAGAACGAAGACGACCTGATGCCGTTTGGCGCAGGACCGGATGTACCCGTCTACGTGGGGGCGACCACCACCTTCTGGGTGGAGAGCGAGTCCACCAACCCCGGCACCACCGGCACGGGCGCCAAGGCGGACCGCGACGAGGAGAACGGCCAGCACCACACCAGCTCCGGCTTCTGGCTCGTCTTCGACGCCTACCAGGGCCTGACCATCGAATCGGTGAAGGTCTTCGCCAACGGCGAGGGCAACCGCACCATCGCCTTGGTCAATGACGCCGGCACCGAGCTCGAGAGCGTCACGGTCAACATGGCCGACGGCGAAAGCGTGATCGACCTGGGCTTCTATGTCCCGGCTGGCGAGGGCTACGGCCTCCGCTCCACCGACGACAACCCGCAGCTCTGGCGCGACGGCATCGGGTCCAACCCCGAGTACCCCTTCGCCCTCGGCGACTTCGGCGCCATCACCGGCACGAGCGTCAACGGCGCCAACAGCCTCAACTACTACTACTTCTTCTACGACTGGACGGTCAGCGTGGACGCGGTGGGCTGCGCCTCCGAGCGCGTGCCCCTGACGGTCACGGTCACCAACCCGGTCGGCGTCGGCACCATCGACGGCCTCGCCGCCGTGGAGGCCTTCCCGAACCCGACGTCCGGCGCCCTGACGCTCGACCTCGACCTCGGCGCGACGACCCTCGACCTCGACGTCGCCCTCTTGGACGCTAGCGGCCGTACGGTCCTCTCCACCAACTGGAGCGGCCAGACGACCGGCCAACGCACCCTCGACCTCACCGCCCTGGCGCCCGGCCTCTACACCGTCCGCCTCACGGACGGCCAGGGCCAATGGCGCCTCCCCGTCGTCCGCCACTAAGGCAGCCGACGATAGAACGACAACACCACCAACAGAAAAGCCGGGCCCACGCCCGGCTTTTTTTGTTGGTCCCAGACGGTGATTCGTCGGGATCCTTTTAAAACGGGATCACTTGATGCCGCGCTGTTTTTTGATGGCCTCGTAGGCGGCGGTGATGCGGTCGAAGCGCTCGCGGGCCTGCTTCTGGTAGTCCTCGCCCATGTCGCGCACCTTGTCGGGGTGGAACTTGACCGCCATGCGGCGGAAGGCCTTTTTGACCTCGCTGTCGGTGGCCGTTTCCGGGATTTCGAGGACGGCGTAGTGGGAGGCGACGTCGGTGTAGAAGCTGGCTTCGATGCTCTTGACGTCCTTGGCGCTGATGCCGAGCCAGGTGGCCATCTGGCGGATGACCTCGACCTCGCGGGGGTCTACGTCGCCATCGGCCTGGGCGATGCCGTAGAGGTATTGGAGGAGGAGCAAGCGCTTGCTGTGCTCCATCATGGCGCTGATCTGGCGGCAGACGGCGCGGGTGTCCACGTCTTGCTTCAGGACCTCGCGGAGGGTGAGGATGTAGCGCTCGCTTTGGGCGGCGCCGAAGTTGCTGACGAAGAAGCGCTTGACGTAGTCGAGCTCGGACTTCAGGATGCGGTCGTCGGCCTTCATGACCGCCGCGCTCAGGACGATCATCGAGGCGGCGAAGTCGCCCGCTCCGGTCTGTCGCTGTCGCGGTCCGCCACCGGGCATGCTCCGCTGTTGGGGGCCGCCCTCCATGGAGAGGCTCTTGTCGGCCACCATGGATCCGAAGGCATAGCCCATGATGGCGCCGATGGGGCCGCCCAGTGCCCAGCCGAGGGCGCCGCCGATGTATTTCGCGTATCTGCTCATTGGGTCTCGTGTGAGGGTTACCAGCTGCCGCCAGCGCCGCCGCCGCCGAAGCCGCCACCCCCGAATCCACCGCTGCCACTGAATCCGCCGCTTCCGCTGCTGAAGTTGCTGAAGGAGCCGCGGTTGCGCTTGGCCGATTGGTTGGCCAGCAGCATCAAGGCGACCAGAGAACCAAGGTCGTTGTTCTTGCCATAGCGGCGGAGGATGCCGAACGCGGCGATGAGGGGCACCAGGAAAACGAAAAAGAAGAAGAACAGGGCCACGAACAAGGCCCCGGCCCCCAGCGGTGCGCCCGGCTCATATTCTTGGATTTCTCCACTGGCCAACGGGCCCAAGACTGCGACGGCATTGCCGATGCCCCAGGCGTAGGACTCAGTCCCACCCAGCTTGAATTCCGGGATCATCTCGATGTCGATGATCCGGTTCGCGGTCACGTCCGGGATGGCGCCTTCCAGCCCGTATCCCACGGCGATGAAGACCTGTCCTTTGCGATTGCCCGTCTTCGGCGAGACCGAGATGACGATGCCGTTGTCGAATTCGGCATCGCCGACGCCCCATTTGCGCCCGACGCCGGTCGCGAAATCGAAGGGGGATTCCCCGCAGAAGTCAGGGTGGGTGACGACCACGATGCTGTTGGGCGTGGTGTCGTTGAGTGCCCGGATGGTCGCATTGATGTCGGCCTCATCGTCGGGGCCTAGGATGTCCGCGAAGTCATACACGAAGGTGCCCGGCGTGCCGGAAGGAGGGAGGCAATCCAATTCGGCTTGGGCCAGCACCGGGCCACCCCAGAGGAGGGTGACCGCCAGAAGGAGGGAGAAGGCGCGCCTCATGACCCGAAGCTGATGTCGTCCGACAGTTCGTTGACGTCGTCTGCCGCGACCGGGAAATGCGCGGCCAATTGGTCACCAGCCAGGCGGATGCCCGCGGCGAGCCCGTCGACGGCATTCCCGGCAGCGAGGCCCTGGATCACCGTGTCCCGGACGCCGTCCCAAAAGTCATCGGGCACCACCGCGTTGATGCCGCCATCGCCGAGAATGGCGAATTGGCGGTCCTCCGTGGCGAGGTAAAACAGGACCCCATTGCGGAGCTCAGTCTTGTGCATCCCGAGGACCTCAAAGACGCCGGCAGCGCGGTCGAGCACGTCGGCCTTGCACCGGGATTCCACATGAAGCCGGATCTCGCCGCTGGTGGTGTTTTCGGCATCCGCGATGGCGGCGCGGATGGCGTGCCGGTCAGAATCGCTGAAGAAGTTCCGCGCCGACATCAGGACCCGAAGTCGACGGTCGGGGCGGCCTCGGATCCGGCGACGGATTCGAAGTAGTCCCGCTGCTCGAAGCCGAACATGCCGGCCCACAGTGAGCCCGGAAAGCGGCGAACCTTGCCGTTGTAGGCCTTGACGGACGCGTTGAAATCCTTCCGCGCCACGGCGATGCGGTTCTCCGTGCCTTCGAGTTGGGCCTGCAGGTCGGAGAAGTTCTGGTTGGCCTTGAGCTCCGGATACCGCTCCGAGTAGCCGAGCATGCCATTCATCGCCCGTCCGAGCACCATGTTGGACTGCTGGAAGTCGGCAATGCTGCCGGTTCCATCGCCCACGGCCTGCATGGCATTGAAGGCGGAGGCCCGGGCCTCGGTCACTGCGGTCAGGGTCTCCTGCTCGAATTCGGCCACTCCCTTGACGGTCGCGACGAGGTTGGGAATCAGATCGAATCGACGCTGGTATTGCGTTTCGATATTGGCCCATTGGCCATCGACGTCCTCGTCGAGGGAGACGAATCCGTTGTAGCTGCCCATGGCGCTGTAGCCGACGATGGCGATCAGCGCGAGGACGATCCAAAGGAGGTACTTCATGTTGTGAATCCAGAATTTAGGAGAGGGCGTCGTACCCCTCTGCGATGAAGGTAGTCAGTTCTTCTCCCGCAAGAAGTCCTTGCGAGAGGCGGGCCAGGGCGATGGCGCGTTCCACCTTCGGCTTGCGGGCCTCGGCGTCGCCGTCGGTCCACGAGGTCACCAGCGGGTGGTTGGCATTGAACACCACGTCATAGCTGTCGGGCATGTCGCCAAACATGGCCATGCCGCCGCCTCCGACGCGCTGCTGCTCCTTCATCCGGCGCATGAACTCGCTCTGGGTGATGGTGACCGGCGGCGCGGTGGGGGACATGGGCGCAAAGGCCACCTTGTACACCATCTTATCCGGCAAGATGGCCTCGATCTCCTCCTTGAGCGCGGTCTGCTGGTCCTCGGTCAGGGCGCTTTCCGGCGCATCGTCCTTGGGGATCAGGCGGTCGACGATGTCGGCGTCGACGCGGCGGAACTGCACCTTGGTGTCGCCGGAATTCATCTCCAGCTTCTGGATCAAGTGCGAGGTCAACGGGCTCTCGAGGTGGAGCACCGTGTACCCGGCGTCGCGGGCCGCGGCCACATAGCTGTGCTGAGCCTGCGGATTCGGCGTGTAGAGCAGGACCACGTTGCCGTCCTTGTCGGTGTGCGCGTCCTTGACGTGCTCCACGAGCTCGTCCATCGTGCGGTGCGCCCCGTCGGTATCGGTGTAGAGGGCAAACTTGCCAGCGCGCTCAAAGAACTTCTCGTCCATGAGCATGCCGTACTCGGTGAAGACCTGGATGTCGGGCCACTTGGCGGCAAAATCATCGCGGTCGTCCTTGAACATCTTGGCGAGCTTGTCGCTGACCTTCTTGGAGATGTGCGACGTGATCTTCTTCACGTTGGCGTCCTCCTGCAGGTAGGAGCGGCTCACGTTGAGCGGGATGTCCGGGCTGTCGATGACGCCGTGCAGCAGCGTCAGGAAGTCCGGAACGATGTTCTCGACGTTGTCGGTGATGAATACCTGGTTGCTGTAGAGGTGGATCTTGTTGCGCTGCAAATCCATCTCCTTCTTGACCTTCGGGAAGTAGAGAATGCCCGTGAGGTTGAAGGGGAAGTCCACGTTGAGGTGGATCTGGAACAGCGGCTCCTCGAAGTTCATCGGGTAGAGCGTCCGGTAGAAATCGAGGTAATCCTGGTCCTCGAGGTCGGCGGGCGACTTGAGCCAAATGGCATCGGTGTCGTTGATCACGCGGGGCTCCTCGACGGGCACGCGCTTCACGTTGCCTTCCTCGTCCTTGGCGCCCTCGGGGTCGTCCACGTACTCCGTCTTGGTGCCGCACACGACCGGCACGGGCATGAACTTGCAGTACTTCTCGAGGATGCCGGTGATGCGGGCGTCTTCGTTGAACTCCTCGCCGTCCTCACCGAGGAGCAGGACGATGTCGGTGCCATGGAGCTGGTCCTCGGCGCGGCCGAGGGCCTTGAAGTCGTCCTCGGGGATGGCGCCCATCTCGAAGTTGGGCGAACCGTCGCACGTCCACTTCACGGGCACAGCGTCCTTGCGCTGGCTCCAGGAGTAGATGTCCACGCGGTCGGCCACCATGAAGGCGCTGTAGAAGCCGAGGCCGAAGTGGCCGATGATGGCTTCCTTGGCGTCGGCCTTGTCGGCGTACTTCTCCTGGAACTTCTCGACGAACTCGGTGGCGCCTGAGAAGGCGATCTGGTTGATGTACTTGTCGACTTCCTCCTCGGTCATGCCGATGCCGGCGTCGCGGATGGTGAGCGTCTTGGCCTCACTGTCGAGGATGACGTGGACCTGGGCGCCGTCGGCGTTGCCCTCGATTTCGCCGACCCGCAGGAGGGCCTTGCGCTTTTGGGTGGCGTCCACGGCGTTGGAGACGAGCTCGCGGAGGAAAATTTCGTGGTCGCTGTACAGGAACTTCTTGATGATCGGGAAGATGTTCTCCGTCTGTACGTTGATCTGTCCTTGTTGCATGGTGGTGGTTTTCCTTGTGCTGCGCCGAACTGGGCAAATGCCATGCCGGGCGGCTCAAACGCAAAAAATCCGACGACCTGACAGGAGGCCGCCGGATTTTTCGTGTCAGGCTGTCAGCCCGTCAGTGCTTCACCACGCGTTGGGCGGCGCCGTTGTCGAGCCGAACGGTGTGCGCGCCAGCGTGAAGTCCGGAGAGGTCGAGGCGGTCGCCATCTTGTCCTTTCCCGTTCATCACGACGCGGCCCGTGGCATCGAGGACGGTCCACGTGTGTGCACCCGTGAAGGCGAGGGTCACCTCGCCCGCCGTGGGGTTCGGCCAGGCTTGCAGCGAGGTGGCGCGCGCCTGGGTGACGTCTAGGGTCGTGCCGGTGGGCCCGAAGCGGTAAACCGTGCCGTCCGCCGGGTGAGAGAAGAGGTAGGGGCCGTAGTACCACTCATAGATGTCCCCGAGGGGCTCGATGGTCGGGTCTGCGGGATTGCCGTCGAGGGCGTAGACCGTGCCGCTGTAGCTGAAAGGGTCAAACTCGAGCAGCAAGCCGCTGATGGCGGGCTCTTCGAGGGACGTGAGGAGGGACGAAGGGCCGAAGTGGAATTCAATGACCCCATCCGCCTCGTAGAGCCTCAACTGCAGGTCCATTGAGCTGAGCTCCTTCACAGCGGAGTCTGCGAACACCTCCTCGTAGAGGCCGGCACCGGCCCATTCCATGGTGAAGACCTGCTCCCCAGGCGCTCCGGTCGTCTGCCATCGGATCAGGGACGGCGCGCCGCCCGCCATGCCGTTGTCGGCGAGATCGAAGTTGGTGGGAATGAAGCCGTGAAGCAGGGGCAGGCCGCTCTTGTCGTCAATGGTGGTGCCCATCATCAAGGAGCCGACGCCCACCTGGTCGAGGGCATCGATGATGTAACCGCTGTAGTTGAAATCGAACCCGAGCGGCACGGAGAATTCCGGGTCATCCCATCCGTTTGGGTAGTCATACTGGCTGGTTTCCAAGGCCGTGGACTCCAGCAGGGGGGTGTAGGGCTGATCGAGGACCGTGAGGTCGAAGGGCAGTTGGGAGAACAGGGCCACAGGCGAAAGCAGGGCCAGGAGAAGCGCGTGTTTCATGGGGTTGATTTGCACCGCAAACTTCGAATGCCCGGTTGCATTGAGCCCCATCCTCCGGTATGAATTGTTCACTCCACGCGGGTGGAACCGATGCGCAAGGTGTGGTCAAAGCGAATCCATGTCCGGCCTTCGCTGACCTCGGTCCACCAGTCGGCGGGCACATCGGGATAGTCGAGCCAGGTCCGTCCGGGAACCTCCAGCGTGTCGATCCATGCGGTGGCGCCTTGCAGGTCTCCGCACTGGGAGCACTTGCCCCGCATGTGATAGGTGAACCGGGTGAAGGTCTGTCCCGGAGCCAGGTGGACATCCACCGAGTCGTTCCATGGCAGACTGTCAAACCGGGCGATGACGTGGAGGGTGTCCGGCAGCAGGTTGTGGAAGGAGTGCGACATCGACGTGCTGCCCTCACAGCCGGAGAGGGCCGTCAGAACCAGCGCTGACAAGCCCCATAAAGAGGGGGTGTGCATCCTCATTCTTGGTGAACGGCCAGACTCAGAAGTTCGGCTTGAGCAGGAAATTCGAGTAGAAGTTGTCCATGATGGCCACGGCTTCGTCAGCGGTGTCCACGACATGGATCAAGTCGAGATCTTTGGCGCTAATGGTGGCGTTCTGCTCGAGGAGGACGGCTTTGATCCATTCCATTAGCCCATTCCAGAAGGCCGAACGGACCAGGACAATCGGAAACCGCTTGGATTTGGAAGTCTGGATGAGGGTGATGGCCTCGAAGAGCTCGTCGAGGGTGCCGAAACCGCCGGGCAGCACGATGTAGCCTTGCGAGTACTTCATGAACATCACTTTTCGCACGAAGAAGTAGTCGAATTCCAAGCTCGTTTCCGGGCTGATGTAGGGATTGTGGTGCTGCTCGTGGGGCAGGTTCATGTTCAGGCCCACCGATACGCCTCCTTCTTCATGGGCACCCTTGTTTCCGGCCTCCATGATGCCGGGACCGCCCCCGGTGATCACGCCATATCCACTGCGGACAAGTTTGCTGCCGATTTCGGTGGCCAACAGGTAATCCGGGTCATCGGCTGCCTTCCGGGCCGAACCAAAGATGCTAATGCAGGGTCCCACGCGCTGCAGACTCTCAAAGCCTTCCACGAACTCGGACATGATCTTGAAGATGGACCAGCTGTCGTGGGCCTTGATGTCGTTCCAGCTCCTAGGGTCAATAAGCGGTTTCTGTGCCATAGAGATAAGATACGGCACACAAGGTAGAGGCTATGAGCGGTCCAGCATCTGACGCAGGAACGGTGCGGTGGCCCCGTTGCTGTTGGCCACCTCTTCCGGGGTGCCTTGGGCGACGATGGTGCCGCCTCCATGGCCCCCTTCCGGGCCGATGTCCACGATGTGGTCGGCGTTGCAGGCCACGTCCAACTGATGCTCGATGACAAGGACTGTATTTCCTTGATTAACAAGTCTTTGGAGTACTCTTAGGAGCATCTCTACATCCTGGAAATGAAGCCCCGTGGTCGGCTCGTCGAGGATGTAGAACGTGTTGCCGGTGTCCTTCCGCGCCAGCTCGGTGGACAGCTTGACGCGCTGGGCTTCTCCACCAGAGAGGGTGGTGGAAGGCTGGCCCAAGGTGAGATAGCCAAGACCGACATCCCGCAACGTGCTGCACACCCGTTTGATCTTGGGGTGGGCGTCGAAGAACTCCAGCGCCTCCTCGATGGTCATGTCGAGCACATCGGAAATCGATTTTCCTCGGTATCGGATTTCCACCGTTTCCCGGTTGTAGCGCTTGCCTCCGCAGTCCTCGCATTGGACGTGGACGTCCGGCAGGAAGTTCATCTCGATGGTCCGCAGGCCGGCGCCCTTGCACGTCTCGCAGCGGCCTCCGACCACATTGAAGGAGAACCGCCCGGGCTTGTAGCCGCGAATCTTGGCCTCCGGGAGCTGGGTAAAGAGGTTGCGGATCTCGCTGAAGACGCCGGTGTAGGTGGCCGGATTGGATCGGGGGGTGCGTCCGATGGGACTTTGGTCGATGGCGATGACCTTGTCCAGATGCTGCAGACCGGTGAGCTTTTTGAAGGGAAGAGGGCGCTTGGTCTCCTCATAGAAATGGTTGTGCAGCGCGGGGTGGAGCGTCTGGTTGATCAGGGTGCTCTTCCCGCTGCCGCTTACGCCGGTCACACAGATGAAGGTGCCCAGTGGGAGCCGGAGGTCCACCGATTTCAAATTGTGTCCCGAGGCACCGAGCAGCCCGAGCTTCTTCCGGTTGCCCTTCCGGCGATTCTCGGGAATGGCAATGCGCCTGCGCCCGTCGAGGAACTCGGCCGTCACGCTGCCTTGGGCGAGGTGGGAGGCAGGAGGCCCTTCGGCCACGACCTGCCCGCCGTGCTTGCCGGCGCCCGGACCGATGTCGATCAGGTGGTCGGCCTGGCGCATCATGTCTTCGTCGTGCTCCACGACGATGACCGTGTTGCCCACGTCCCGCAGGGTCTTGAGGCTGTCGATGAGGCGCTGGTTGTCCCGCTGGTGAAGGCCGATGCTGGGCTCGTCGAGGATGTACAGGACGCCGGTGAGCTTAGAGCCGATCTGGGTGGCCAGCCGGATGCGTTGGGCTTCTCCGCCGCTGAGTGACCGCGCGGGACGGTCGAGGGTGAGGTAGTCGAGGCCCATGTCGAGCAGGAAGCCCAGACGGGCATGAATCTCCTGGAGGGGTTCCTTGGCAATCGCCGCCTCCCGTTCTCCCAGCGTGTCGAGCGCACTGCCCGCCCAGACCATGAGGTCCTTCAGGTCCATGCCCACCACGTCGGGCAGGGTGGCCCCGGCGATTTTGAACTGGTGCGCCGTGGGCTTGAGCCGCGAGCCACCGCAGGAGGGGCAGGGGCGCTTGTGAAGGAATTTCTGGGCCCACCGCTTCAATGGCGCTCCGGAGCCATCCTTGGCGGTCCGCTCGATGGTCGCGATGACGCCATCGAATCGGACGCGGCGTTCTTTGGTGCCAGCTTTGCCCGGCAGGACCACCGGTTGGTCCGCACCGTAGAGGATGCTCGACATCGTGGCCTCATCCACGTCGTCCATGGGGGTCCGGGCGGAGTGGCCGGCGGCATCCAGCATGGCTTCGACCACCTGCCGTGTCCAGCCGGTCTTCAGGACGCCCAAGGGAGCGAGGCCGCCCTGTCGGAGGTTCTTGCTCCCGTCCGGAATGATCAGCTCCCGGGACGCTTCCGCCACCTGCCCCAGGCCGTTGCAGGTCGAACAGGCGCCGTAGGGAGAGTTGAACGAGAACAGGTTGGGCTCGGGTTCCGGGTAACTGATGCCGGTGGTCGGGCACATGAGGGCCCGGGAGAAGTGGCGGGGCACCGCATCGTCCACGGGCAGCACCATCATGCTGCCCTTGCCCATGGCCAGCGCAGTCCGCAGGGAGCGCATGACCCTCGCTGCCTCCTCGTTGGCCGGCTTGCCGTCCTCGTCCAGTGCCGGCGGGTCGGGCACGACGATGCGGTCCACCACGGCCTCGATGTCGTGGACCTTGTAGCGGTCCACCCGGAAGCCGGGTTCGAGTTCCACGACTTCCCCGTCCACGCGGGCCCGGAGGTAGCCCTGCTTTTGGATGGTCTCGAACAGCTCGCGGTAATGTCCTTTGCGTCCCCGGACGAGGGGGGAAAGGAGCAGGAGCCGTTCTCCGGCGTAGTCCTCCACGATGCGGGAGAGAATGCCCTCATCGGTGAACCGCACCATGGGCTCCCCGGTGGCGCTGGAATAGGCCGTGGAGGCCCGGGCGAAGAGCACGCGCAAAAAATCGAGGAGCTCGGTGACCGTCCCGACCGTGGACCGCGGATTGCGGCTGATGGTCTTTTGCTCAATGGCGATGACCGGGCTCAGTCCCGTGATGCGCTCCACCTTCGGACGCTCCAGACCGCCCATGAATTGGCGGGCATAGGCGCTGAAGGTTTCGAGGTACCGGCGTTGTCCTTCGGCGTGCAACGTGTTGAATGCGAGGCTGGATTTCCCGGATCCGCTCACGCCAGTCACCACGACGAGCCGGTCCCGGGGGATGTCCACATCAATGTGCTGCAGGTTGTTCTCTGCAGCGCGTTGGACCCGGATGGTCCGGTCGTCCTGTAGGGCGAGATAGGCGTCCTGCTCCATGGAGGGGTTCAACAGGCGGGAGGCGCGCTGGGTTTACTCTGCCTGCGCGGAACTCTCGTGGACGGGCACCGGCGGGGGAATGCGGAAGCCGAGGGCGGCGACCAGGAGGGTCATCAGGGGCGACACATAGTTGAAGACGCAATACGGGGCAAAGGCGAGGACCCCAACGCCGAGCACGCCGCTCTGGGCAACTCCGCAGGTGTTCCAGGGAATGAGCACGCTGGTCACGGTGCCGGCATCCTCCAGGGTCCGGCTCAGCAGTTGGGGTGCCACGCCACGCTCAGCATAGGCCTCGCGGAACATGCGGCCTGGGACGACGATGGCGATGTACTGGTCGGCGGCGATCACATTGAACACCACACTGGAGAAGGCCGTACCGAAGACGAGGGAGAAGGTGCCCCGGACGGCGGAGAGGATGGCGGCGGTGATCCGCTCGAGGAAGCCTGCGGCCCCCATTACGGCGCCGAACGTAAGGGCGCAGATGATCAGCCAGACGGTATTCAACATGCCGGCCATGCCGCCCGCGGTGAGCAGGTCGTTGACCACCGGGTTGCCAGTTTCAATGGCCGTGTCGAGCGCGGCGGCGGTCATCAGCGTCGAGAAGGCGGCGCCGAGGTAGGTGTCGCCCAATCCGAGCGCGGGGCCGATGGCATCCGTCCCCAACGAGCGGATGAGGTCCGGCTGGGCGATGGCGGCGGCCACGGCGCCCCCGAGGACTCCGAGGAAGAGTGCGGGCACCGGAGCCACCTTCCGCGCGATGAGGACAATGACGCCCACGGGCACGAGGAACAGGGCCCAATGCAGGTTGAAGTGGGTGGCCAGCACGGACTGGAGTTCAGCGGCTCCACCCAGATCGGCGGGGCCTTCCGCTCCCAAACCCGCGAAAGTGAACACGATGAGGGCAATGAGGATGCTCGGCACCGTGGTCCAGAGCATGAACCGGATGTGGGTGAAGAGGTCGGTGCCCGCCACGGTGGGAGCGAGGTTGGTCGTGTCCGAAAGCGGGGAGAGCTTGTCGCCGAAGTAGGCGCCGGAGATGATGGCGCCAGCCGTCCAGCCTTCACTGATGCCGAGGGCCTGTCCGATCCCGATTAGGGCGACACCGACCGTGCCGACGGTGCCCCAGCTGGATCCCGTGGCAAGGCTCACCGCGGCGCACAGGATGCAAGCGGCGGGGAGGAAAATGTCTTTGCTGAGGACGTCCAATCCGACGTCAATGAGGGTGGGAATGATGCCGGAGACGAGCCAGGTGCCGGCGAGGGCCCCGATCAGGAGCAAGATGAGGATGGCGCCAATGGCATCGCCCAGCGTGTCCTTGATCCGGCCCTCGAAATGGGTCCACGATTGGCCTCGGGCCATGCCGAGTGCGACCGTGGCCCCGGAGGCAATCAGCAGGGCCACCTGGTTGCTGCCGTAGCTGCTGTCCTCCCCAAAGGCGATCACATCCGCCGCCAGCAGCAGAACGAGAAGCGCGATGGGCAGCAGGGCCATCCCGAGGGACGAGGTGGGCGAGGTCGAGGAGGTCATGGCGTCATCGTGTGGGGTTGCCCCGCCGGACGTCGATGGCGAGGGTGGCCGGCGAAATGGCCCTGACACGGGCGCTGTTCCCCAGCCGGTGCTCGATTTCCGCACTGAGTTGCTCAGAAGGCACTTCCGTCCGTGGGGTCCGCAGGCCTTCGACGCGGAGCCGGACGGGGTCGCGGTTCGGGCGCCAACGTCCGATGAGATGGTCCCATGGGGAGAGCACGACCTCGGCCTTGGCCAGTGAATCCAGCAGGTCCGCTTGCAGGCCCGTGCTGGCCTCCACTCCGACCAATTCGATGCCAAAGGTGTAGGTCACGGTCCGCTCGCCTTCCATGGTCCGCAGCATCCACAGGAAGGCCGAGAGGCCGATGCAGATGAGGAGGGTGCGACCATTGAAGGCCATGACCTGCTTGCGCAAGGTGCCGAGCAGGCCCATCTCAGGAGCGCTGTTCGATGGCCTCCTGGCTGGCGCCGCCTTCCGAGGAGATGCCCGCCAGATCCACACGGAGTTCGCCTTTGAGGACTTTCAGCTCGACGTAGCCCATGTCGTGGTTGACCGACATCACCTCGCCATGGATTCCACCGACCGTGACGACCTCATCACCCGCCGCGATGTTGTCCCGGAACGTGCGGGCTTCCTTCTGCTTCTTGATCTGCGGACGCATGATGAAGAAATAGAAGACGAGCATGGTGCCGACGATGAACACGAGGGTGCTGCCGCCGCCGGCCGGAGCGGCCTGGGCCAAAATGTGGGAGAGGGTCATGATTCAGGATCTGGAATTCGGTCCGGACCGAGCACCTGCGCGGTGAAGCGCAATTCCACGGAGGCGGGAATCGCATTGGTCACCACGGTGGCCGATTCGGACAGGGTTCGTGTGGTTTCGCCTGCTTCAAAGCGGAGCAGGATGCGGGTGGACTGACCCGGAGCCAGTGGGGAGGCGTCCCAGGGTTCAGCGATGGTACAGCCGCAGCTGGGCAGAACCTGCGTCACGATGAGGGGGGACCCTCCGGCATTGGTCAGCTCATAGGCGAGCTCGCGGGACTCCCCGGCGGCGACGAGCCCCAAGTCGATGTCCGTCTCGGCCCAGGCCATGTGGGGGGCATCTTGGGTGCCCTCGGCACCGGGGAGATGGATGAAACTGGCGTCGACTGGATTGCTGGTGGAGCCGGAGCAGCCCATCAGGACGAGGCCCAGGAGGAAGGGAGCCACAACGGCGAAGAAAATCCCCGGTGGTCGTCTCATTCGATGAGGCCCCTTCCGGTCTTGACGATGCGCCCGTCTTCCCGCATGGCGCCGAACAGTTTGTCCAGCACCCCGTTGACGAAGGCGCCCGACTTTTCCGTGCTGTAGAACTTCGCGAGGTCGATGTACTCGTTCATCGTGACCTTGAGGGGGACGGATTCGAAGGTCCGTGCTTCGGCCAGGGCCATGCGCAACAGAAGCAGATCCATCGTTGCAATGCGCTCAAGGTCCCAGTTGGAGGCGGCTTCCTCAATGGCCTTGTCGTGCTCACCGGCGAGGGCCAACGTGCGGCTGAAGAGTTGCTCGAGGAACTCCTTGTCGTCTCCTTCCTCCTTCCACATCTCGCTCAGCAGGAGATCGTCCGAATCCTCGGCGATGGTCTTGATGGTCTTCAGCACAATGGAGCTGGCAAGGTCGAGGTCGTCGCTCCACAGAATGCTTTGCTCCTCGAGCCATTCCTGGAGCGACTCGTCGTTGACCAAATGTTTGCGGAACATCCGGTTCAGGGACTCCCGATCGTGTTGGAATCCCCGCTCCTCGTTTTCCATGTAGGCCGCATACTCCTCGCTGGCGACGAGGGACTTGAACAGCCGCTTCACCAGGTCCTGCTCATTGGCCCACCCGAGGCTCCGGTTGGCCGCTTCCTTGGCGAGCACCTTGCTCTTGATCACGACCCGCAGGGGCTTGTTGTTCACGAACTTGGTGTTGGGGTGGAGGTCCTCCCGCGTGGGCTGCTGCTTCATCCTGCCGGCTTCGATGCGCTCGATGGCGGCATCCTGCATTTCGGCGATCAGCAGCAGCAGAAGCAAATACAAATCGTACGTCTTCTCCACGGCGCTCATCAGGAGCTTGTGGGCGTCCTCCACGGACCCCTCCTTGTCGGAGTGGAGGGCATACAGGGCGTGCAAGACCTTGATGCGGAGCTGGCGGCGGTTGAACATGATACAGGCGAATCGCCTGCAATTTGATGCAAACCGGTCAGAATTCGGGGGATTCCTTGTGTTTGGAGACCCTAATTTTGAACATGTGCCGGCTTCCTGCGTTGCTTGCAAAACCCCGGTCCCCATGCGCCTGAGTCCATCGTCCTTCCGTTTGCCTTTCGTCCCGGTCTTGGCCCTTTTGCTGATGGCCGGCTGTGAGACGCCCATCGACGTGGAAATCCCCCTCGCGGAGCCAATGCTTGTGGTGGAGGGGCGAATCGAGACGGGAGCCCCGCCCATCGTCCTGCTCAGCCGTTCCCAGAACTACTTTGATCCGGTGGATGCCACCCTGCTTGGTTCGCTGTACGAAGGCGGCGGAGAGGTCCGGATCACCGTGGACGGCGAGGCCATTCTTCTGGATGAGGTCTGTGCGGGGGACCTCAGTCCGACGGAACTCCTGATCGCCTCCGAGCTGCTGGGCTTGCCGGTGGAGGTGCTGATGTTCAGCAATCTGTGCGCCTACACGTCCTTCGGCCTCATCGGGGAAATCGGAAGCACCTATGCTCTGGAAGCCATCCTCGACGGGGACACGGTGTCGTCCGTTTCCAAGCTCAACCCTCCAGTTCCGCTCGACAGCGTCTGGTTTGAGGTGCCCGGAACGGCCGATTCGCTCGGCTTCATCCACGCCCTCTTCGAGGATCCGGACTCCTTGGGCAATGCTTACCGTTGGTCCGCGGGCCGACAGGGAGTGGACCCCGGACTGCTCTACAACTCGGTCTCGACCGTGGAGGATGCCTTCTTCAATGGGTTGTCCTTCGAGTTCAACCAATTCCGACCAATCACGGCGGAGGATTTCGAGGACGATGCCAATCCCGACGAGATCGGCTTTTACAAGTGGGGCGACACGGTGACGGTCCGGTGGGACCACATCGACCGTGGCGCCTATGAAGCCATCCGGAGCATGGAAGAGCAGCTCCAGTCGCAAGGCAGTCCCTTTGCTAATCCAGCGGATGTGGCCACCAACATTGCCGGGGGGCTCGGTCTGTGGGTGGCGTATTCCCCCTTTGTGGACACGGTGGTCTGCGTTCCCTGAGTGGGGCGGATTACCTTTCGGGTCCATGCCGCGTTTCTCCTTTATCCTCTTCGTTTCCTTCCTGTTCCTCGAGGCCTTGAATGGCGCCGTGATGGCCCAACAGGTCGAGCGGGTGGTCCTGTATCGGGATGCCGCCGTTGTGACCTGGAGGGCCGAGGCCGAGGTGGGTGAGCAGGTCCTCGCCCGCAGTTTCTCTCCGATCGAGGCGTCGCTCGTGACCGTCATGCCAGAGGAGGCGGGTGCCCCATTCGGGGTGGCCCACGAGCGGGAGTCAGAATGGCCCATGGCGAGTGGGGCGGGGGCCAATGCCGCCCGGGATCGGGTCGATGGCCTGCGGTTGGACGTGGCCCTGAAGCAGGCCCAGTTGGACATCATTGAAGAAGACCTCGCCATGCTGCGGGCCAACCGTCCGGTTGGCGGCACGAGCGAAAGCCTCTTGGTGGAGGACCTGGAGGACATGGCGGAGTGGATGCACGACGCCTTCAGGGAGGCCCTGTACCGCAGGGTAGAATTGAGGGAGGAGTTGGCGCTCCTCGAAAAAGAGCACCGCGAGGCCCTCGCCGTGCTGGGGGAAACCCGGCCGCGGATCGCGTTTGATTGGGTGGTGGAGGTGCCGGAAGGTGTGGGTGGCGACATCCTGACGCAGGTGGTCGAGACGCACGGCGCCGGTTGGTCTCCGGCCGACCTGGTGGACCTCGCTTCTGACGGAAGCCCCTCCACATGGCATCGCCGAATCGAATACCGCCTGTCCTTGCCTCATGCGGGAAAGGCGGACCTCCTCTTTGTGGACGAATGGTGGACCCCGAACGGGTCGGCGGACCGGACCCTTCCCCATGCTGTGGCCTCCTATGATCAGCCGCGCGGCAAGTCGAAGCGCAGCGGTTCCGGAGCATCGAACGCCGGGTCAGGCGGGATGACGGAGGCGGGGCGCTCCCGGTGCCGTCCGGAGGGCCCACTCGCTGTGGGGACTGATGCCGGAGGAACAGTGAAGGTGGGAGAATGGACTGCGGTTTTCCGCCGTCAAGCGGACACCCAACCACAGGTGGCTGAGGTGGTCGACGTTTGGCATTCCGTCTCCTCCTCGGGTCGGTCCGTGGTTCGCGCGGATGGGGTAGATGTGCGGCTCGATGGGGCGCCGCTCGGCCCGCGGAACGTGGTCCATGCCGCGGACAGCCTGGTCGTCATGACCGGAGTGGATGAAGCGTGGACGGTGTCGCGGGCGGAAGAAGCCTCCTTGTGCAGTCGATCCAACCTCGGCAGCCGCATTCGCCATCAACGGGCCTTCTCCATCTGGGTGACCAATGGCAGTTCGGTGGCGGGAGCGGTCCGGGTGGTCGAGCCGCTTCCCCGGTCCCGGGAACTGGAGATCGAGTTGAATCCCGAGGAGCTTGACGGGGGCGTGGTGGACGCCGTCAACGAAGCGATCGTGTGGGAACTCCAACTGAAACCGGGGGAGAGCCGGACGCTGCGCTTTGCCTATGCCGTAGAGCACGATCGGGACGTCCGGGTGTCCGGGTTCAACTGAGGCTCGGCCTCATTTCCCGAGGGGCCGCATCAACGATTGGGCGACCTGTTCCGCCGCACCGGCCGACCCGAGGGCGGCTTGCAATTGTGCATGCTGTTCCTTTTGGGCGCGTTGTCCTTCGGGGGTCGTGATGGACTGGAGGGTCCGGGCGAGAATCTCGGGCGTGCAGCGTCCCTGGATGCGCTCCGGGACTGCCTCCCGGTCGAGAATCAGGTTGACGAGGCTGATGAAGCGGACCCGGCTGAACGCCCGGGCGATGGCATACGTGATGGCGCTCGTGCGGTAGGCCACGACCTGAGGCAATCCGGCCAGGGCTGCCTCCAGCGTCGCGGTGCCGCTGGTGATCAACCCGATGGCCGCGTGCCGGTACAGTTCGGCGGTGTCGCCGAAGAGAACAGGCAAATCCGTTGCATAGTCCTCCCGGGAGCGTCCGGGTGCCCCCGCCACCACCGGCACGTGGTCTGGGAAGGAGCGGGCCGCTTTGAGGAAGACCGGGAGCATCCTTCGAATCTCTTGGGGCCGGGAGCCGGGCAGGAGGGCCAGCAGGGGGCGGTCCGACGGGAGGTTCCGTGCTTCGCGCCACCCGTGCTTGGCGCGCTCGTCCACCGGCGCGATGGGAGGGGCATCCAGCAGGGGGTGACCGACAAAGTTCACCTCGAGATTGACCCCGGAAAAGGCCGCTTTCTCGAAGGGGAGAATGACACTCAATCGATCCAGGTCCCGCGCCATCGCGTGGACGCGTCGGCGTTTCCATGCCCAGACCTGAGGGCCGATGTACATGTCCACGTTGAATCCCTGCTCGCGCGCCCACCGGGCCATTCGGAGGTTGAAGCCGGGGTAGTCGACGATCAGGATGCGGTCGGGACGGAACGCGAGGATGTCCGCCTTGACCCGCGCCATCAGGGCGCGGATGAAGCCGAGTTTCGCCACCACCTCGGCGAAGCCCATGATGGCCGTGTTGGACACGTGCTCCACGAGGTCGACGCCTTGAGCCTCCATGGCATCGCCTCCCATGCCGCGGACTTCGACCTCGGGCCACTGGTCGCGGATGCGCTCCACGACCCGGGCGGCATGGGCTTCTCCGGAGGCTTCTCCGGTCAGGATGTACAGGCGCTGCGGCCTGGATTCTGGACTGGCCATCAGGGAGCCTCCATTTGGAGCCAGACGATGGCCATGACCAGGGCAATCATGACGAACAGGGTGCCTTTGGCGAAGCGGTCCCACTTCCGGCCGTAGGCCAGATGGAAAGCGGGCACAATGGCGAGGGTGCACACGCTCAGGATGCGGTCCTTGAAGAGGGGGCTTCCGAGGAAGACCTCCCGATGGAAATAGCCGAGAGATTCCCCTTGCGCAACACCCCAAAGGAGACCAAGCAGAAGATAGCCGATGCCGGCGGAGAGCAGCCCGGCGGCCGCTCCGATTCCAAAGGTGTCCCGACGGTCAGCCTGCATCGTTGAGGTTCCACCCGTTCAGGGTGCCGATGGTGTGGTGGGCGGTGAGGTCGAATTGCACGGGAACGACGCTGGCGAACCCGCGTTTGAGCGCATGGATGTCGGTGTCCTCTCCCTTGTCCGGGTTGTGGAATTCACCGCGCATCCAGTAGTAGGGACTGCCGCCGGGCGTCTCCCGTTGGTCAAACGTATCCCGCCAATGGCCCATGGCCTGGCGGCAGATGCGGATGCCCTGGAGTTCATCGGGGCTGACTTTCGGAATGTTGACGTTCAGGCACGTGCCTTGCGGCAATCCGTTGTCGAGGACGGCCTTGGCCATCGTCTTGGCCACGCCGATGGAGGCGGTGAAGTCGGCGTCCCACCGCTCGTCGAGCAGGGAGAACCCGATGGAGGGGATGCCGCACATGGCGCCTTCCACGGCGGCGGACATGGTGCCCGAGTAGATCACGTTGATGGAGGCGTTGCTGCCGTGGTTGATTCCGCTCACGAGCAGGTCGGGCAGGTTGTCCTCACCAAAGACCTCGGCCACGGCGAGCTTGACGCAATCCACGGGGGTTCCCGAGCACGCGCGGGCTTCGCGGATGCCGCGGCCGAATTCGAACGGGTGGAGCCGGAGGATGCGGCTGAACGTGACGGCGTGGCCCATGCCGCTTTGGGGGCTGTCCGGCGCGACGACATACACGTCGCCGAATTCGGTCATCGCCTCGGCGAGGCCTTGGATGCCCTTGGCCGTGATGCCGTCGTCATTGGTGACGACAATGCGGGGGCGTTGGCCCGGGGAGTCGGAAGCGGTCATCCGTTCTGCGGGGTGCGGGCCAAAGCTTCCTGGAACCAGTTCCAATACTTGGCGGTCGACGACACGGACGCCCGTTCATCGGGGCTGTGGGCGCCGAGGATGGTGGGTCCGAAGCTGACCATGTCCAGCCCGGGGTAGCGGCTGCCGAGGATGCCGCACTCGAGTCCCGCATGGCAGGCGAGGACCAGCGGCTCTTCGTCGTGCAACTCTCGGTAGAGCTCGGTCATCATCTGGACGACTGCACTGTCGGGGTTGGGCGTCCAGCCGGGGTAGGCGCCCCCGCGGCTGGGGGTCAGGCCCGCCATCCGGAAGGGGGCTTCGATGCGACGCGCGAAGTCCATTTTTTCGGAGTCGACCGAGCTGCGGGTCAGACAATGGGCTTCCACCTGTCCGTCCTCGAGGAGGATGCGCGCCAGGTTGTTCGACGTTTGCACGAGGCCAGGGATGTCCGGACTCATCCGGTCGATGCCGTTCGGACAGGCGTCCAGGGCGGCCAGCAGCGAGGCGGCCTGCTCCTCCGGCACCACCTCGTCCGGGGCGCCCACCTCGTGGAAGTGGACGGCGAGGTCGGGGTCCGTGGTCCGGTATTCCGCTTGGATGGCATTGGTCAATTCGGTGAGATCCGCTGCCCAGTCCGACGCACTGCAGCTGGAGGACAGCGTCGCCGTGGCCTCCCGGGGAATCGCATTGCGCAGCCCTCCACCATCGAGGGCGGCGAGCTCGGTGTGAGGCTCCCGGGCACGCATCTCCTGAAGCACCCGAACCAGCAGCTTGTTGGCGTTGGCCAATCCTTTGTGGATGTCCATGCCGGAGTGACCACCGCTGCCCCCCTTGACCTCCACCACGACGCCGTGGTCCTCGGTTCCGGTGACGGGGGAATAGGATCCGCGGAAAGAAAGGTCCACGCCGCCGGCACATCCGATGCCAATTTCGCGGTCATCCTCGGTGTCGAGGTTGAGCAGGATGTCGCCGCGCAGCCACTCCTGCTGGAGCTCGAGCGCGCCCGTCATGCCGGTCTCCTCATCGATGGTGAAGAGGAACTCCAGCGGAGGGTGGGGAAGGTCGGTGGATTCCATCACGGCGAGCATGGTGGCCACACCGAGGCCATTGTCGGCGCCGAGCGTGGTGCCTTCGGCCTTGACCCAATCGCCCTCGACGACCATGCGGATGCCTTCGGTGTCGAAATCGAAGGCGGTGTCGTTGTTCTTCTGGTGGACCATGTCCACGTGGCTTTGAAGAATGACGGACTTGCGATTTTCCATGCCGGGCGTCGCGGGCTTGCGAACGAGCACATTGCCAACGGCATCTGATTCCACGTCGAGACCGGCCTCACGGGCCAGCCCGGTGATCCAGGCGCAGACGGCCTCTTCTTTCCCCGACGCGCGGGGGATTTCATTCAAATCGGCGAAACGGCCCCAGAGGGTTCGGGGCTCCAATTGACGTACGGCTTCGGACATGGCTCGAAATTCGGCCAAAATCCCCGCCTCTCCACCGTCAAGGAGTGCAAACCGTACCGAAGCCGGCCAGAAGAATCAACAGGTCGGCGCTGGTCACGGCGCCATTGCCATCCACATCCTGTGAGCAGTCCACTGTGCAGCCGAATTCGCTGAGCAGGCCGAGCAGGTCTTCGATCGCGGTCAGACCATCTCCGTTGAGGTCGCTGGCGCAGGGGGCCAATTCGCTGCCGGACACGAAGCCGTCACAGTTCACATCGCCACCGAGCGGGGCGACCGGAGCGCCAGGATAGTAACTGGCGCTGCCGTCGTTGCAATCGCCGGTGTTGGTGACCCACCCGGGAGGCGGCACCCCGCAGAAGGGCTGTCCCGTGCCCACATCGGCGTCGCCATAGCCATCGCCGTCCGCGTCGGGCCATGCCAGGATGGGGAAGAAGCAGCTTCCGTCGTCCTCCGTGGCGCCTGCGGTGAAGTTGCAGGCATCCGGATTGGTGCAGCCGGCGAATTCATCGCCGTCGCAAATCCCGTCGCCGTCGGCATCGCCACTAAGACAGTCGCCGGCGCAGTCGAGGCCCTCCTCGGCAAAGAAGCACGTCTCGTCATCACACAGGGCAAAGAGGTCGAAGTTGCAGGCGGCTGGATGGGTGCATCCCGTGGCCTGGAGGCAGGTGCCGTCGTCGAGCGTAGCGTCTAGGTCGTAGTTGCACGCGACGGGGTCGGTGCATCCGAAACAGGAGTAATCGCAGAATCCGGGGCCATCGGCTGCTGGATCGAAGTTGCAGGCCTGGGGCTCCCGACATCCGGGATGGGAAACTGGGGGCAGGCAGATCTCCTCGGTGAGGACACTGCTGAACTGCGGATTCACCTCGTGGACGAGGGTGTCGCTCCCGATGAGCAGGGTCCAGGAGGTGGCCCCGTCCGGGCATTCTGCCCAGCCATCGGCGTTGGCATCCTGGATCTGGAAGTCCCGGCACCCTTCGTCGAGGCAGAGGGTCCAGGACTGGGGCCCCGGTCCAATCGCACCCGCTGAAATGGCGAGACCATCTGGCGCCAGGCTCCAGCTGACCTCGGGTGCATTGCACCCGGGCGCCATGGAAATGGTCAGAGGGTAGCAGGTGGGCTCGCAGGTGCCATCGTCGAAGAGGGCGTCGGCGTCGTAGTTGGAGGCATAGGGATCTTGACACCCCCCGGACGTCAAATCGTCCATGCAAAGGGTGTAGGTCCCCACCACACCGGCCTCCGGAGAGACGAGGAATGGGGCGTCTGCTCCTGGGATAGAGAGGCTGAAGGCCAAGGGGGTGGCGCAATCGGCCATGAGCGGTTCGTACCCGCTGAGTTGGTCCCGGTGGATTTCCAGGGTCAGACAGGCATTCGGGACACACAGGGTGTCGACCGTCAGGGTCTGTGGGGCGACCCATCCGGACCGGTGCAGGACCCGACCGAGGGCGTCGCGCAACACCCAGCCATGCTGGGAGGCGAAACAGTCCGATTCGAACGCCAGAATCAGCGGCGTGCCATTGTCGATGCCGTGCACTTCCACCGAGCGGGTGTTGTTGGCCGGTCGTTCATCGACGGCACCATTGACCCCGGTGAGGATCGCGGTGAACTGGGACCAGCCTGCCGGGATGGGGAGGGGGGCGAGCTGAAGGTGGAGGCTGTCTCCCGGTTCGATCCAGCCATTCCAGACCGTATCAGCCGAAGCCCCGCCGAAGTGGCCGTATTGGATCTGAAGCTGCTGGATGGGTTGCGTCCCGAGGTTGATGACAGGGAGGACCGGGTGGGATTCTGCGTCACAGATCGAGCCGCGCGGAGCGAAGATCCGTCCGAGGGCAGCGTCGACCGTCGGGGGATCGGGCAATTCCAGCGTGAAGATGCCCCGTCCATAGGTGGCGGCCGCGAGGCGACCCGACGGCGCATGGACCACGAGGTCGGACACGACCACATTGGGCAATCCTTCGGACAGGCGTTCCCATTCGCTTCCCGCGGCGGGATCCAAGCGGTAGACCCCCACATCCGTACCGACGTAATGCAGGCCGGAGCCAGCCACGTTCGGGGCGATGCAGTTCACGGGGGCTTCGGGAAGCCCGTCGGACAGGTTGGTCCAATTGTCACCTCCATCGGTGCTTTCGAGGACCTTGGCGTCGTTGTTGTAATTGGAGAGGGTGATCCACAGGTGGTCGGCATCGGCGACATCCACTTCGATGTCCTGAATCCAGGAAAATCCGTTGGGTGTGTCGAGCAGGTCGAAGGTCTGCCCATCGGTGGAGCGGTACAGTCGGAATTCCTTGGCCACATACAGCCGGGACACATCACTGGGACACAGTCCCAAGGCGGTGGCGTCTCCATTGGGGATGTCCCCGAGGGCGGTCCAGTCCTCCCCGCGATTCGTGGATCGGTAGACGCGGTCCTTGGCGACGTAGACCCAGTCGGGGTTGAACCGGCTCACGGCCCAGGGGGTGAGCCAGGCGCCTTGTGAATCGATACCGCCACCGGCATTGCCGGCAATCTCGACGAAGGCATTGCCCCCATCCTCAGACCGGAACACCTGCCCGTAATAGAGGGAGGCGTAGACCACATCCTCGACTTCGCCGTGGAAGGCGCAGGCAAATCCATCGCCGCCGAGGACGTGTTCCCATTGGCCGTCGTGCTTGAGGAAGGTCCCATTGTCCTGGGTGCCGGCGATGAAGCGATCCATGGCGAGCGGGTCCAAATCAATGCGGTAGGCTTGGGCTATGGCCAGGCCGGCGCTGTGGTCCTCCGCCTCGTCGGTCGCCGGATCGTAGGTGAAGGCCCCGCCGTCGTTGCCGATGACCAGTCGACCATCCTCGAGAAAGGCCATCCCGTGCTGGTCGGCATGCAGGTAGGGACGCTCACCGCCGGCATACCAATGACCCGCGCAGGACCAAGTCTCCCCAGCGTCGGAGGAGGTCCAGAGGTTGACGCCACCAGCGTACAGCTTGTCGGAATCAGTGGGGTCCACAGCGAGACAGAGGTCATACCAGGCCTGACCTCCGGCATCGGCCCCGTCGACGGTCCAGCCGAGCAGATTCGGGGCGCTGCCGTCGAGCACTTGGACATCCCAGCTGCCTCCACCGTCCAGACTGCGCCAGATACCGGCGAATCCCTGGTTGCTGACCTTGCCGGCCATGGCATAGACCACGGACGGATTGGAGGGGCTAAACGCCACGGCAATGCGGCTCAAGCCGTAGGTGTTGCCATCGAGATATTGGGTGCTCCAGCTGCCACCGGCGTCGTGGCTTTCGGCGATGAGGTTGCCGAAGGAGCCGGCCAACAGGTGCTCCGGGTCCGAAGGGTCGATTTCGAGGCTGGCGATGTCTCCCGTCAAGGTCCGTGTCCAGCTCAACCCACCGTTCAGGCTTCGGTACACGCCGAGACTCGAGGCGGTCCACAGGGTGTCCGGATGGTCGGGATGGACGAGCATCCGCGTCTGGGTCCGTCCCATGTAGGGCGCCCAATCGAGGGCAGTGGCACTCCAGCTTTCGCCTCCATCTTCCGAAGTCCAGACACCGATGGACCGGGTGTCCCCGAAATCGCCGTCTCCTGTGGCGATCCAGAGGCGATCGGGGTCGGTGGGGTGGAACGCGATGTCCGTGACGCCGATCGAAGTCAATTGGCCATTGCCCATCGCCGTCCAGCTGTCTCCTCCATCCTCGGTGCGCCACAATCCTCCGGCGGGGGCGCAGGCCCACCACTCTTCGGGCACGCCAGGCCGGGGCACCACCCGGTTCAAGCGACCGCTGCCACCGAGGCCGGTGGGGCCAATGGGTCCCTCGTATTGCCATTCGGGATCGTTCAAGGAGCGGGCGGCCGATTCAGACTGGGCATCCAGCCGGGCTTCCTCGAGGGCGCGAAGGGTGCGGCCATTGGTCGGGCGCAGTCCATCGGCGTCAACCCGAGGCGCCATGAAGGTGAGCCAGCGCTGGAAGGGCTTCATTCCCTTGCCCCGCTCGACGTTGCCTTCCTCAGCCCAGGTCTCAAAAGCCTGACGGACGGAATCGATTGGAATCTCCGGATTGCGCATGAGGCCACTCCAGTGCACGGCATCCTGGCCTGCCATTCCCGCGGAGCAGGAAAGCAGAATCAGGACCGCGAGGGTCCTGATCGGGGTGGGAAGCAATGCGCCTGATGCGGCGAGGGGCATGTTTCAATCCAGTTGGTCCCCGGAAGGGGAGGTCAATTCGAACAGGGCAGACCGTAGGCTCCGAGCAGGAGCAGGAAGTCCGCCACGTCCACGCCGGGAACTCCGTTCAAATCGAACGTACAATCCACGGCGCATCCGAACTCGCCGAGGAGCAGGAGGATGTCGTTCACGTTCACGAGGCCATCGTTGTCGAGGTCCTCGGGGCATTGGGCTTCCTCCTCAGGGTCGAGGGGGCCTCCGCTGCAGTCGTTGTCGACGCCATCCTGCGTCCCCGGTGCGCCCGGGTAAACGTCATTACGGGTATCATCGCAATCGGTTGCGTTTGTGACGTATCCGATGAGGTCGTTCTCGCATCCGGTGGCCGTCACGGCGGAGTTTCCGTAGCCATCCACGTCCGCATCGGCATAGAGCGTGAGCGGGTCGACGCAGCTGCCGTCGTCGACGGAGGCGATCTCCATGTAGTTGCAGGCATTGGGGTCCGTGCAGCCTTGGACGGCGTTGAGCGTGAAATTGCTGTTGCTGATGTTGAAGAAGATGGAGTTGTCGCCGCGGACCTTGATGCGGGCCTGCGTGGTGGTGACGGGCGGCAGGACGACCACATGGGAGCCGTCATTCGGAACAGCCTCGGCCAGTTGGTAGGGCCAGGTGTACCCTCCATCCACACTGCAGAAGATGTCGACGTTCGCGCAGTTCACGTCTCCGCCGTCCGTGCCAGCCACATCCCAGAGGATGGTGAGATCGGAGTTGCCCGGCCGGGTGATGGCGGTGTTGGGATAGCTGACCAGGAAGGGTCCCGTCGTCTCGTCAACATAGAATGTCTTGGTGGCGCCTGCGACACCGCCACATCCAGGGTTGTTGTCCCGCACGGTGCATTTGAAGGTGAGGGTTCGGTCGTAATCCGGGAGGTGCTCCCCGAAGGAGGTCTGGTTGGCGACGAGGCTCTCGACCTTGGGCACCACCCGGGTGGGGGAGCTCACAGGAGGGAAGGAACGGATGCAGGGGGCGTTCCCGGAGGGGTTGTTCAGGTTGTTGTCGCCCGAGGAGGTGGCCGGACCGAGGTTGTATTGTTCCCAACTGTAGGTCAGGGACTGTCCAATGTTGCCGTCACTCGCGGTCGCATAGAGTTCGAAGGGGGTTGAGGCGGGAATCGAGAAGGCCGAGGCGCCAACCGTCACCGACGGGGCGGAATTGCCGCTGCTGACCTGGGTGGCGCAGTTGTTGCCGAATCCACTGTGGAGGTAGTCCGAGGCCTCGATCTGGCTGTGGACATGGTAGACGTCGTCCGAGAGGTTCTGCAGGTTGGGGGCGCAGATCCCGCTGTAGCTCATGATGGTGGATCCGCTGCCCGGCTCGTAGGCGTCGGCGGAGGAGCGGTTGCCACTGCAGGAGTTGTTGAAGGTGTGGTTGCAGCCGAATTGGTGCCCCATTTCGTGGCCCACGTAGTCCACATCGAAGGGGTCGCCAATCGGAGCGGGCAGCCCACTGACCCCGCCGGCCTTGAAGCTCGTGCAGACCGAAGAGAGATAAGCCACACCGCCTCCTCCCGTGGAGAAGACATGGCCGATGTCGTAGTTGCTGGACCCGATGATGGAGTTGATGGTGGTCTGGTTCTCCCCGAGCATGGCGCTCGTGTTGTTGTTCGAGTAGGGGTCCGTGGAACCGTTCAGGAAGATGAGCTCGTCGTTGTCCGCAACGAGATAGAGCCGGACGGCGAGCTCCGGTTCGGTGATGCTGTTGATCCGATTGATGGTGGTGTTCATCGCGGAGAGCACACTGGAGACGGTGCCTCCGTGAAACTGACCGTACTCACCGGTGCAAGCCAGGGCGAGCATGTAATCGCGGCGGGTCTGCCCATAGGGTGGTCCGATGCGCTGGGCGATGCGTCCGTCATCGAGTCCG
>PKDZ01000050.1 GCA_002862785.1 Flavobacteriales bacterium
TCCAGCCGTTTGATGCTCTTGGCGAGCTCTTTGGCGAACAGGTGGCGGTCAAAACTGACCTTGGCCAGAATGCGCTGGCAGTATTCCAACATTTTCATTGAATGGTGAATCACGTTTGCGTAAGGCGTAGCCTCGTGAAAGTATCCGATGGGAAGCCAATCTGCAAACGCCAATCCGGCCCGAATCGTATATCGGAACCTTCCTGCGCAGGCGTAGGCGCTATTTTTGCCGTCGTGGACACGCCGCCGCACAACCGACTCGACCGGGCTTCCCTGGTCCACCGACTCGACCGGGACGGGCGCGAGCGCACCACATTGAGCCTGTACCGATACGCCAAGGTGGACAACCCGGACTTCCTCCGCGACCACCTCTTCGCCACTTGGCAGCCCCTCGGGGTGCTGGGCCGCATTTACGTGAGCGGAGAAGGGATCAACGCCCAGTTGAGCGTCCCGATCGAGCGATTCGACGACTTCCGAAACAGCCTCGAGGCCATCGACTGGCTGCGGGGCGTCCGGCTCAACGTCGCCATCGAAGGCGATGACAAGAGTTTCCTCAAGCTCATCATCAAGGTCCGGGACAAGATCGTCGCCGACGGACTGGACGATGACGGATTCGACGTAACCGACTGCGGGAAGCATGTCTCCGCCGAGGAGTTCAACGCCCTCGCCGAGCAACCCGACACCGTGGTGGTCGACATGCGAAACCACTACGAAAGCGAGGTCGGTCACTTCCGCGGTGCGATTCTCCCCGCCGCCGAGACCTTCCGCGACGAGATCCGAGAAGTCGAAGGTCTGCTCGCCGACCGCAAAGAGCAGAACATCGTGCTCTACTGCACCGGGGGCATCCGGTGCGAGAAAGCCAGCGCCTACCTCAAGCACAAAGGATTCCCCAACGTCCACCAATTGGAGGGCGGCATCATCGAATACGTTAGGCAGGTGAAAGAGCACGGCCTCGACAACCGTTTCCGCGGCGTCAACTTCGTCTTCGACGAGCGGATGGCCGAGCGGGTCTCCGACGACGTGGTTGCCGAATGCCACCACTGCGGCACGGCGTGCGACACGATGGTCAATTGCGCCAATCCGGCCTGCAACGTGCTCATGGTGCAGTGCCCCGGCTGTACCGAATCCATGACCGGCACCTGCAGCAGCGAATGCCAGGAGTTCCTGGCCCTGCCCGAAGAAGAGCAGAAGGCCCGCCGATCGGGCCTGCGTCCCGAGCACCGGACGCTCCGCCAGCCGGATTCTGCCCGACAGGCCGAGGACTGACCGTCAATCCGACCCCGCCTCCCCCCGGCTGCGCTCGAGGAAATCGATGTTGCGCTTGAGGCCCACAAATCCCGTGCGTTGAACGGGGCTCTTCTTGAACAGCGTGTTGAACGTCTCCTCCTTGAGGTCCACCCACTCGCGGCGCGTCATCCGGAGCAATTCTGGCTTTGGGGCAAAGGCCGGCTCGTTGTGGGGCGTGGCATGCCGGTTCCACGGGCACACCTCCTGACAGAGGTCACAGCCAAACATCCAGTCGTCGAACTGGCCCGCCATCGGCTCGGGCAAAGCATCGCGGAGTTCGATGGTGAAATAACTGATGCACCGGCTGCCGTCCACCATCTGCGGCCGGATGATGGCCTGCGTGGGGCAGACGTCGATGCACCGCGTGCAGTCCCCACAGTGATCCGTGACCGGTGCGTCGGCGGGCAGGTCCAGATCCACCAGGATTTCCCCAAGGAAGAAATGGCTCCCGCCCTCCTTGTTGAGCAACAGCCCGTGCTTTCCGATCCAGCCGAGACCCGACTTGGCCGCCCACGCGCGCTCCAGAATCGGCGCCGAATCGACATACACCCGACCGGCGATGTCGCCCCAATCCCGGCGCATCCACTTGAGGAGCTCCTTGAGCTTCCATTTGACCACGAAGTGGTAGTCCTCGCCGAAGGCATACGTCGAGATCTTCGGCGCCTCGGGGTCCTCCTGGCGCACGTCCGTGTAGTGGTTGTACAAGAGGCTGATGACCGTCTTGGTGCCCGGGAGCAAGAGGCGTGGGTCAAGCCGCTTGTCGAAGTTCTTCTCGAGGTAGGCCATGCGCCCGTGCCGTTCCTCGGCGAGCCAAGCGGCCAACCTCGGCTCCTCCGTCTCGAGCCGCTCCGCCTTGGAAAACCCGACACCCGAGAAGCCCAGCTCCTCCGCCCAACGGCGGATTTGCGCCACCCGCTCCTCTCCGATGTGCGCGGTGCGGCCCATCGCGGTCAGCCGGCGTCGAAAAGGCCACCCCCTGCGGAGGGGACACGCCCCAGATGCTTGTACGCCGCCTCCGTGGCCTGCCGGCCCCTCGGCGTCCGGACCAGGAAGCCCTCCTGGATGAGAAAGGGCTCATAGACCTCTTCGAGGGTCCCGGTATTCTCGCCCACCGCCGTGGCGATGGTGGAGATGCCGACCGGCCCCCCTTTGAATTTGTCGATGAGGGTCCCGAGGATGCGGTTGTCCATCTCGTCGAGGCCCTTGCGGTCCACATTCAACGCATCCAGCGCATACCGCGTGATGTTCGGCTCAATCGTTCCGTCCCCCTTGATCTCAGCGAAGTCTCGCACCCGGCGCAAGAGCGCATTCGCAATCCGCGGCGTGCCCCGGCTTCGGCCGGCAATCTCGAAAGCGGCCTCGTGGTCGATGGGAATGCCCAGCAGTCCAGCACTGCGCTCGACAATGGCCGTCAGCGTCTCCACATCATAATAATGAAGCCGGAGGTTGATGCCGAACCTCGCCCGCAAGGGCGCAGTCAGCAAACCGCTTCGCGTGGTCGCCCCCACGAGCGTGAACGGATGCAAATCGATCTGGACGGTTCGAGCATTGGGGCCCGTATCAATCACAAGGTCGATGCGGAAGTCCTCCATCGCGCTGTAGAGGTACTCCTCCACGATGGGGCTCAAGCGGTGGATCTCATCGATGAAGAGCACGTCACGCGGCTCGAGTCCGGTCAAGAGTCCAGCCAGATCTCCCGGCTTGTCGAGGACGGGACCGCTCGTGGTCTTGATGGCCACCCCCAGCTCGCTCGCGACGATGTTGGCCAGCGTCGTTTTCCCCAACCCCGGAGGGCCGTGGAACAGGACGTGGTCGAGGGATTCTCCCCGGCGCCCCGCAGCCTGAACGAAGACCTCCAGATTCTCGAGCGCCTCCCGCTGACCAGCGAATTCATGGAAGCCCGACGGCCGGAGCACACGCTCCACCTCGCCCTCGCTCGTGCCCTCTGCTGCACCCCGCAAATCGAAGTCCTCCATGAGACCAAGTTCGCCCACCGCCCCGACAATCCTCGTGCGGCCGCGAACCTCCTTGTACACAAAACGGGCCTCCCCCGGTGGGAAAGGCCCGTTTCGCAATGCGCAGTGTCACAATCAGTGCGCCTCCTCCCCGTCGTCCAGCGGGACGGTCTGCGGGACGAAGTCCTCGTCAAAAGCGGGGTTGCTGTAGTCATACGCCCAACGGTGCACCTCAGGCAGGGCACCAGGCCAGTTGCCGTGGATGTGCTCAATCGGGGTCGTCCACTCCAAGGTATTGGCAGCCCAGGGGTTCTCAGTGGCGCGCTGGCCACGGAAAATGCTGTGGAAGAAGTTGAACAGGAACAGCAACTGGGACAGGGCGCCGACGATGGCGAACACCGAGATGACGGGGTTCAGGTCCGCCGTGGCATTCAGGAATTCGAAGGCACTGTACTCGTAGTAGCGGCGTGGAGCTCCCGCCATTCCGACGAAGTGCATCGGGAAGAACACGCCATAACCACAGACGAGGGTCAGCCAGAAATGGGCGAAGCCCAACTTCATGTTCATCATGCGGCCAAACATCTTCGGGAACCAGTGGTACACCCCGGCCAACATGCCGAAAATGGCCGACATGCCCATCACGATGTGGAAGTGAGCGACCACGAAATAGGTGTCGTGCACAGAGACGTCCAAGGCGGAGTCTGCGAGGATGATGCCCGTCAGACCGCCCGTGACAAAGGTGCTCACCAGACCGATGGAGAAAAGCATGGCCGGCGTGAAGCGCAGGTTGCCCTTCCACAGGGTGGTGATGTAGTTGAATGCCTTCACCGCGGACGGGATGGCGATCAGCAGCGTCGTGAACACGAAGACCGAGCCGATGAACGGGTTCATGCCCGTCACGAACATGTGGTGTCCCCACACGATGAAGCTGAGGAAGCCGATCGCGAGGATGGAGCCAATCATGGCGCGGTAGCCAAAGATGGGCTTCCGGGCGTTCGTGGCGATGACCTCGGAACTGATGCCGAGGGCCGGCAACAACACGATGTACACCTCCGGGTGGCCGAGGAACCAGAACAAGTGCTGGTACAGAATTGGCGACCCACCGGTCACGTCGAGGGCCTCACCTCCGATGAAGATGTCGCTCAGGTAGAAGGCCGTGCCCATCGAGCGGTCCATGAGGAGCAACACCACAGCGGACACCAGAACCGGGAAGCTCAACACGCCGAGGATGGCGGTGATGAGGAAGGCCCAAATGGTCAGCGGCAGACGGAGCATCTTCATGCCTTTTGTCCGCAGGTTGATCACAGTCACGATGTAGTTCAGTCCGCCGAGCAGGGAGCTCGCCACGAACAGCACCATGGAGATGAGCCAGAGGGTCATCCCCGTTCCGCTGCCCGGCATAGCCTGCGGCAATGCGCTGAGCGGCGGGTACACCGTCCAACCACCGGACGCGGCTCCGCCCTCAACAAAGAGGGAGAACACCATGATCAGGCTGGAGACCAAGAAGAACCAGTAGCTCAGCATGTTCAGGAAACCCGACGCCATGTCACGTGCCCCGATTTGGAGCGGGATGAGCAGGTTTGAGAACGTTCCGCTCAATCCCCCGGTCAGCACGAAGAACACCATGATGGTGCCGTGAATCGTAACCAAAGCGAGGTAAGCATTCCGGTCGAGGATGCCGCCCGGTGCCCACTTGCCCAAGAAGGTCTCGAGGATGCCGAAGGGCTGCCCCGGCCATCCGAGCTGGAGGCGGAAAAAGACGGAAAGAGCCACGGCGAGGATTCCCATGAAGACAGCCGTAATCAGGAACTGCTTCGAGATCATCTTGTGATCCTGGCTGAAGACGTACTTGGAGATGAAGCTCTCCTTGTGGTGTGCGTGTGCGCCCATGGTGTCAGATTCGTTCAGGGGTTCAGTGGATCATGGCCATTTCGCCACCCTCGGTCGCTTTAACATTGGCCGTCGGGGTCGGTTCGCTGTCCGGCGTGGACGGTGCATCCTCGTCCACGAGGAAGACATCCTGCTGCTCGAGCCAAGCATCGTATTCCTCCTGCGACTCCACGACGACGTCCATCTTCATGTTGAAGTGGGCCGCCCCGCAGACTTTGTTGCAGAGGAGGACATAATTGAAATCGGGATCGTCGAGGATGACCCGCATGCTGTCCGTGGTGATGGTCGGGGTCATCTTGAACCGGGTCGGCACTCCCGGCACCGTGTTCATCTGGGCCCGGAAATGCGGCATGAACGCGGAGTGAATCACGTCCCGGCTGCGGAACACGAACTCGACCTCTTGGCCCACCGGCAGGTGGAACTCGCCCTTGACGACCTGGTCGTCGCGGCCGGTGTCGAAGCTGCTCATGCCGTTCTCGAAGGTGAAGCTCTCGATTTCCATGATGCGCTGACGGTGGCGCTTGAGGCGCTTGAGCTTGTCCTCCTTGGCCTCGATCTGAGCATCCGTCATGATCAGGAGGCGGTCCGCCTGATGGTCAAGCAGGTCGTCGATCTCAGCAATGCGGGCTTCCGCCACCTCCTTCCAACCGTGGCCGTGGTCAGCATGGTCATCGTGGCCATGGTCATCGTGATCGTGATCGGCATGACCGTCGTGACCGTCGTGACCGTGGTCAGCGTGGTCATCGTGGCCATGGTCATCGTGATCGTGATCGGCATGATCATCGTGGCCGTGGTCCGCGTGGTCGTCATGGCCGCCGTGGCCATGATCGTCGGAGACGAGGCTGGCGGTCAGCGTGGCGCGTTCCGCAATGAGCAGCCCCTTTTCCATGGCGAGGTCGTGCTCGAGGTCCCCAATCTGCTTGTCGATTTCCACGATGGCGTCCTCTACACCCTCCGGCGTCAAGATGCCGAGCGGATTCATCGGCGTGATCAGGTTGTAGTTGGACTGGCCGAACTCACCATCGTTTCCAGCGTAGCGGGCCGTCCAATCGAACTGCTTGGAGTAGACCTCGATGCGCAGGGCATCGGCGGAGACATCACCGGTCATCGCGTTCCAGGTCTGCAGACCGTAGATGATGATCACCGCGAGGACAATGGACGGGATGACCGTCCAAATGAGCTCGAGGCGGTTGTCATGAGCAAAGAAGGTCGCCTTGCGGTTCTTATCGTAAGCGTATTTCCACGCGAAGTAGAAGAGCAGGCTGTTCACCAGCACAAAGACCACCGTGATGATCCAGATGTTGAAGCTCATCAGCCAGTCTAGGTCCACACCGTGCGCCGAAGCCGGCGGCGGAGCGTAGTCCCCATAGGCCCAGTAGAGGTAGGCCGTGGAAGCGAAGAACACGATGACGAACGCCAAGAAGAGATTGGCGTTCAGCCGGGTGTCTGCATGAGAGATGTCCTCCTCACGTTGACCCGAGATCCGGGACGAGAGTTCATAGACTTTCGCCAACTGCCCGACGGCCACAATGCCGACGATGACGACGAGAAGAATGAGCAATTGCATATCGACTCAGTTTGAGGTCAGTAGTGGAGGGCTTTTGACTCCTCGAGATACGGGTGGTTCACGGCGATCAGCGGGGCCGAAGCGAGCCGGCTCAACGTCACGTGGATGAACAACCCGAGGAACCCGAGGAACGTTCCCCATTCAAAGAACCCAAAATGCGCGTGGTCGTGCAGAGTTCCGGGTACGACGAGCAAATACACGTCCGTGTAGTGTCCGCAGAAAATGAGGAGGCAGACCGGAATGACGAAATAAGGGTTTCGTTTCGCGTCCCGGGCAACGAGCACGTAGAAGGGAATGGCGAAGTTCACGAAGAACATGCCGATGAAGGGCACCTTGTAGTTGGTGAACATCCGGGCGATGTAGTACGTCACCTCCTCCGGAATGTTGGAGTACCAGATGAGCAGGAACTGCGAGAACCACAAGTAGCTCCAGAGCATGCTGATGGCGAAGACCCACTTGCCCATGTCGTGCATGTGGCTCTCGTTGACTTCCTGGAAGTACCCGACCGAACGGAGCCAGGTCAAGGTCACCGTGGAGAAGATGAGCATGCTCACCCACATTCCACTGAAAATGTACCAGCCGAAGAGGGTCGAGAACCAGTGCGTGTCGATGGACATGATCCAGTCCCAAGCGAGCGTGGAGCTGAAAACCGCGAAGAACACCAGGAACAGGGCCCCGCGGCGGTACATCTTGTAGTGCAGGTCTGTACCGCCCACTTCATCCTCGGCCAAGCTCCACTTGCGGAACATCCGAGCAAACAGGAGGAACGTGCCGATGTAGACCAACGTGCGCACCCAGAAGAAGCTGCCGTTCAGGTAGGCACTCTTGTTGGCGATGATATGGTCGAAGTTGGGGTTGGCCACGGCACCCTCCACCATCTCGTGGGAATAGGACCCATCCGGCAGCATGTACTCGTAGTACAACGTGTGGTCCATCCAGTGATAGAGGTGGTGCAGGTGGAACTGACCGGCCAGCAGGACGATCAGGATGACCCCGGCACCGTAGGGCAGGAACCCGTAAATGGCCTCGAACAGGCGCTTCAGCACTGCACTCCAGCCACTCTCCGTGGCGTACTGCAGGGCGTAGAAGAAAAGCGCGCCCAGGGCAAGCGAGAAATAGAAGAAGCCGTTGACGAGCAGGTTGGCCCAGAAACGCTGGTGACCGTGGCTGTCATCGAAGAGGAATCCGGACGCCAAGGCCACCACGCCGATGCCCATCAGGACATAGGTCAGGGTCTTGGCGCGGCCTTCGAAACGGAAGTTCATCGTGTCCATGGCTCTCAGTGTGCGGTGTTGACGGCCATGCCCTCCATGCCGACGGAGACGGCGGGAGCAGCGGGCGTGCGGGGTTCATCCTCGGCTTCCCCTTCGGCGTCAGCCGGAACGAGCATGCCATCCTCGTCGAAAGTGGGCATTTCGCCCCCCTGCTGGAGCACCTTGATGTACTCAATCACCTCCCAACGCTGGCGCTGGCTGAGCTGGCTGGCGTGGGAGCCCATCAGGCCCTTGCCCCAGGTCAGGGTGTGGTACATCTTGCCCTCGGGCAGGTCCTTCAGCTTGTCGCTGTAGCTCGGGATGCCGGCGATGTGGCCATTGACGCTCAGGGCGCCATTTCCCTTGCCCTCCGCACCGTGGCACTGCGTGCACATGGCGACGTAAATCTTCTCCCCGGCCTCGATGTTGGCCTGGTTGGTCAAGAGCGGGCTCATCAGCTCGGCACCGGCACGCTCGTAGTCCTCGGGGGTCTGAGCGTACGGGTACGGAAGGGCAAAGGCCAGCTGGTCCTCACCACGGAAGGGAATCGTCCCGGCGGCCGGCTTGCGGCTGGACGGAGTGCTGCGCTGGGCGCGGGCGACGTCCTCGCCCACCACGTAGGCCTCCTGGCCGTAGTCCACGTAGGCCTCCACGGCCGGGCTCCGGTACATGTCGGGCATGTACTCGACGCCCGGGCTGTTCGGATCGGTCACGCACGCGGTCATCAGGATCGCGGCGAACGTGGGCAACAGAATGTGCTGTGCGGTCTTCATGCTGCGTACTCTTTGATGCTGACCTCCATCACGTCCGTCTCCTTGACGGCAGATTCGAGGCCGGCGGCGTCCATGTCGTTCTCTTCGGTGAGGATCTCCATGACAAACTTGTCGTCCGTGGTGCGCGGGTCCGGATTGGAGGCCGGCATGCCGGGCAGGGTTCCGTTGCGAAGCAGGTAGGTGATCGCCATGCCATGGGCACCGCAGAGCACCGTGAATTCGAACGTGACCGGCACGAAGGCAGGCAGGTTCTCAATCAGGCTGAAGCTCGGCTTTCCCCCGATGTTCATCGGCCAGTCCTGGATCATGAAGTACCACATGCCGAAGAGGGCAAGGCTCGTTCCCGTCATGGCGTACATGAAAGAGGCGATGGCGAGGCGGGTCCGCTTGATGCCAATCACCGGGTCGATGCCGTGCACCGGGAACGGGCTGTAGACATCCTTGATGCGGATGCCCTTGGCGACGAGAGCCTTGGCAGCCGCCATCAGCTTGTCGTCGTCGTCGTACATGACGTGGAAGACCTTTTTGGTGGATTCCATGAGATCAGGCGTTGGTGTTGGACTTGGCGTCAGCTTGGAGGCGCTTCTGCTCCTCGCCGCTGGACTTCAGGATGGTCTTCAGCTCGTTCAAGGCCAACACCGGGAAGAACCGGGCGAAGAGCAGGAAGAGCGTAAAGAAGATGCCAAGGGTGCCGATGAAGACGCCAACGTCAATGCTCGTGGCGTTGAATTCAGACCAAGAGGACGGCACGTAGTCACGGTGGAGCGAGGTGAGGATGATCACATAGCGCTCGAACCACATGCCGATGTTCACCACGATGGACAGGATGAACGTGGCCACCAGGCTGCGGCGAATTTTCTTGATCCAGAAGAGCTGCGGGCTGATCACGTTGCACGTCATCATGGCCCAGTAGCTCATGCTGTATGGTCCACTGAAGCGGTTGATGAAGGCATAGCTCTCATATTCCACGCCGCTATACCAGGAGATAAACAGTTCGGTCAGGTAGGCCACCCCCACGATGGAGCCGGTCACGATGATCACGATGTTCATGTACTCCACGTGCTTGGTGTGGATGTAGTTTTCGAGGTGCATCGCCTTCCGCATGATGAGCAGGAGCGTCTGCACCATCGCGAAGCCGGAGAAGACAGCACCGCTCACGAAGTAGGGCGGGAAGATGGTCGTGTGCCAACCCGGGATGACGGAAGTGGCGAAATCCATCGAGACGATGGAGTGCACCGAGAACACCAGCGGGGTGGCGATTCCGGCGAGCACGAGGCTCACCTCCTCGAAGCGGGTCCAGTTCTTGGCACGGCCACTCCAGCCGAAGCTCAGGATGCTGTAAATCTTCTTCTGCAGCGGCTTGGTCATCCGGTCACGGATGGTTGCGAAGTCCGGAATGAGGCCGATGTACCAGAAGACGAGGGACACCGAGAAGTAGGTCGAGATGGCGAACACGTCCCAGAGGAGCGGGCTGTTGAAGTTGACCCACAGCGATCCGAACTGGTTCGGCAGCGGCAGCACCCAGTAGCTCACCCAAATCCGGCCCATGTGGATGCCGGGGAAAACGGCCGCCATGATGACCGCGAAAATGGTCATCGCCTCCGCAGAGCGGTTGATGGCCATCCGCCACTTCTGGCGGAACAGCAACAACACGGCGGAAATCAGCGTACCGGCGTGGCCGATGCCGACCCACCACACGAAGTTGGTGATGTCCCAAGCCCAGCCGACGGTCTTGTTCAGACCCCAGACGCCGATGCCCGTTCCAATCAGGTACAGGATGCACCCGACGCCGTAGAAGGCCACCATGCTGGAAATGGTGATCATGACCTTCCATCCGAGCGGCGCAGCGCCTTGGATGGGGCCCACCACATCGTCCGTGATGTCCTTGTAGCTCTTGTTCCCCAGGATGAGGGGTTCCCGAATGGCCGCTTCTTGCTGCATGGCTTAGGCGTTGGGGGTGTTGCGGACCTTCGTCAGGTAGGCGACGTTCGGCTGGACGCCGATCTCCTCCAGGGCGTGGTAGGTCCGGTTGTTGTCGTACGTGGCGCGCACCTCGCTGGAGGTGTCGTTCAGGTCACCGAAGGTGATGGCGTTGGTCGGGCAGGCTTCAGCACAGGCCGTGATGGCACTTCCGTCCTCGAGTGGCGTTCCCGCCTTCTTGGCCTCAAGCTTGGCTCCCTGGGTCCGCTGGACGCAGAGGCTGCACTTCTCCATGACACCGCGGCTCCGGACGACCACGTCCGGGTTGAGCACCATCCGCTGGATGGCGTCCTGCGCCGGGTTGAGGTTCTGGAACTTGTCGTATCCGGGGTAATGGAACCAGTTGAAGCGGCGCACCTTGAAGGGGCAGTTGTTGGCGCAGTAGCGCGTGCCGATGCACCGGTTGTAGGTCATCTGGTTGACGCCCTCGTTGGAGTGCGTCGTGGCCGCCACCGGGCACACCGTCTCGCACGGCGCGTGGTTGCAGTGCTGGCACATCATCGGCATGTGCACCGTCTGCGGGTTGGCTCCCGGCTCCTCCATCTTGGCATAGGTGGAGATGACGCCGAGGCCTTCCTCAGCACCGCGCTCCTTGCTCCAGTCGGACGCGTAGTAGCGGTCGATGCGCATCCAGTGCATGTCGCGGTGGCGGCGCACCTCGTCCTTTCCGACGACCGGTACGTTGTTCTCGATGTGGCAGGCCGTCACACAGGCGCTGCACCCGATGCAGCTCGTGAGGTCAATGGCCATGCCCCAACGGTGTCCGACACCGTCGACGGCATGCTCGTGCCAGAGGTCAAACTCACCGGCAGCCTTCTTGTCGAGGGCATTGATCTCTCCGTCGCCGTTGATGTCGTCGTGGACGTTGAGGCCGATCACCCGGTTCCAGCTGGCGTCGCCACGCTTCGCATCGGCTTCGGCCAGGTAGCCGTCGAGGGTGGTCTCCTTCACCACGGAGTCACGCCCCATGATGGTGTGGTGCAGCTGCGTGCAGGCCAGTGGGTGGGTCTCGCCGGTCGCTTGGACGGTCACGTCGTAAGCGGAGAAGGCTGGGAGGTCTTCCACCGAGCCGGCCAAGCCAAAGGCGTTCTTTCCAATCGGGACGAGGTTCCCCTCGGCATCCGCGAGGTGGTCTCCTCCTTCGCCCACCTGGTAGGCGGCCTTGCCGATGGCCTCGTTGCCCGCGCCCCGGCCGTAGCCGAGGGCGATGCCGACCGTGCCGGGAAGCTGTCCGGGCTGCGGGAAGGCGGGAAGCTCGATGGAGGTTCCATTGACCGTCACCTTCACCACAGAGGCGGGATCCTTCTCGGCGATGTAGGTATTGAGTCCCATCGCCTCCATGTCCGCGCGGGCCATGGTCACGTAGTTGTCCCACGTGGTCTTGGTGATCGGGTCAGGTGTCTCCTGGAGCATCGGGTTGCCGGCCTGCTGGCCGTCTCCCATGGTCACCTTGCGGTAGAGGTCGAGCTCGAAGCCACCCCCTTTGCGGCCCTTGACAGCAGCCAAGGCGCCAGCGAGGGCGGAACCGCTGTAGGCAGCGGCCACCTTTTCCGGAGTCGCCACGGCGAGGAAGCCGTTGTGGACACCGGTGTTCCAATCCTGGTCGGTGTACATGGCCTCGGCGCTGTAAGCCGCATTGTGCGTCCGGCGCAGGAACGTGTACGCATCCACGGTCTGGCCAGCCCAGGCGAGCAGGCTTTCGGTGGCGTGGCGCGTGTCGTAAAGCGGCTGGATGGTTGGCTGGGCGATGTCGATGCGCTCAGGGTCAATCTGCAGGTCATTCCACGCCTCGAGCCAGTGGTGGTTCGGGGCAATGGCCGTGCAGCGGCTCGCGGTCTCGTCGGCGAACAGCGCAGTGGACACGCTGAAAGCGACCTTGTCGAGGCCAGCGTTGAAGGCGGCAGCGTCCACAGCGTGGTAGGACGGGTTGGTGCCGTCCACAATGAGGGCAGACACCCGGCCCGCCTTCATGTCCTCCACGAGGGTGGCGAAGGCGGCGTCATCGCCCTGATGCAGGGCGGCCTTCTCGTTGATGTTGACGGTCGTGCCGAGGGCGCCGAGCGCCACGTTGATGGCGTTGACGATGCACTGTGTGGCGACGTCGTTGTCTCCGGCGACCACCAGGCCGTTGGCTCCGGCGGCCTTCAGGTCGGCTGCAGCCGCCTTCACACCGGCGAGGATGGCCTCGTCGAGTCCAGCCACATGGCCCTGACCGTTGATCTCATTGAGCAGGGCGGCGGCCACGTTGCCCTGCTGGGAGGGCTTGACGCGGGTGCGGCGGTCGGCGTTGGATCCCGTGAGGGACATTCCGCTCTCGAAGGCGTGCAAGACGCTCATGGCCCCATCCTCCGGACGGCGGGTCTTGGCCCATTCGGTCGTGTACCAGACTGTGTCGCCCCACGTGCCGAGGAAGTCGGCGTTGAGGGAGACCACAGTCTTCGCGTTGGCGAAATCGTAAGACGGGAAGACCCGGCGTCCGAAGTCCTTCTCGGCCGCTTCGACAATGGCGCCGTAGCTGATGGAATCACACTGGACGTGCTCGACACCGGTGGCTTCCGCCAGAGCGGCGATGGCGCGGGAGTGGCTCGGGCTCATCACCGTGCCGGTCAGCAGGACCTTGCGACCGGCTCCGGACAGGCCCTTCTGGACCGCTCCGTCGAGGGTGGTCCAGTCGGTGGCCTCACCGTTGAGCTGGGGAGCCTGAAGGCGGGCGGAGTCGTAGAGACCAAGGACGGACGCGTTGACGCGGGCGTTGACCCGGCCGTATCCCGTCTCGGTGTTGCTCTTGACGAAGATCGGACGGCCTTCGCGCGTCTTCACCAGGACGTCCACGTAATCGTGGCCGTCATAATAAGTGGAGGCGTAGTAGTTCGCGACACCCGGGGTGATCTCCTCGGGCTTGTTGGTGTAAGGAATCGACTTGACCACCGGCGTCTCGCAGGCAGCGAGCGTGGCGGCAGTCACGGAGAAGCCCATGAACTTGAGGAAGTCCCGGCGCCCGGTGTTGGCGCGCTGAAGCCGATCGTCGGCGAGGAACTCGTCCACTGGCCGCTCGGCGGGGAACTCCTGGGATTCGAGCTGCTCGAATTCCGGGGTGCGGTCCAACTCCTCGAGTCCGGACCAGTAAATCTTGTTGTCAGCCATGGGGCAGATCTCGATTTGCGTTCAGATGATCAGTAGTGGCACTTGGCGCATTCCCATCCGCCGAGTTCCTTGACCGTCGTCTTTTCGTCTTCCAAATACTTCCGGAGCTCCTCGTTGCCACGGAGGTCATCCTTGAGGCGCTCGTGGATGTCCTCGTAGTAGCCGGAGGAGGCGAAGCTGATCTCCGCCTTGTTGTGGCACTCGATGCACCACCCCATCGTCAGGGTGGGCTTGGACAATTCAATCAGGCCGGGGAAGTCGTCCACCAAGCCGTTGATCTCTTCCACCGGGGCAATGCGGCCCACGGTGAACTTGCCGACATCGCCATGGCAATTCTGGCACTCGAGGCCGCCGACCACAACGTGCTGCTGGTGGCTGAAGAAGACGTGGTCCGGCAGGTTGTGGACCTTGTTCCACTTCAGGGGCTTGCCCTGGAAATCGTCCTGCGGGCTCTGGTAGCCGTTCTGGCCCTCCCCGTCGAGGTAGGTGCCGGACTCGGCGTCGAAGCCGATGGCGGCGTAGATCTTGCCGATCTCAACCTCTCCGTAGCGGCTGCCCTTCTTCACCGCCTTGTGGCAGTTCATGCAGACGTTGGTGGACGGGATGCCGGCGTGTTTGCTCTCGTAGGCGCTGTGGTGGCAGTACTGGCAGTCGACCTCGTTCTCACAGACGTGGACGCTGTGGATGAACTTGACCGGCTGGTCGGGGGTGTAGCCTTGGTAAACGCCCACCCCCATCAGGCCCTGATAGCCAATGACCACGAGGTAGGCCACCACAAACAGGCCGAGAATGCTCACGAAGGCGATGTTGTCCCAGGCCCAAGCCCGGAGACGAACCACGTAGGGCGCGTCATCGTCCTCAGCCACTTCCTGAGCGGCACGCTCCAGGCTGCGGCGAACGGTGGCGGCGCTCAACGCGATGATCAGGAACAGGGTCAGCAGGATGAGAAACCAAATCGTTCCGTTGGCACCCTGCTCCTCCTCGAGGGCATCGTAGATGGTCGGACAATCCGTTCCGGTGTCGGCTGTGGCCACCACATCCGGCGGATTCTGGACGTAAGCCATGATGTCCTTGACATCGTCGGCGCTCACCGCCTGCGCGGTCATCCAGCCATAGGTGCCGACGTAGCGGTCGACCAGGGATTTGACATAGGGGTCGCCGGTGGCGGCCGCAGCCTGGGGATTCTGGATCCACTGGACCAAGATTTCCTCGCTGGAACCCCAGCGGTCCGCGATGCCCGCGAGGCCCGGCGCTGCCAGGACCTCATTGGTCACCTTGTGACAGGATGCACAGTTGGCATTGAACAGGGCTTGCCCGTTCTCGATGTTGCCTTCATCCCAAATGCCCGCCGTCGCTGCGGAGGGCGCACTGAGCATGGCTACTGCCATGATGGAAGCCAGCCCCCTTGCCACAGGAAGGCGCCGCTTCGCGCTCAAGATTCCAAACATGTTGTGCCGCTTGATTTTCGCGGGCAAATGTAGAGTCCAAACCGCGACTGGGCCACGGATTGAGCGAGAAGTTTCAATCCCGGTGTGTAGGTGACAAATGGGGGCCATGGGCCGGAGAACTCCCCGCCGGGAACACCGCATCGAGGGGCAGGTCGAGGGGCACCACCAAGGCATTGGGGAAGCGGGGGCGCCACGCCTCCCGGACACGGTGTGCAGCCAGCGAGGTGGTGAAGTTTCCGACCGTCACCCCAAAGAGCGGTGAATATGGCGTCACATGCATCGGTTGGTCCAACTCCTCCAGTTCCAAGCTGCGCTTGAGTTGCCTGGCACTGTCGAGTTTGCCCATGAACAGCTGGACCCGGAACCCGGGAATCCGGATGTCCTTCGCCTCAGGGCGGCCACTGTCCAACGCGAGGATTTCGGCCGGGATCTCCCAAGTCACACTCCCCCGAATGCCCTCAGGGACATCCTTCATGGAGTCCACGGTCATGTCGTTCACGTGAGGCTCTGGGCTCTCCGCCTCGGGGACCACCCCTTTGGCATCTCCGGGCCAAGGAGTGACGTCCGAGTCCTCCGCGGTCTCTTCCGCGGGGGCCTCCGCTTCAGGCGCAGAAGCGGCCGGCTTGAACAGCTGACGCCACCACCCCCCATTGTCCTGCGCACTGCAGAGAGCGGGCAGAACCAACAAAACGAGGAGAAGAGGCCAAGCGCTTCGCATCACCGCAAGATGACCATTTTGCCCGACCCTCCCGACCGGCTGTCCGCCTCTCCGGCCAACGCGAAATACACCCCTTCTGGAACCGGTCGCCCCTCGTCGTCCAGGGTGTCCCACACTGCGCGACCACCGGTACTCTCCAGTTGACGAATCCGCCTTCCAGCCGCATCCACGATGTGCACCTCGGACCCGAAGGCCAAACCGTCAATCGTGACGGCCGGCGGGTGCTCGGGCCGCCAGGGATTGGGGAAAATGGTCAGGGATGCTTGGCCCAGTTCGGAAACGAAATTGGTGGCCGTCCCCCGGAAGCTCGTGACCCCGTTCGGGGTGGCGAAATAGACGAGCCCGCTGGATTGGTCGATGGCCACATCGTAGACCTCATTGGACGGCAAAGGGCTGTTCTCCGCCGTGAAATGGGCGACCTGCTCCCGACCATCCGGGGACAAGAGAAACACCCCGCTGTTGACCGTGGCCACCCACTTCCGGTTGCCCCCGTCGAGGGCAATGTCCCAGACCGTCTCCGTCTCGAGGAGGAACTGGAAATTGCCATCCTGCTCGATCAGGATCTGCTGGGCATCAATCGGATCGGCTCCGAACAGCCCGGACGGCTGATAGAACACCGCAGGCCCTTGCAACGTGCCTGCCCAGACCTCGCCATCGAGGTCCTCTTCCAGAGCATAAACAAACGAGCTCGGCAAGCCGCCCTCTCCTTCGCCCTGACCTAGAATGCGAAAGTCATCATCCGATGCAATGCCAGGCGTCCCAGCCGTGGACATGACCGCCAGACCACGCCCCTCACCGAGGGCCATCCAAACCTGACCGCCCTGGGTGGCCAGCAGCCGTGTGAAGCGGGTCGACGGCCCCAACCCCTCCAGCTCGAAGACGTGCCACTCTCCATCTGCATCCCGCATCTTCAAGGGGTGCTCGGTGCCTTCGTTGGCGACCCAGAGGTTGCCTTGGCGGTCGAAGTCGAGCGCGGACACGGCACAACGCTCTGAACTCCAGTTGGAATTCCACTCGAGGGGAGAATTGCCCGGGTTCCAAAAGTCCCGAATCTCGGTGCCCGCAATCTCAATCAAGCCTTCCTCGAGGCTACCGAACACGGCCACCTCGGGATCGAGAGGGTGGATGCTGACGTCCATCGGGTCCTGCACACCATCGCCTCCTACTTCACCATCCGGCGGGGCAATCTGCCGCCACCACGTCCCACGGCGGCCACTGAATCCCTCTTGCCGATAGAGTGGCACCCCGGCGGCGTCAGTTCCGCCGGACGCCACCCAGAGCCATTCGTTCCAGGCATCCAAGCGAATGCACGCATTGCTTCGCGGTCCATTGGGCGCAAGGGGACCATCAAAGGCCTCTCCCATCGCATCGAGGCGGAGCACTCCTGAATGCTCATTGGCCAACCACAGTCCTTGGGCCGAAGCATCCAAGCCGTTGGGCTCGAAGTACACATTGCCGGCCTGGGAGCGGACCGCCCCGGGCTCTCCATCCGACTCCCACTGGACAATGCCGAAGGGAGTCGATGCCCAGAAACGATTGCCATCCGCCGCGAGCCGGAGCCAAGCCTCGTCGAAACCGGCGGACACCTCAGTCCATTCGACCCCGGCAGGGGTCCACCAGACTGCATCTGGCCCTTCCCGGCGTTCGAGAGCAACCAATCCACCGGATTCAAGGGAAAGCAAATCCATCAGGTCGGCCCCGACGAATCCTGCCGGTGACCAAGTGGCAGGATTGCCCGGAAACGGCGATCCGACCGGTGCCGTCCACAATCCAGAGGAGGTGGCCGCCCACCACTGATCGCCACTGCGGGCCACCGACCGCACCGAGAGGGCGACCCCACCGGCTTCCAGTTTCCAGGTGTCGCGGACTTCCTCGGCGGCGAGATCATATTCTACGACCCCGATGTCGGTGCAGAGCATCAGGCGGTCCCCATCCACCACGAGTCGATGAGGCCGTTTGCTGCCGAGCAGGTCGGCCTCAGACACGTCGGTCACGGACACCACATCGGACAGGGCGCCGTCCGCATCGAGGCGGACGAGGTCGAAGGTGCCCTCGGTGTAAGCCACGATGGCCGAGCCTGGGTCGGAAGCCAGGGCCACCGTGCTGATGTCGGCCCGACTCAGGCCCTCGGCCTTGCCGAACCGCTGGGTTTCCCCGGTCGGCGATCCGCTGTCATCCAGCGTGAGGGCAAACACGGCCGTTTCAGCGGCCACCAAAGCCAGCCCCAACTCGGCCGAGGCCGCCACGTCGACGCACCGCGTGAAGTTGGGGTGGTCCCGCCACGTTCCCGTCGCAATCTGGGCAGGCACCGAATCCCACACCACCGCGCAAAGCAAGAGGGCAGGAAGGACACGAAGCCGAATCATCGTCAGGGCCATGAGAAGTGAATGCATCATCGAAACCGTCGGGGACGAGGATTTATTGTGCGGCACGAAGGTCAGACATCCGGAGGCAATGCACGCGGGTCCACGGGCCGGACACCCCGCGGCTTCAATCGTCGAACGCGTGGCGAGGGTGGAAGCACGGAAAGGTCAAAGAGGGCCGGGCCCTTCGTCTCCAGATTTTCGAGCGCCTGTTCGTCGGCCAGGCCATACATGAAGTTTCGGTCGCCCAACACCATCTCGACAATGCCCCAACCGACCAGCAGGGCCAGCAAATCCTCGGTGGCTTGAGCGGAGCGCCGAACGGTGCGCAGAATCTGGCGGAAGCCGAGAAGCTTCCCCTTGCGCCAAGTGCGGAAGAGGCGGCCAACGTGCCGATCGTATTCGAAGGCCGGACGATCCACCCGAAAGCGGTGGTCCCAGCAACGGGACAGAACGGCGTTGACCCGGATGTTCTCGTCCTCCAGCCGGAGATAGGTGTTCCATTGCCCCTCCTCATCCTCTGAGCGATGGGGCCGCTGGCGCGAGGGCTCGACCACCACCTCCAGCACACTCCGTACATCGGCCTTCCAGACCTGGGTCCTGAACTCCACGGCCGGTTGACAGTACATCTCCGCCGCGGCCTCAATCATGTGCAGCTCTTCATCCACCCTGACACCGCTGACCGTGCCGTTGTCCTTCACCCCGACCAGCAGGCGCCCCCCATCCGCGTTGGCAAAGGCCACCAGCGTCCGGGCGATTTTCCGGCTGTCGTCGATGCGCGTCTTGAAGTCCTGTTGTTGGTGCTCCCCTTCCGCGATCATTCGAAGAACATGCGACATGGCACAAAGATGGAGTGGTCCCCCCGGCGCCGGGATGCGGAGTCCACGGGATTTTGCCTACTTTCGCACGGTCGACGATGGGTTGACAGGATGACAAGGGGGGCCGCAAGCCCCCCTTCTTCTTCGCCCCTCGTTCGGTACGACGACATGATCAACGAGAACGACATCCGGAATTGGGTCGAGGAACACCTTGAAAATCAGGGCGGTTTCCTCGTGGATGTGTCCGTCTCGGACGGAGCGGACATCCGCGTCCTCGTGGATGCCCCGGACGGCATGCCCATCTCCCGGTGCGTCGAGATTTCCCGGCTCATCGAGGGCCGACTCGACCGCGACGTGCAGGACTTCGCCCTGCAGGTCTCCACGCCGGGTCTGGACCAGCCCCTCAAACTCCGCCCGCAATACGACAAGAATGTCGGGCGCGGGGTGAAGGTGCAGCTTCACGACGGCCACAGCGTCGAAGGCACCCTGACCACGGTCGGGGACGACGGCATCGTCGTCGAACACAAGGAAAAACGCAGAATCGAAGGCCGAAAGGCCAAAGAATGGGTGACGGACCGGCACGAATTGGCCTGGGACAGCATCGCCACCACCAAAGTCAAGATTTCATTCAAGCAATAATGGATACGGTGAACCTGATTGACTCCTTCCGGGAGTTCAAGGAATTGAAGAGCATTGACCGCGAGACCATGATGGGCATCCTCGAGGAGGTGTTCCGCAACATGATCATCAAGAAGTACGGTGCAGACGACAACTTCGACATCATCATCAACCCCGAAAAGGGCGACCTCGAGATTTGGCACAACCGCGAGATTGTGGAAGACGGTGAGGTCGAGGATCCCGTCGCGGAAATCGCGTTGAGCGACGCCCTCAAGATTGAGGACGACTTCGAAGTCGGCGAAGAGGTCTCCGAGGAAATCAAGCTGGCCCACTTCGGCCGCCGCAACGTACTGTCCATGCGCCAGAACCTCGCTGGCAAGGTGATGGAATTGGAGAAGGACGCCCTCTACCGCAAGTACAAGGACCGCGTTGGCGAAATCATTTCCGCCGAGGTCTACCAGATCTGGAAGCGGGAGATTCTGCTCGTCGATGACGACGACAACGAGCTGATCATGCCCCGCGACCAGCAGATCCCCGGCGACTTCTTCCGCAAGGGAGACGCCGTCCGTGCTGTGGTCGCCGAGGTGGACATCCGCAACAACAACCCGCGCATCCTGCTGTCCCGAACCGCGCCTGAATTCCTGGCCCGCCTGTTCGAGCAGGAGGTGCCCGAGATTTATGACGGCCTCATCACCATCAAGAAGGTGGTCCGTGCCCCCGGCGACCGCGCGAAGGTGGCCGTGGAGTCCTATGACGACCGCGTCGACCCGGTGGGCGCCTGCGTCGGCATGAAGGGATCCCGCATCCACGGCATCGTCCGAGAGTTGAAGAACGAGAACATCGACGTCATCAACTACACGGCCAACGACCAGCTGCTCATCGCCCGCGCACTGAGCCCGGCCAAGATTTCCTCCATCACCATCAAGGGGGAACGCGCTGAGGTCTTCCTCCAGCCTGACCAGGTTTCCCTCGCCATCGGAAAGGGCGGACACAACATCAAGCTCGCCGGCCGCCTGACCGGGTACGAAATCGACGTCTACCGCGAAGGCGAGACTGAAATCGACGACGTGGAACTCAAGGAGTTTGCCGACGAAATCGAGGCCTGGATCATCGAGGAGCTCGAAAAGATCGGATGCGACACCGCCCGGAGCGTCCTCAACCTCAGCGTCGAAGATCTCGCCAACCGCACCGACCTCGAGGTCGAGACGGTGGAGGATGTCGTCAAGATTCTCAAGGCCGAATTCGACGCCTGATTCCCCACCCCATTCGCCCCTCAATCCCAGCCTCCCGGAACCCCACACATGTCTGACGTCTCCAAACCGGTCCGCCTGAGCAAGGCCGCCCGCGAGTTCAACCTCGGGGTGGACACCATCGTCGAATTCCTCGCCTCCCAGGGAATCGAAGTCGAACGCAAGCCCAACACCAAGTTGGAGCCGGAGCACTATGCGCTGGTCCGGGCGAATTTCGCCGACGAGAAGGCGGCCAAGCAGAAGGCCAAGCAGAAGTCAAAGACCCTGCTGGAGATGGAGGCTCTGGCAGTCGAATCCAAGATGTCCACGGCGGAGGAGGTCGCCGAGGCTTCATCGGCACCCGCACCAGAGCCAACACCGGAACCAGCTCCGGCTCCGGAGCCCGAACCGGCTCCTGAACCCGACCCGACACCCGAACCCGCTCCGGAACCTGTCGCGGAAGAGACGCCGACAGAAGAAGAGGCTCCGGCTGAAGAAGAGAAGAAGGAAACAACCCCGCCGGAGTCCACCGTGAAGGTGGTCGGAAAGGTGGACCTCGATGCCGTTGCCCCGAAAAAGGCCAAGAAGACCGCCAAGAAGGAGCAGCCCGCTCCAGCCAAACCGGAGGCACCGAAAACAGAAGCCGCTCCGGTGGTCGAAGAGGCCAAGAAAGAGCCCGTCAAGCCCACCGAACCTGCCGAACCGGAGGCTGAGGTGGTCCGGGCCAAAGCAGAAAAGCTCAGCGGCCCGACAGTCGTGGGCAAGATCGACCTGCCCGTCGAAAAGAAACCGACCACGGCCGGCGAGAAGCGCAAGCGGAAGCGCATCACCAAGGTCGATGTGGAAGCCGCCGGTCAACAACAGGCTAGCAAGCGTGGCCGAACGGTAACCGGTGCCCCCCGAAAGGAGATTTCCGACAAGGACATCCAGAAGGAAATCAAGGAAACGCTCGCCCGCCTGAGCAAAGGCAAGAAGACCCAGGCCAGCGCCAAGACCCGCCGTGCCAAGCGCGACGCCAAGGCCGAACGGGCCGAGCGTGAGCAACTCGCCCAGATGGAGGCAGCCCACACGCTGGAACTAACCGAATTCGTGACGGCCTCCGAGCTCGCCACGATGATGGACATCTCCGTCAATGAGGTCATCTCCGCCTGCATGTCACTCGGCATGATGGTCTCCATCAACCAGCGCCTCGACAAGGAGACCATCGGCATCATCGCCGAGGAGTTCGGTTATGGCGTGGACTTCGTGTCCGCCGAGGTCCAAGAGGCCATCGAAGTGGAGGTGGACAGTGACGACGACCTCATTTCCCGTCCTCCGATTGTGACCGTCATGGGCCACGTCGACCACGGAAAGACTTCTTTGCTGGACTACATCCGCAACACCAATGTGATCGACGGTGAAGCCGGCGGCATCACGCAGCACATCGGTTCCTACAGCGTGGAGCTGGAGGACGGTTCTCGAATGACCTTCATCGACACCCCGGGTCACGAGGCCTTCACGGCCATGCGTGCCCGTGGTGCACAAGTCACGGACCTCGCCATCATCATCGTGGCAGCCGACGACGCCGTCATGCCGCAGACGAAAGAGGCCATAAGCCACGCCCAATCTGCAGAAATCCCCTTCCTCATCGCCATCAACAAGTGCGACCGCGAGGAGTCGAATCCCGACAAGATTCGCACCGAGCTCGCTGAGCTGGGCATCCAAGTGGAGGAGTGGGGCGGCAAGACACAAAGCCAGGAAATCTCCGCCAAGACCGGAATGGGCATTGCTGAATTGCTTGAAAAAGTGACCCTCGAAGCAGAATTGCTCGAGCTCAAAGCCAACCCGGAAAAGCGGGCGGTGGGCACCATCATTGAATCCAGCTTGGACAAAGGCCGGGGATACGTGACCAACCTCATCGTCTCTGCCGGCACCCTCCGTGTGGGGGACGCCATGCTGGCCGGACAATACAGCGGCAAGGTGCGCGCCATGACCAATGAGCGCGGCGAAACCCTCAAGGAAGCGGGTCCTTCGACTCCAGTGTCCATCCTCGGACTCGACGGAGCGCCGAACGCCGGTGATGAATTCCACATCTTCGAAGGCGAAAAGGAAGCCCGCGCCATCGCCCAAAAGCGCCAGCAACTGCAGCGCGAGCAGGGCATCCGGACGCAAAAGCAAGTCACCTTGGAGGAACTCGGTCGCCGGATTGCGGTGGGTGAATTCAAGGAACTCAACCTCATCATCAAGGGAGACGTGGACGGTTCCACCGAGGCCTTGGCCGACTCCCTGCTCAAGCTGACCACGGAGAAGGTGCAGGTCAACGTCATCCACAAGGCTGTGGGTCAGGTCTCTGAAAGCGATGTCTTGCTGGCGTCCGCCTCTGAGGCCATCATCATCGGCTTCCAGGTGCGCCCAAGCGGAACGGCCCGAAAGCTGGCCGAGAAGGAAGGCATCCAGATTCGCCTGTATTCGATCATCTACCAGGCCATCGAAGAGATGAAGGAGGCCATGGAGGGCCTGCTGTCCGCCAAAATCGAGGAGCGCATCACCGGCACGGCCGAAATCCGCGAGACCTTCAAGATTTCCAAGGTGGGCACGATTGCAGGTTGCTTCGTGACCGACGGCACCATCCACCGGAACCACGGCATCCGCGTCATTCGCGAAGGCATCGTGGTCTACACCGGCGAGCTCGGCTCCCTCAAGCGCTTCAAGGACGATGCGAAGGAGGTCAAGAAAGGCCTCGAGTGCGGCCTCAACGTGGAGAAGTTTAACGACATCAAGGTGGGCGACATCATCGAAGCCTACGAGGAGGTCGAAGTGAAGCAGACCCTCGACGACTGATCTCGTGACGGTGGAGCTGCAGAGCAAGCTGCCCCATCTGGGGACCACCATCTTCACGGAAATGTCCGCCCTGGCACAACAGCATGGGGCGGTCAACGTATCACAAGGGTTCCCGGACATTCCTCCGCCTGAGGGGCTGGTGGCTGCGGCCGTCCAAGCGCTCCGTGATGGGGCACACCAATACGCCCCCATGGCCGGCCGGCAAGACCTTCGAGACTGGATCTGTCGCCACACTGCAGGCCACACTCCGCCAGGAAGACATGATGGCGTTCCGCCGGAAACTGCCGTTCCTGGAAGACGCGGACGCCTGCAAGGGTTGATCAGCCTGCAGACCGCAGGATGCGGTTCATCGCCCGGCCTTTGGTCAACTCATCGACCAGCTTGTCCAGCACCCTGACTTGGCGGGTCAATTCGTTGTCCAGCTCCTCGATCCGATACCCGCAGATGACCCCCTTGACCTCTTCCGCCCTGGGGTGGACGTTGGCTTCCTCGAAAAACACAGCAAACGTGGACTTGCGCTCCACATGGGCCGCCAATTGCGCATCCGAATACCCGGTCAGCCAAGTGAGCACAGTATGGAGCTCCGCCACCGTGCGGCCCTTTTTTTCCACCTTGGCGACACAGTGCGGGTACACCGAAGCGAACGTCATCTCCGCAATGCGGCGATGGTGGGCTTCCGTGGCAACCGGCATGGGTGGGGCTCAGGCCCTCACTTGAAGGCGTTCTCGCCGGTGATGTCGAGGCCGGTGATGAGCAAGTGGATGTCGTGCGTGCCTTCGTACGTGATCACGGACTCCAAATTCATCATGTGACGCATGATCGGGTACTCCCCGGTGATGCCCATTCCGCCCAGGACCTGGCGCGCCTCACGGGCGATGTTGATGGCGATCTCGACGTTGTTGCGCTTGGCCATGGAAATCTGTGCGCTCGTGGCCTTGCCTTCATTCCGGAGCTGGCCGAGGCGGAGGGTCAGGAGCTGGGCCTTGGTGATCTCGGTGATCATCTCGGCCAACTTCTTCTGCTGCAACTGGAAGCCCGCGATGGGACGGCCGAACTGCTCGCGCTGCTTGGCATAGCGCAGGGCCGTGTCGTAGCAATCGAGTGCGGCACCAATGGCGCCCCACGCAATGCCGTACCGGGCACTGTCGAGACAGCTCAACGGAGCACCGAGGCCGGAGCGACCGGGCAGGATGTGCGACTTGGGCACCTTGACGTCCTCGAAGATCAGCTCTCCGGTGTCAGAGGCGCGCAGGCTCCACTTTCCAGTCATCTTCGGCGTGGAGAACCCTTCCATGCCACGCTCCACCACAATGCCGTGGATGCGACCCTCCTCATTCTTGGCCCAGACCACGGCGATGTCCGCAAAGGGCGCGTTGGAAATCCAGAGCTTGGCGCCGTTGAGGATCACGTGCTCGCCGTCGCCAGCGTCCTTGTAGTTCGTGACCATCCCTCCGGGGTTCGAGCCGTGATCCGGCTCGGTGAGGCCGAAGCAGCCCATCATCTCACCGGTGGCAAGCTTGGGCAGGTATTTCATCTTCTGCTCCTCAGACCCATACTTCCAAATGGGGTACATGACGAGGGAGCTCTGCACGGAGGCCGTGCTGCGGAGACCGCTGTCACAGCGCTCCAACTCCTGCATGATGATGCCGTAGGAAATCTGGTCGAGTCCGGCTCCCCCATACTCCTCGGGGATATACGGCCCGAAGGCCCCGATGGCGCCCAAACCAGGCAGAATGTGCTTGGGGAAGACCTGCGTTTCAGCGGCGTCCTCGATGATCGGACTGACCTCCTGCTTCACCCAGGCACGTGCCGCATCGCGGATCAACTTGTGCTCCTCGGTCAAGAGGTCATCCATCATGTAGTAGTCGTGACCCTGATACAGGTCGGTTTTGACGGAACCCATGTTCATGGTGCGAAAATACGATGCCCGCCATCGTACACTTGACCACCCATGGACCGGGAACCCACATCCACAAAGGAATTTGCCGCCGCAACCGCTCGAATCGGGCCCAATCGGGCCGGCCAGCGGATGCAAGAGGCCCTCGTCGGTCTCTTCCCGGACTGGCTCCCCAGCCGGAAATCCTGCCGCAAGGCCATCGACCGCGGCGAGATTCACTGCAACGGCCAGGTGGCAGGGACCGCCCTGCGGGTACAGGCCGGCGACCAGGTCGACTACCGGCCCGAAGCCAAGGACGCCCCCGACCCTGGCGCGATTCACCCCGGGCCGCTCCGCCTCCACCGTCCAGATGGGGCGGACTTCGCCTTCGTCTGGAAACCAGCCGGCATCGCCACCAGTGGACCCGGGGTCCGTCACCTCGCCGGTCTCATCGCCCACCGCGCGCAGCAAGGATCGCACGACGAGCAAGAGGGCCTCAGGGCCAGACGGCCCGACGGCATGCCCTCACCCCACCCGTCCCATCGGCTGGACCGAGCCACGTCAGGATGGGTCTGCGTGGCCCTCACCTTGCCCGTGGCCGAGGCCTTGGGCCGGGCGTTTGCCAACCGCCAGGTCGACAAGCAGTACCTCGCCCTCGCTGCTGGCCGCCTCGAAGACGGTCAAGCGGAGACACCGATCGATGGAAAACCCAGCCACACGGCGTGGCGGGCCCTTGGCACGGGTCCCTTGCCGGTCCACGGTGAAGCCACTTTGCTCGACATCCGACCGACCACCGGCCGCACCCACCAGATCCGACGCCACCTCGCCGAGGCGGGGCATCCCCTCGTCGGCGAGGACGAACACGCCGCGCCGGGCGTCGACCCCGCCAAGGCGCCGCGCTATTCGGGTCAAGGGCTGTTCCTCTGCGCCATCGGCTTGACCCTTCCGGAGGGCGACCACGGACCGGCCGCAGCCGTCCACGCCACACCACCGAACAAATACCGGCGCATCCGATGGGTTACGGACGCCCTGGAACAACATGGTTTCCGCTGATCAGAGTGTGGCCTCGTAGCCGTCGTCGATGAGCAGGCCCTTCTTCTGGTAAGCCGTCACGGCGAGGTGATCCGCCCGCTCGTTCATCGGATTGCCGGCGTGGCCCTTGACCCAATCAAACCGCACCTTGTGGCGCCGATAGACCTTGAGGAACCGCTGCCAGAGGTCCGGATTCTTCTTGCCCTTGAAGCCCTTCTTCTCCCAATTGAACACCCACCCCTTCTCGACGGAGTCGATGACGTATTTGCTGTCGCTCACCACCCAGCACTCGGTGCCGTCTCGCTTCAGCGCTTCGAGGGCGACAATGACCGCGAGGAGCTCCATGCGGTTGTTGGTCGTCATGCGATAGCCGGCGGTGAACTCCTTGCGGTGACCACCCCATTGGAGGATGGCGCCATAGCCCCCGGGACCCGGATTGCCCGAAGCACCGCCGTCGGTGTGGATCACGACGGGATCAGGCATGGGCTTGGAAGAGCTGGGCAGCGTTGGCGGAAAACAGCTTCACCGCGATGGCGAGAAGGATGATCCCGAACACCTTCTGCAGGACGGCGATGCCCCCTTCCCCCAGGGCGCGCTCGATCCGACCGGTCAGGCGCAGGACGAGGTAGACCAACGCCATGTTGATGAGGATCGCAATGGCGATGTTGACGGCAGCAAACTCCGCCCGGAGGGAAATGATGGAGGTCATGCTGCCCGCTCCCGCAATCAACGGAAAGGCGACCGGCACGATGGTCGCGGTCTTCATCGATTCCGCGTTCTGTTTGAAGAGGGTAATGCCCAGGATCATCTCCAGCGCCATGAAGAACATGACAATGGAGCCTGCCACCGCAAAGGAATTGACGTCGATGCCCAAGAAGTTGATCACCCCCTCCCCGAGGAAGAGAAAAGCGAGCATGATGCCCAACGCCACGACGCTCGCCTTTTCCGCGTGAATGTCCCCCGTCTTCTTCTTGATGTCGAGCAGGAAGGGAATGGAGCCCACGATGTCGATCACGGCGAACATCACCATGGTCGATTTGAGGAGTTCAGTCCAGTTCAGTTGCATGTCGGAGAATCAACCCGCAGCCGGGTCCGACAAGGATAGCGATTCCCGGATGGCGCGCAAGGTCTGCGGCGCGTAGTGTTCCGACTCCAACCGTTGGATTCGCTCCGCGACAGCCCCGGCATCATCCGCGGGGTCCAACGCCACAACGGCCTGGAAGAAGGGGGCTCCAGTGTCGTACTCCGCATCCACCCAATGCAGTGTGATGCCGGTCTCCTGGACGGTGCCGGCCGCCAGGGCCTCCGCCACCGCACGGTGCACGTGGTGGCCGTACATCCCCTGGCCGCCAAAGGCCGGAAGCAGGGAGGGGTGGAGATTGAGCATCCGGCCCGGAAACGCCAACACCAATGACTCCGGAATCTTCATCAGGAAGCCGGCCAAGGCCACGAAGTTGACCTCCAGGGAACGCAATCGGGCTTCCACCTCGCCGCTCAGAAGAGCGCTGCGGTCGAACACCCAAGTGGACACGCCACATGCGTCAGCGCGATGGAGGACCCCCGCATCCGGCCGGTTGCACCCAACGAGCACAACTTCGACATCCGGCGCACCAGAGGCAGCGCGCATGAGCCGCTCGGCGTTGGTGCCTGCTCCACTGGCCAGGATGGCCACCCTCGCCCCCGTCGTCGCCATCAGCGTCCGGCGTCTGGATCGAAGGTGGGCGGATCGGAATACTCCCCGCGCTGGCGGGCTGAATTGTCCGCACGCAACTGCTGCATCCGCTCTCCCATGGCCGCCACATCGGCGTCCTCGGGCAGGGCGTCCTGCAGGGCACCGGCCACGCGCTGGCTCACCGCCATCGCCACCTGGATGCTCTGCTCGGAAGAGACGTAGAAGTCATCCTCGAGCGACAGGAAGTAGGTCACGTCCTCCGTCAAGTCCGTGAAGAGCTCGGTGCCCACCTGCTTGGCGAGCTGACCCGCCTTGGTCCGCTCCGCTTCCGGCAGGGAAGAGTCCAAGGACATCTCGGAAAGCAGCTCCACCACCGGCAACATGACCCGCGAATACGGCACATTGTGCGAGGGCGTGGTCCGCAGGAGGAGGTCCAGCACCTCAAGGCCACGCTCCGGCGCTCCGGCCTTGGTGAAGCCCTCGGCCAGATTGGTCATCTGCAGGCGGATGTTGGTCGCCATCCGGCGGTTGTTTTCGTCCATGTAGATCTCCCGCTCGGCGTCCATGCCGCCCCATTGGAATTTCTCCATAACGTTCTCGTACATGATGTCCCGGGCGATGCCAACGGGCTGGCCGCCGCGCGAACCGTACTTGACCGGCACGAGGCGCCAGGCGAGGCCCTCCAGACGGAAGTAGTCCTGCAGGCCGACATAGCTGTCCGGGCCGATGGTCACTGCGAAGTAGACCGGGCGCTCCCAATTGTTGTTGCGCAGGATCTCCATCACCATGAACTGGTTCTTGAGCACGTACTGGCGCGGGGTCCCATTGCCATCGGTGATGGTCCACTCCAGGGCGTCCACCATGCGGTCCTTCTCCTCAGGCAGGACCAAGCCGGAGCTCACGGCATAGGCGCTGTCCACCGGCACGCTGAAGCTGTTGGACGGCAGGTGCGCATACTTGCGGCCACCCCCATAGTCCACCTGATCCGCATCATCGAGGGCCACCTGCATGGCCGCCTCGATGTCCACATACGGGTTGTTCGGGTCCTGGGGCGGGTCCATCAGCACGATGTCCCGGGTGCCCTGCCGGTACTGCTCCTCCCCCATCCGGATCGGCACGGGTGCGCTGTCATAGGCGCGGCGCTTCATCTGCTCGACGTACCAGTCGGTGTTGAGCAAGCTCAGGTTGACGATGCGCACATCGGTGCGGTATCCCTCGACCTCCTGGACGTACCAGAGGGGGAAGGTGTCGTTGTCCCCGTTGGTGAACAGGATGGCGTTGGGCGCCAAACTGTCGAGGTAATTCTTGGCCATGTCCACGCCCGTGCTGCGGCGGGCCCGGCTGTGGTCGTCCCATCCCTCAGCCCCCATCTGGAGCGGCACCAGCAGAAGCAGGCCCGAGAAGACGGCGGCATTGAGCCCTTCGTTGCCGGAGCGGCCCACCACATGGGCGAGCCCTATCAAGAGAGCGGACAGGACAGCGAGGTACATCAAGGCGTAACTCAGGGTGTGGTCCCCACCCGTGGCGGCCTCCACTCCGAACAGGAGGGCGGCGAGCGCCAGCGGTGCGCCGGCAGCCAAGCCGAGGTCCCGGCCTTTGAGGTGACCTGCCATGTCGAACAGCGCATAGACCCCGAGTCCGATCCAGATGGCGAAGGCATAGAAAGAGCCCACGTAGGCGTAGTCCCGCTCACGCGGTTGGAAAGGATACTGGTTGAGGTACACCACAATGGCGAAGCCGGTCAGCAGGAAGAGCAACCCGGTGACGGTGAAATCCTTCCATCCACGGATGGCCTGAAACACCAGGCCCATGAGGCCCAACAAGAGCGGGAACAGATAGAAACGGTTGTGCGCCTTGTCCTCCTCCCGGGCCGTGGGCACGTTGTCCCGGCTGCCGAGGCGCTCGGCATCGATGAAGTCCACGCCGGACAGCCAGTTGCCGTCCATGAAATCCCCGTGGCCTTGCGTGTCGTTCTGGCGGCCGGAGAAGTTCCACATGAAGTAACGCAGGTACATCCAGCCCACCTGGTAGCGGGTGAAGAATCGCAGGTTCTCCGCCTGAGAGGGCACGAGCAACTCATGATACCGGTCGGCCTGTCCTTGAAGGCGCTGGACCTCACGGATGTCCTCCGCCGAACGGGTCCGGTTGGCCCGCTGGGTCGTGGCCCGGATCTGCTGTTCGAGGCCGTTGAGCGACCGCTGGATGGTCTGGGCGTACGTCCGGCCCCGGTCGAGGCCCTTGGAGAGGTCCTCCACCATCAGCTGGGCCAGCGTGCGCCGCACTTCGGAACTGCTGAGATCCGCCAGGCGCGCCTGATTGCCACGGCCCACGATGATTTCCTTGCCAGAGCGCACTTCATAGCCCGCGCCGAACCGCTGTCCGAACGAACGGTAGAGGTTGTTGAGCGTGCGATTCAATTCATCCTTGCCCATGCTGCCCCCGAGGATGCGGGACGCCAGATGGAGTTCGAAGGCCTGTGCATCGCGGGGCTCGCCATCGAGAGGGCTCGTAAAGGCAACGTCCTCATTCCAGCCCTTGTAGTTCGACCACTTCTTGTACTCGCGGATGTGGTTCGATTGGCTCGAATACATGCGCGGGAAGACCATGGTGAACCGGCTGTCGTACTGGGGCAGTCCATTCTTCTTCTCTCCGCTGTCGACGTACTCCTGCTGGATCGTGAAGCTGCCCTCGTTCTCCTCGATGTACTTCTCGGCCGCGAAACGCTCCCGGAACGTGGCCACCCGACTGTCCATCGTCCCACGCTTCTTGTAGACGCTGTGACTCGGAAAATAAGTGGGCGTGCCGTCCTCGTAAGGATCCTCCATGTCGTTGGGGGAGTTCCAGTACTGGCCGGTGGCCAAGGGACGGTCTCCGTACTGCTCACGGTTCAGATAGGCGAGCAGGGCAAAGAGGTTCTCCGGGTTGTTCTCGTCCATCGGCGGGTTGGCCGCGGACCGCACCACGATGAGGGCGAAGGTGCTGTAGCCAACGAGGATCATCGCGACCGACAGGGCGGAGACGTTGAGTTGCCACCACCCCTTCTTCCGGCTGTACCACAGGGCCCCGACGAGGAGGCCGGTGACGAGCAGCACGTACGCCACGACGCCCGTATTGAAGGGCAGGCCGAAGCTGTTGACGAACGCCAACTCAAAACGCGCCGCCAGCTTCACGAAGCCCTGGATCAGACCATACTGAACGAACAGCAACAGGGCCAGCGACAGGGCCAGTGCCCCGATGAAGGTGGGCCACTTGAACTCGTTGCGCTTGAAGTAGTACACCGCCACGATGGCCGGGATGGCGAGAAGGTTGAGCAAGTGGACGCCGATCGACAGGCCCATCAGGTACGCGATGAGCACGATCCACCGCAAGTTGCCCGGCTCTTCAGCGCGGGACTCCCATTTGAGGATGGCCCAGAAAACGAGCGCTGTGAACAGGGAGCTCAGAGCATACACCTCGCCTTCGACGGCACTGAACCAAAAACTGTCGCTGAACGTGTAGGCCAAGGCCCCCACAGCACCACTGCCGAGGATGGCCAAACGCTGGGCGGACGTCGGCTCGGTCTGGCCCTCCGTCCAGCGTGTCATGCTGAGCTTCTGCGCCAAGTGGGTGATGCTCCAGAACAGGAAGAGGATGGTGAACGAGCTCGCCATCGCACTCATCACGTTGACCGCCGTCGCAGCGTACACCGCCGGAACAAACATCGAAAAGAGGCGCGCGATCAGCATGAACATCGGAGCGCCGGGAGGGTGTCCGACCTCCAGCTTGTAAGCCGAAGCGATGAACTCCCCGCAATCCCAAAAGCTGGCGGTCGGTTCGATGGTCAGGAGATAGACGATGGTGGCCACCAGCCACACCGCCCATCCGGCATAGTCGTTGAATCGCTTGTAGTTCATGCGGACGCAGGGTCTCCCGGCGGGGCAGGAGCCCGATCAGCCGGACCCCGGACATGCCGGATTCCCGCGAAAATAGGCCGTCCTCAGCGGGCGACCATCACCCGGCCCACTTGACGGGCGGCACTCCCCTCAACCTCGAGCAGGTAGCTGCCCGTGGCGAGCGAACCGAGGTCCACTTCCCACCGGCGGACCGGCGAGATTCCTTGGCTGACCATCCGGCCGGTCGCATCGCGCAAGCGCCAGGTCAATCCCCCGGCCGGCGCGGCCTCCGGCCATGTCACAAACAGCCTCGATTCCACAGGATTCGGGTGAAGCAGAAGGCCACCAACCGGCGATCCGGTCTCCAACACCCTGCTGCCACAATCGGTCATCACCCCGAATTCCAGCTCGACCAAGCCCTCCAGGACGGACAGATCCACCTCGATTTCATCCTCGTCGCCCACTTCGAGCGACAGGGTCATCCCGGGCAATCCCTCCAGACCGGGCACCCCCTGCATGTCGAAAGACATGCCGTAGCACCCCGGCGGCAAGCAGAGCACCAGCGTGCCCGGCTCCTCCTCCTCCGGATCCAGGGTCAACTCCCCTTCGAGGTCAAACAGGTCTCCGTACAACGTCCAGATCATGTCCAACCCGAACAGCAATTCGGCCAGCGTCTCCCCCTCGAGCGTCACCTCGACCTCCTCGCAGGAAAAGGCGCCCCCGTTTTCAAGGTCGACGCATTCGGTCAGGACCTCGTCACAGTCCCAGAATGTGGCCGTCACACACGCGGTCTCAATCTCGGCACCGGTCGCAAAGAAGTGGTTGATATCCTGTCCATTGAGGATGGAACCATCGGACAACGTCCAGATGAAATCGTCACCCTGGACGGAGTCCGTCACGGCATTCAGGGTCCAACTGCCGTCGGCTTCTTGAGTGGCTTCGATGAACAGGTCACATTCGAATTCCGCCGGCTCCCAAGGTTCCAGCTCCACGCAGGCCTCCACCCCTTCTGGACATTCCGGAGTCTCGTAGCTGGCACAGACCGTTCCCCCCACATCCACGAGGTCCGCCACTTCCCCCGTGGCGATCAGGTCTCCGTTCTCATTGAACCATTCAACCACGGCGCCCTCCGGCGCCCCATCGGCGATGAGCAGTGCCCAACCCGCTTCCGGGTCAGTCCAATCCACCACGATGTCCAATTCGCACGTCACACCCGGACAGTCTTCCACGATCACCTCGATGCACCACGTGGACCCCTCCGGACAGGCTGGACTCGTGACCGTAGCACACGCCTCATACGTTCCGCTCTCGGCGTATTGGTGCTCTGACCACAGAAAGTATCCGGTGTCAGAAGCGCCATCCCCATAGTCCCAGAAAATGCTGTAGCCATCCGGTTGCATCATCTCCAACAGGAACCATCCCGAGCAATCCCCGGTGCTGTCCGGCATCCACATGAGGTCAGCATCCTCCTCTTCCAGGCAGGCGCAATCCCCCACATCGACCCAAGTGCAGAGGACAGTCGTGTCCGGGCAAGAAGGGCTCACGTAAGTCGCACAGGCCTCATACCACCCATTCTCCTCGAAGGTGTGCCACGTGAAATGGCCTTCGGCGGTGGTGCTGTCGCTGAATTCCCAGAACACCTGCTCTCCTTCCGTGTAGTCGCAGATGCTGAAGATGAATTCGCACTCGGCACCGCCGACCCAGATCTCATCGGGACACCCCGATTCGTAGTCCTCGGACCCCGTGCAGGCCACAACGCCGTCGGGACAGTCCTCGCTCACATACTGCACGCAGACCTGCCAGGGTTCGTTTCCAATGCCATAGGGCAAGGTCATGGCCCATCCGCCCTCCTGGAACACCTCCCCGTTCAAGGAGTAGATGAGCTCCACATCCATCGGAAATCCAGTCGGCGTCACGATGATGACGCTGTCATTGTCGAGACTGTCGACCAGCAGCTCCAGGGAGCAATCCGGCTCGCTGCATCCGTCCACCTCGACCGTCGTTTCGAGCGTGACGCCCTCTGGACAGACGTCCGAAGAAAAGCTCACCGTGACCGGATACTGCCCATCCCCGCCAAAGACATACTCGGCGTAATGGCCTCCCGAGACGACATCGTCTCCGAAGGTCCACGTCGCCGTCTCCCCGGCCTGGAAGTTGGACACCTCGAAACCCCATTCGCACCCGCCGTATTCCACCGCTTCAATGGCCTCGGGACAATCGATCAGGGCAATCTCATCACAATCGCCATACAGCGGCAACTCCATGATCTGGGCCAGCGTGCCCACGCCACCAGGCAAGACTTGCATGTACAGGACGCCATCCAAGTCTCCGTCGGTGGTCAGCTGGGCGAGCAGCACCCGACCGTCCTCATCCGGCAGGCCATTGCTGTTGGACGGGACGACGAACCACGCACTCCCGATTTGGTCGTCGATGACAAAGCTTTGGCCGTTCTCGAATTCGGTGGCAAACGGGCTCCCATTGCTCATCACCACCTGCGGGCAGTCCTGCACGAGGGTGGGGTCCGGCGGACCGTCAATCCCGATGGTCAACCAGCTGTCGTACTCGAGTTCCGGAAAAAGGTCGAAGAGGAGGGGGTTGTTCGCGCAGGGGAACTGGCCTCCGTTCTCATTCTGATACCACTCCGTGCTGGTGAGCAGCGCCGTAGGGTGCTCGATGTCCCCGAAGACGGTGGTCACCACGTCCGCCGGACCGGGCAGGGTAGCATAGAGGCGGTAGGTCGTCAGCCCGGCGAGCGGGCCTTCGGTGTGAATCACCGCCACCTCCACATCGAGGCAGACATCGCCGTCGACAAGGAGAGGCTGAGCCGTGGCACAGGCCGCCACGGCGAGGAAAAGGGTCAGAAAGAAGGTGCGCATGATTCGCAGAGAAGCAAAGGAAAAACAGGGAAGACGCCGCAAGGGTTGCACCTCAGTCAGCGTCGACGAAACGGGGATCTGTGGGGAGAACGTCACCACAGGACCCGCAGGTCCGTTTGGATTCGTCGCCGTAGAATTCCCGGAATCGAGGCAGGAAGTCCTCCTCGATGTTCCGCAGCTCGAAGTAGGTCTCGTGCAGCTTCGCATTGCACCCGTCGCAGAACCAGAGCAGGCCGTCCTGCATGCCGCTGCCTGCCCGCTTGCGCTCAATCACAAGACCGAGTGAACCCGCTTCCCGCATGGGGCTGTGCGGCACCTTGGCCGGATGGAGGTACATGTCGCCGGGGCCCAGCTTCATGTCGACGACCTGGCCATCCTCCTGGATGCGGACAGTGATGTTGCCCTCCAGCTGGTAGAAAAGCTCCTCGGTCTCGTTGTAGTGGTAGTCCTTACGCGCATTGGGGCCGGCCACAATCATCACGATGTAGTCGCCACTCTCGACGTAGAGGTTCTTGTTGCCGACCGGCGGCTTGAGCAGATCGCGGTGCTCCTCGATCCAGGCGGTGAGGTTGAAAGGCTTGGCAATGGACATGGCCTCAAATTAAGCCTCCGACTGAATTGCCTTGACCGGCTTCCCGACGAGATACACCCCGAAGAAGATGAGCGCCCCGAACGCGAGCAATGGCCAACCGGTGTCCACCATGTAGTCGGTGCCCCCGAAATGGGCCTGCGCCAAGCTGAGCAGCGTTGCCAGCAGGGGCTGCAGGTAGATGTAGACGCTCACCACCGTGGGCTGCAGGTGCTGCAGGGCGAAGATGTTGAGCAGGTACACGAGGAAGGTGGTCGCCAGGACGACGTAGGCCACCCCCGCCCACGCCCGAGCGTCAAACGCGGACCAGTCGATGGCCGCGGCCTGGTTCCACCCGATCGGCGTGGTGAAGAGCCAACCGAACAGGAAGACCCATGTCACCACCGTCAGGGGCCGGTACTTCGCCATGAGCGGCTTCACGGCCACCAGGTAAAACGCATAGCTCGTGGCATTGATGAGGATCATCAGGTCGCCCTGCCAGGAGGCGTGGATTTTCGTTCCAGATCCACTCCAGATGAGAATGGCCGCCGCGCCGATGCCCCCCAGGATGACCCCGACGAGCCGGCGGCGGACGATGGGCTGACCCAACATCACGGCACTGGCCAACAGCACAAGGATGGGATTCACCGTCATGATCAAGCTGGCGTTGACCGGGCTCGTGGCGTTCAGCCCATTGAAGAAGAGGAGCATGTTGATGCCGACTCCCGTCAAGCCGCAGAAGGCCATGCGCGGCAGGTCCTTCCGCTCCACCTTCTCCGGCCGGACCAGCAGCAACAGGCCGAACAGGACCAGCGCCCCAGTCACGCGGAGCACGATGAACCCGCTCGGACCGACCAAATCCGGCATCAGGCCTTTGGCCACGAGGTAATTGCCCCCGTAGGTCAGGGCCACGATGGCCAGGGCCAGGTGGGCAAGCAGGCGCTTCATGGACTTGGGGGCCTTGGATGCGACGTCAGCCCTTCAGAGCGGCGCGGGCGCCCTCCACGGACGCCTTGGCGGAACCGGCAAACACCGCATCGTCCGTCAACAGCACGGGGCGCTTGAGGAAGGTGTACTCCTCGATGATGAGGCGCCGGTAATCGGCCTCACCGAGGTCCATGTCCGCCAGTCCCATGGAGCGGAACTTCATGGCCCGGCGGCTGAACAGCGCCTCGTAGCTGCCGGCCCGGGCCTTCATCGCGTCCACTTCCTCGGCCGTCACACCGGAGGCCTTGATATCGCGAATCTCGGCCCCGCACGCGGCAGGCTGGAGGTCGGCGTCGATGCGCTGGCATGTCTTGCAGGTCGGGAGGGTGAAGAATTTCATGGGGTCAATCGTTCAGAAGGGTGTCGATGGCGGTGAGTGCGGGAGTCAGGTCGATGGGCACGTCGCGGTCATTGTCAACCACCACGTCGGCCAGATGTTGCACGGGCTCGAGATAGGTGAGATCCCCGGGACGGACGTGCCGGTCCCATTGGTACTGGATGATGTCCGGCGTCAGGCTCCGCTCGGCCTGGTCCCGAACCATGCGCCGGGCCAACCGGCGCTCGGGCGTCGCGTGCACGAGAACAGACAAGTCAAGACGGGACCGGACCCCCTCATCATGGAGCATGAACAGACCGTCCAAGAAGACCAAGGGCACCGCGGGAATGTGGAGCGGCTCCGGCTCGATCCCGGGTTGGTTGAAGGTGTAACTCTGGATGTGCAGGTCCCGGCCCGCCTTGAGTTGATCGAGGTCTCTCGCCAGCCGCTCCAGCGCGAGGGCACCGGGCACATCGAAGTTGGGCTCGCCTTCTCCGTCGCGCGGGACCTCGCCGATGGGCCGGTAATAGTCGTCCATGCGGAGGACGGCGGCCCGCACACCGTAGTGGTCGAGCAGTCGCCTAACGACGGTGCCCTTGCCGGAAGCACTGCCCCCAACCACGCCAACGATGTGGGTGCTGCGGTCAGCCATGGCCCAAAAGCTGTTCGGCCATCGCCCGGTCGTTGGCGAGGCGCGGCACCTTGTTCTGCCCCCCGAGCTTGCCCCGGCGGGCCATGGCCTCATGGAAGGCCCCTTGAGGCAGCGGATTCAAGACCGCCGTGCGGAGCACCGATCCCGTGATCAGGTCCCGGTAATAGGGGTTGCGCTCCTGCAATTCGGCGTCCAGCGCTTGAGCAAAGGCCACCGGATTCGAAGGCACCTCCGCGAACTCCACAAACCACTCGTGGTACGGCAACCCTTCAGCAGGATTCACCTCCGGGGCCACATGGAATTCGACCACCTGACCGCCCTGGTCGGCCACGGCCTTGGCCATGGCCCCCTCCACCTCCTCAGCGATGACATGCTCTCCAAAGGCACTCGTGAAATGCTTGATGCGCCCTGTCACGAGCACGCGGGCTGGTGCGAGCGACACGAAGCGGACCGTGTCTCCGATGTCGTACGCCCAGAGTCCGGCATTGGACGTGATCACCACGGCATAGTTGACCCCCATCTCAACCTCGCCGAGTCCGAGCCGGCGGGCATCGGGCTTTCCATGTTCATCGGCAGGAATGAACTCGAGGAACAGCCCGTCGGCCGCATTGACCAGAAGCCCCTCCCCCGGCTCCCCATCCTGGTAGGCGAGGAACCCCTCGCTGGCCGGATACGTCTCCACCCGCGGCACATCGCCCCCGATGAGCTCCCGAAACCGGTCGGCGTATGGCGCGTAGGCCACGCCGCCGAAAACAAAGAGCGAGAAATTCGGAAAGACCTCAAGGACGTTGGCCTTGCCGGTATACTCCAACAGGCGCTCGAAGTACATCTGCACCCAAGAGGGAATCCCGCTGATCAGTCGCAGGTCCTCCCCCGCCGTCTCCCGGACGATGGCGTCGACCTTTTCCTCCCAATCCTCAATGGTGTTCGTCTCCCAGGACGGCAGGCGGTTGCGCTGCAAATAAGACGGAATGTGGTGCGCCACGATGCCACTGAGTCGGCCGAGTGGGACGCCGCCCTCAGTATCGGTCAGGGTCGGGCTGCCCTGCAAGAAAATCATCTTGCCCCCGACGAACTCGGCACTGCCCGTGCGAACGACATGGTGCAGGAGGGCTCGGCGAGCCGCCCCGATGTGGTTGGGCAAACTGTCCTCGGTCAAGGGGATGTATTTGGCGCCGGACGTGGTGCCCGAGGTCTTGCAGAAGTACTTCGGCAAACCGGGCCACAGGACGTCCCGCTCCCCGGACACGACCCGTTCGACGTAGCCCTTGAGCCCTTCATAGTCCCGCACGGGAACAGCCTTCCGAAAGGCGTCCGCTCTGGCCGCCGCATCCGGCAGGGCGGCAATCTCCGCAAACCCGTGGTCCCGACCGAAGGCGGTATCGGATGCCTTCTTCAGCAAGTCGGAAAGCACCCGGTCCTGCGCCGCGGCGGGGTCGGCATTGCGCGCCCAATCCCGCCGGCGCTCCCGCGCAGCCCATGGGCGCGCCAAGCGGCCCTTCCATCCTCCTCCGGACGTGTTCGGCATGGCCCGAAAGATAGCGGCCCGCCCCCCATACAGGGAGCAGGCCGCCCACGTCTTGTCGACGCGAAATCAGTGCTGCACGCGCATCTTCTTGGTCACGCGAGCATCGCCGGTGAGCAAGGAGAAGGTGTACATGCCGTCTGCAAGGGCGGAAGCGTCATACACCACCGTGTGCTCGCCGGCTGGGCGGGCACCGAGGTCAAGGACATCCACAAGGCGGCCCTGCAAGTCGCGGAGCTCGATCATGAAGTCCCCACCCCAATCGGAGGTGAAGGTGAAGCGGGTCTCGCCATTGGTCGGGTTCGGGTAGTTGCCTTGGAGGTGGACGCCGTTGTACGCACCCAGCACGTCAACGCTGACCACCGGGCAGGTGATGAGGCGGATGGCCGGGGTCGCCGTCTGGGACGTGAACCACACGAAGTCACCGCTGCCAGCCTGTTGGTAGATGATGGTGCTGTTGTCGGTGTCGCTGTTGCCGTTGCCGAGCACCGTCAACTGCTGGTCCTCCCAGTCGAATTCGGTGATGACCGCACCAGCATAGAAGCCGGGGGAAGCGAGTCCCGCGACGGACACCTCAATCTCGTCCTCGAAGGCGAGCGGGTAGTACACGGGATTGTCGGCGGAGCCGGCCCAATTGGCGTCGGAGGTGAACTCCGCGAACTCATAAGGGGAGTCGCTGAGGCCCACTTCGGGGTCCTGGTCAATCCAGCGAATCTCGAAGTCGATGCCAGAGGACAGGCTGGGTCCGAAGGCGACGGCAAGGCCGTATAGCGTGGATCCTTCGTTGTGGAAGGTGAAACGGTTGCCGTATCCCGTGGGCTCGTAGAACTCATTCTCGTCGTCGTAACGCGGTCCGAGCTCGACGTCGAGGGTGCCGGCATTGTCGTGACCGAATTCGCACTCGGTGTACTCCATGTCCATCTCGAGGGAACCAGCGTCGGCCACGCTGTCGCTGGCCAGCGACGCGCGCAGGGTGTACAGGCCCTCGGTCTCGGGCTCCCAGCCCGTGGCGATGTAGAGCGTGTCCTGCGGATTGGCCGGGCAGTTCTCATTGTTGGCAAAGGACGGCGCCGTGAATGGGTCCGTTGCGGTAGTGCTGAGCACCGTACCGGCCTCGTCGAGGACCTCCACGGTGATCACACAGTTTTCCTGATCAGCATATCCGCTGTTGCGGTACAGCACGCCAGCGAGCACACCGCCGTCGGCCTCGGGGATGGCCTGGTCCATCGGCGTCACGCGGTACTCGAAGAGGAGGTACACATCCCCGTTGGTGAGCTGCACGAGCTCGAGGTCGTTGGCGACCGGGTTGGCTTCAATGCGAATGTCGTCGATGCCCCAGTAGTAGTGGCTGTAGCCGGCCCCCGTGGTCGGGTTCTGACGGTAGGCGAAGCGAATGTTCACCGCGGCCTCACCGGCTGCAGCGCAGCTGATGTCCAGCCCGGTCACCAGCGGGTTGGCACTGGCCGAGTTGGCGGACGGGATGAAGGTGCCGCCGGCCTCGAAGGACGTCCACGTCGAACCGCCGTCTGTGCTCACCTCCACGAAAATGGGGATGAACGGGTAGCAGCAGTAGCGGAGGTACTGGTCCCAGGTGATGACCACGCTTTCCAGCTCGGTCATGTCCAGGGTCGGAAGGTTGAGGTAACCCTCGGTATCCTCCACTCCGCTGGAGATGGGGGTGTTGTAGTAATCGCAGTCGAAGACCATCCAGCCGTTGTCGGCGGTCTCGCTGTTCAGCGCACCGATGTTGGTGCTGAATTCGCCGGCGGGCGGCTGGACACCAGACGCCGTGGCATCTTGGTAATATCCGTCGCCGGAGGCGTCGACATACTGCCAGATTGTGCCGTCGGGGCTCGTGTCCTCCACGGTCAGGGCGCCGTAGCCATTGTTGCCGGCAAAGCCGTTGGCGAAGTCCTCGTGGAAGAAGATGATGGTGGAATCACCACCGCCACGCAGGCCCTCGGCCTCAGCGCGCATGATCTCCTCCAGTCCGAGGAGGCGGCTCGTTTCGAGCTCCTGCTCCGTGGCCTTGCGGGGGAGTTCCGTGGCCAGCTGGGCGGAGACTTGGAAGGCCACGAGGATGCACGCGGCCAGGGTAAGAATGTGCTTCATGATGTGAGTTGGGTGGCCAAAATAACCCGTGGGTGCCGTTCCACATTGCTTGAGGCGTCCAGAGATGAAAAAGGGGGCCGCAATGGCCCCCCTTTCCAGAATCACGTGGGTGATTGAATTACTTGATGATCAGCTTCCGCGTGGCGCGTGCACCGTCCACCGTGATGGTGTAGGTGTACATGCCGGCCGTGAGGCCCTCGAGGTCGAGGACGGCACGCTGAGTTCCGGCGAGCTGGACCCCGAGGTCCATGCGGCGCACAATGGAACCGGTCATGCTGGTTACTTCGAAGGTCACCTCAGCCGCAGCATCGAGCGTGTAGTCGATGCGGGTGTTGCCAGTGGCGGGGTTCGGGTAAGCCCGTCCGAGCTGGAAGCCTTCGCCGGCAACGTTGTCCACGCTCATGGTGGTGGTGGCGTCCGGGTTCAGGTTCAGGCGGACCATGGGACAGTTCGTGGTGTAGTACCAGTCGTAGGCGCTGCCCGTACCGAACGGACCGTAGATGAAGACGGTCTGGGCGTACTGAGGGGTGCTCGTTCCGATCTGGACGTTGTCACCACCGAGGTGCTCGAAGCAGGCCATGAGGGCCTCACCCGAGAACGCCTCGTACGGCTCCTCGAGGGCGAAGGTGTACCAGGACACCTCGCCGTCGCCGCTGTTCAGGAAGTCGGCCTCGAGCTGCACCTCCTCGGAGGTGGAGATGAGTCCGTCGTACTGGCCGCCGCCGTTGTTCCACTCGACCCAGTCGAAGAGGTGGCAAACCACCTCAGCGCCCACGTCGGAGCCGTCCATGATGGCCACGTCGATGCCGTAAATGGTCATGTCGTTCACCACGTCGTACGGCACACCGGCAATGAAGTCCACGGTACCGTCGGCCGGCGTCTGGCCCACGAAGTCGCCATTGTCACGGCCGTACTGGAACTCGACCACGTCGATGGACTGCTGGGCGAGGTTGTCCTCCGGGTACTCGTCTGTGCTGTCAGCAGCCACGGAGTAGTCGAAGGTGTAGGTGCCCTGTCCACCGGCGGCCCAACCCTGTACGCGGAGCGTGTCGGTCTGGCCGTAGGCGATGTCCATGGCGTCGCTCGTGCCACCGTCAGCCTCGCTGCCGTTGACGGCCACCGTCAGGGTGGCGTTCGTCTGCACAGCGGTACCGAGACCGGTCACGGCCACGGCGAGGTCGAGGGCGGGGAGCTGGCTCTCGGGCCACACCTGGGCCTCCCAGAGACCGGTGGTGAGGTAGTCCGTGAAGCTCACGTAGTCGGCAATGCGGAGGTCGTTGGCCGGGGTGTCGAAGGCCACGAAGTCATCGATCATCCAGGCGTAGCCCCACTGACCGACCCAGCGCCACCGGAAGTAGACGGTGGACTCGTCACCAGCGATGTCGCCGATGTCGAAGCGGATGGTGGTCGGGTTGTCGGTCTCGTCCGCGCGCTCGAACGTCGGGAAGACCTCGTAGCGGGCGGTGAGGGTATCATCGCCGATGACCACATAGCCCTCTTCCTCTTCGAGGGTTTCGGGATCAGGCCAGTTCACACCGTCCAAGGAGACCTCGAGGTAGCAGCGCTCGATGTCGGTGGTGTTGTCCCAGCAGCGGTAGCGGTTCTCGAACTCGACCGTCACGAAGGGATGACCGGTGAAGTCCACCGGATCGTCGATGGTGAACCAGCAGTTCTCAACCCAGCTGGCGGCGTAGTTCTCCTCGGCGCCGAAGAGGTCGGAGTCGACCATCACGTAACCGTCGTCGGCCGTCGTGAAGTTGGGGTCCGGAGCGGGGGAGTTGGCGGTACCGCCAGCCCAGCCGTTGTACGGTCCGGAGGGACCCTCATCGGTGCACTCGAAGTTGATGCCGTCGATGTAATCGGTGTAGCCCTCGTCGTAGGCGTTGGTGAAGGTAATGTTGGAACAATCCCCGAAGGTGTTCTGGTAGATGATGTCGCGCGTGTAGTCGACATGCGTGCCTTCCATGATGCGGGAAGTCACGGCACGGCCGGCGTATTCGCGGACCGGTGCCTGAGCGAAGGCGAAGCTCATCGTGAGCATCGCGAAGACCATAGTGTAGAGGTGCTTCATTCTGTGTGGAGTTGGATTCGTTCGGCAAATATAGCCCGCGAACCCACCGCACACGCAATGTCCGCGCCTCAGACGCCCAACGGCTCGGTGTAGAGTTCCACGCTGGGACAGGTGCAGACGAGGTTCCGATCCCCGTGCGCATTGTCCACGCGGGCCGCGGCTGGCCAGAATTTCCGCTCCCGCATCACCGGCACAGGATACGCCGCCTCTTCCCGCGTGTAGCTGTGGGTCCATTCCGAAGCGGTCAACTCGGCTGCAGTGTGTGGAGACATCCGAACGGGGTTGTCCTCGCGGTCAAGCCGCCCCTCCTCGATGGCCCGGATTTCCTCCCGGATGGCCACCATGGCCTCCACAAAGCGGTCCAGTTCATCCAGCGATTCGCTCTCCGTCGGTTCGATCATCAGCGTGCCCGCCACCGGCCAGCTGACCGTGGGCGCGTGGAATCCATAATCAATGAGGCGCTTGGCGATGTCCGTCACCTCAATGCCCGCACTGGCCTTGAACGGCCGACAATCGATGATCATCTCATGGGCCACGTTGCCCGCATTGCCCTTGTACAGCACATCATAGTGCCCCTCGAGCTTGGCACGCAGGTAGTTGGCGTTGAGGATCGCCACCTCCGTGCTCCGCTTCAGCCCCTCGGGACCGAGCAGACGGACGTAGGCGTAAGAAATCAAGTGGATCAAGGCGCTACCAAACGGGGCTCCACTGACTGGGTCAATGGCCTCGTCGCCTCCGACCGCGTCGAGCGGATGGCCCGGCAGGAACGGCACGAGGTGCTCCGCCACCCCGATTGGACCGACCCCCGGTCCTCCCCCACCGTGGGGAATGGCGAAGGTCTTGTGGAGGTTGAGGTGACAGACGTCCGCTCCAATGCGGCCGGGACTGGTCAGGCCCACCTGGGCATTCATGTTGGCCCCATCCATGTAGATCTGGCCCCCATGCTCGTGCACGGTCTTGGTGACCTCGAGGATGTGGTCCTCAAACACCCCATGCGTAGACGGGTAGGTGATCATCAGGGCGCCGAGGCGGTCGGCGTGCTCGGCGGCTTTCTCCTTCAGCTCGTCGAGGTTGATGTTGCCGTGCTTGTCACATCCGATCACGACGACCTTCATGCCGCACATGACCGCGGAGGCGGGGTTGGTGCCGTGGGCGGAAGACGGAATGAGGCAGATGTCCCGATGGGATTCGCCGCGGGCGGCATGATAGGCGCGGATGACGAGCAATCCGGTGTATTCCCCTTGCGCCCCGCTGTTGGGCTGCAGGCTCATGCCCGAGAACCCGGTGATTTCGCAGAGGTACCGCTGAAGGTCGGCAATCATTTCGCGGGTTCCGGCGGCCTGCTCCGGCGGGCAGAAGGGATGCAACTGAGCGAACGGCGCCCAGCCAATCGGAAGCAACTGCGTGGCCGAATTCAGCTTCATGGTGCACGACCCGAGCGGAATCATCGCATGGGTCAGCGACAGGTCCTTGTTCTCGAGGTGCTTGAGGTACCGCATCATGGCGGTCTCCGAGCGGTGGCTATTGAACACCGGGTGATGCAGGAAGTCCACGGCGCGGGTCATCCCGTTGAGCGGCGAGGCCACACTGCCCGGCGCGGGCACGGTCTGGAATCCGAGCACCTCGCAGAGGTCAGAGAAGTCGAGGGGAAGTGTACACTCGTGGAAGGCGACCCCCACGTGAACCCCATCGGGGAAATACCGCAGGTTGATGCGCTTGCGCTGGGCCCGCTCCATGACGGCTCCGATGTCCTCCATGGCGAAAACCACCGTATCGAAGAACCGGCCATGGACCGGCTCAACACCGGCCGCCCGGCCTGCCTCGGCGAGGGCGGTGGCCCAGACGTGCACGCGCTCGGCGATGCGGCGCAGTCCGTCGGGACCATGGTAAACGGCGTACATGCTGGCCATGACGGCGAGCAGGCTTTGGGCCGTGCAGATGTTGGAGGTCGCCTTGTCGCGGCGGATGTGCTGCTCCCGGGTCTGGAGGGCCATGCGGTAGGCCACGTTGCCCATCCGGTCCACGGAGGCGCCGATCACGCGACCCGGCACATTGCGCTTGAAATCGAGGCGCGTGGCGAAGAAAGCGGCGTGCGGGCCTCCGTAGCCCATCGGAACGCCGAAACGCTGGCTGTTGCCGACGACCACGTCCGCGCCCATCGATCCGGGCGACTGGACAAGGGCACAGGCGAGCAAATCCGTGGCCACAACGACCCGGATCTCCATCGCGTGGGCCTTGGTGATCGTGTCGGCCAGCGGCTCAACCCGGCCTTGGTCATCCGGGTACTGAACGAAGAGGCCGAAGGTGGTGTCGTCGAGTCCGAGATCGGAGTCCGGACGCTGTTCGATGTCGATGCCGAGGTGGGCCGCCCGAGACCGAAGCACAGCCCATATCTGTGGGAACACCCCATCGGACACGACGAATCGGTTCACCCCGGCCTTGGCGGCCTTGCGACTCCGGGCGTTGAACAGCATCGTCATGGCCTCAGCCGCCGCGGTCGCCTCATCGAGCAGACTGGCATTGGCCAGCTCCATGCCCGTCAGCTCGCAGACCATGGTCTGGAAATTCAGCAACGCCTCCAAACGACCCTGGGCAATCTCCGCCTGATAGGGCGTGTAGGCCGTGTACCAGCCTGGGTTCTCCATGACGTTGCGGCGGATCACACTGGGCACCTCCGTCGGGTGGTATCCCATGCCGATGTGGTTGCGGAACAGCGTGTTCTTCGAGGCCACCTGGTCGATGTGCTCGAGGTAGGCCGACTCGGACATCGCCTCCGGCAGGGCCATCGGGCCCTCGCTCAGGATGGCTTGAGGCACGGTCCTCGCAATGAGGGCGGCCATGGAGTCGTGGCCAGTGGCCGACAACATGTTGATCTGTTCTTCCTCCCTCGGACCGAGGTGACGTTGGACGAATGCTCCGGATGCCATGCGCTATGTGGTGGAAAAGGCAAAAATAAACCGGTTCAACACCCTGATGCGCCGTGTGTTCATAATCGTTTCATCCGTGTGGGCTACTCTAATTTTCCGGTCCATGAATGCCCGGAACCTGCTTTGGTCCAATGCGGTCATCTCTGCGGCCGCCGCCGCCTGCGTCCTGGGCTCCCTCGCGCTGGGTGGAACCGGCCTTAGTGGACCAGCGCAATGGGCCTTCGCCCTCGGCGTGGGCAGCGCCACCTGGTGGGCCTACACCTGGCAGCGGCACGTCAAATCCACCCGGCCCGACGGCCTCCGTCCGGACCACCTGGCTTGGCATCGCCACCATTGGCCGCGCATCCGACTCGTTGCCCTGCTCCTCCTGCCGCTCGCCTCGGCCCCCCTCTTGATGACAGCGGGTAACCTCTTGGCGACGCCCTCCGCCCTGCTTAGCACGCCGACTGCGCTGCTGGCCACGTGCGCCGCCATCACGGTCCTCTATGCCGGACTTCCGGGAGAGCGCGGCATCCGTCAGTCCCTCCGCCGGATTCCGGGCATCAAAATGCTGTGGATCGCCGGAGCCTGGGCGACCATCACCGCCCTATGGCCCATTTGGTGGGCGTCGGGAATGGAGTCTGGATTGCCGGAGGGTGCGGTCCTCCTCTGGGGGGAGCGATTCCTCGTGATCGCCGCTCTGACCTTGCCTTTCGATCTGCGCGACCGCCGATGGGACCCGGACGGCATGCGCACCTGGCCCCAGCTGCTCGGGCCGGCCGGCACACGCATCCTTGGGCTCGCATTCCTCGTCGCGGCGGGCCTCTTGCGTTGGGCACTGCAACCTGCCCTGGAGTGGAACGCCCTCCTCGGACCGGCCGCCATGGCCATCGCCGTGCTGGCCGCCCGCGAGGACCGGCCCCTGAGCTACTATGGTCTGCTGGACGCGCTGATCATCGCCGACGCCGCCTTTCTGCTGTTGGTCTGATTCAGCCGAACACCTCGTCGAGGGCGTTCGTGAAGGCCGAAGCGGCCTCGTCGATCACCGCATCGGTGTGCGCCGCGGAGACGAATCCGACCTCATATCCGGAGGGGCCGAGATAAATCCCCCGCTCGAGCAGGGCGGCATGCAACCGACTGAAGTGTGCCATGCTGTCCGGATCGATCTCGCTGCTTCGGCGGATGTGGATGCGGTCGCTGAAGGCCAACCAGAAAATGCTGCCCCGAGTGAAGATGCGGAGCGGCTGTCCGTTGCGCTCGGCATGGTCGAGGATCGGGTCGACCAACCGGCGCGTGCGGCGCTCTTGGTCCTCGTAAAATCCAGGCTGCAAGCACACGGACAACTGTCCCGCACCTGCGGCCATGGCCACCGGGTTTCCGCTCAGAGTGCCGGCCTGGTAGACCGGGCCGACCGGCGCGACGTTGTCCATAATCTCCGCCGAAGCGGCATAAGCCCCGACCGGCATGCCCCCTCCGATGATCTTGCCGAAAGCCATGACGTCCGGGCGAATGCCATAGTATTCCGCGGCCCCCCCGAAGGCCACGCGGAATCCGCTGATCACCTCATCGAAGAGCAACAGCACGCCGTACCGGTCGCACAAATCCCGCACGCCTTGAAGGAAAGATGCATCCTGTATGAGGAGGCCGTTGTTGGCCGGAATAGGCTCAATGGCCACGACGGCGAGGTCATCCGCGTGCTCTTTCATCGTCGCCTCGAGGGCCTCGAGGTCGTTGAGCGGGAGCACGAGCGTCTCCCGAGCATACGCCTCGGGGACACCGGCGGACGTAGAGGTGCCCAGGGTCGCCAGACCGCTGCCCGCCTTGACGAGCAGGGCGTCCACGTGCCCGTGGTAACAGCCGTCGAACTTGAGGATCTTGTTCTTGCCGGTCACGCCGCGGGCCAACCGGATGGCGCTCATGGCAGCCTCCGTTCCGCTGGACACGAACCGGATGCGCTCCGCATGCGGATGATGGTCGAGGATCATCCCGCCGAGCTCATTCTCAAGGCGCGTCGGGGTGCCGAACGAGGTGCCGTCCTTCACGGCCCGCAGGATGCGGTCCTGCACCACGGGGTGAGCGTGCCCCAGGATGAGTGGACCCCAAGAGCAGCAGAAATCGATGTAGCGCTGCCCATCGGCGTCCCAGATGTGGGCGCCCTCCCCCCGGTCCACGAACAGGGGCGTGCCCCCGACAGCTCCAAAAGCGCGGACGGGCGAATTCACGCCGCCGGGGAATCGGCGCTTGGCCTCCTCAAACAGTTCGGCACTGCGGACTCGGGTGTGGGGGGTCTCAGACATCGCGTGGCTTTCGGTGCGAAATTAGCGCCGATGGCCGCCGAAACCCTTCCTTTGTCGGCCGAGAACCGCGACTTCCATGCCCCCTGTCACGACGAAATGGTCTGAAGCCAATGCCTTCCTCGCCGAAGCGAGGGAGCGCGACGCCGCCGATCCATTGGCCCCCTTCCGGGACCGGTTCCACATGCCGCCCCACGGCGATGGGGAGGTCCTTTACTTCACGGGCAACAGTCTCGGCCTCCAGCCCAAGCAGGCAGCCACCTTCATCGAGGGGGAGCTCGAGGACTGGCGCACCTTCGGGGTGGAAGGGCATTTCCACGGACGGCGACCCTGGGTCGATTACCACAGCTTCGCCACCGAGGACCTGGCCATGCTCGTCGGTGCCCGACCGCGGGAGGTGGTGGCGATGAACGCCTTGACGGTCAACCTGCACCTGCTCCTCGTGTCCTTCTACCGGCCCGACGGGGAGCGCACCAAGCTCATGATCGAGGAGGGCGCCTTCCCAAGTGACCGATATGCCGCCCTGTCCCAACTGCGGCTGCACGGCCTCGACCCGGACGACCACCTCATCGAACTCGCTCCGCGGAAGGGAGAGCACACGCTCCGAGCGGAGGACATCGAAGCCCGCATCGCCGAAGAGGGCGACCGCCTCGCCTGCGTCATGCTGTGCGGCGTGCAGTACTACACCGGCCAATGGATGCCGATGGAGCGCATCACCGCCGCCGCCCATGCGGTCGGCGCCACCTGTGGCTTCGACCTGGCGCATGCCGCGGGCAACGTACCACTCCAACTGCACGACTGGGGCGTCGACTTCGCCTGCTGGTGTGGATACAAATACCTCAATGGCGGCCCCGGCTGTACGGCAGGTGCCTTCGTCCACGAGCGGCATGAAAACCGGCCGGACCTCCCCCGCCTCGAAGGATGGTGGGGCCACTCGGCCAGCCGCCGGTTCCTGATGGAGCCCGACTTCGATCTGATGCCCGGCGCCGAAGGGTGGCAGACCTCCAACGCGCCCGTGCTCAACATGGCCGCCCTGCTGGCCTCCCTGGCCGAATTCCGGGAAGCCGGTATGGACCGTCTCAGGGAAAAGAGCTTGGCCCTCACCGCCTTCCTCGAACGCGGCATCCACAGCGTGGCGGCCTCAACGGGAGCCCGCCTCGAAATCCTGACCCCCGAGGACCCGGAAGCCAGAGGGTGCCAACTCAGCGTCGTCGCCCACGGACAGGGCAAGGCACTCTTCGACCACCTGACCGCACGGGGCGTCATCGTGGACTGGCGGGAGCCCGCCGTGATCCGCCTCGCGCCGGTTCCGATGTACAACCGGTTTGCGGACGTGGCCCGATTCCTCGTCCTCCTCGAGGAAGGCCTCCGCGCGGCGAAGTAGATTGCACCCATGAAGAGCATGCGCTATGTGGTGATCGGAATCGGCAAGTACGGTTCCCGCATCGCCCTCGAAATGGCCGGCCGCGGGGCCGAGGTCTTCGCCATCGACTGCGTCGAGGAACGCGTCGAGCAGGTCGCCGACGAGGTGGCCATTGCCATCACCATGGACTCCACCGACCCCAAGGCCCTGCGCAGCCAGAAGCTCGAGGGCATGGTCGCCGCCGTGGTGGCCATCGGAGAGAACTTCGAGGCGACCGTGCTGACCACACTGAACCTCATGGACCTCGGCATTTCCCGGGTCATCGTTCGGGCGTCGGGCCGCGACCAGGAACGCATCCTCCGCAAGCTGGGCGTCGAAGAAATCCTCGCCCCGGAAACCGAGTTCGCCGGCATCGTCGCCGAGCGGCTCATGAACCCCAACCTTCGGGGCTTCCTGGAGCTCCCCGACGATTTCGAAATCGCCGAGATCAAGGCCCCGACCGGATGCGTTGGACGCACCCTCGGCGACATCGACCTCACCAACCGCTACGAGTTGCGCCTCATCACCATCCGCCGCACCTACAACGAACAGGGGCAGGACCAGGAGCACCTCATCGGCATTCCCCGACCCGACACCACGGTGCAGGAGACGGACACGCTCGTCGTGTTTGGCACGTTGGGCAACGTCAACCGGTTGCTCGAGGTCAACGAATGAGGGTCACGGTTCCGACCTTCTCCCGGAACTGCAGATTGGTCACACCATCCTCGGCGAGCGGTCTCCAGACCGCCCGATACCCGTACATCCCACTAGGCGCCGGCTCGCCGTTGGGCAAACGGCCGTTCCAATGCGCGTCCAGCTCCTCGCTTCGGAAGACCTCCACGCCCCAGCGGTTGAAGACGGCCAGCTGGAAGGTGCCGATGGACTCGGCGAAGCCGCCGAACCGGTCGTTGACAAGGTCCCCATCCGGGGTGAACGCATTGGGAAAGAAGACGCTGTCCTGCGGGCAGAAATCGATGAGCTCGATGCTGGCTGAATCCTGACAACCATTGGCCAACAGGGTCAGGGTGACCGTGTAGATCCCAGCCTCAGACAACAGGGCGCCCGGCTGGTCGCCCCCGGAAGACCATTGGTAAGAAACATCGGGCTGACTCACATCCACCCAAATCGGTCCCTCCTCCTCCAGACAGAGCGTGGTGTCGGCGGCGAGGTCCGGCTCGGGGGAGGGCAGGAATTCAGGTGAGACGGATGCGGAACCGGTGCAGCCCGTGACCGTGACGGCGATGGCCTCGTACAGGCCCGGTCCGGTGACGGTGATGGTCGTTCCGCCTTCCCCGGTGGACCACCCCACACCGGCGACGGTGGTGTCTGCGGTGACGTTGGCGGTCAGCTCCACCGGCTGGCCTTCACACGCGGCACTGCCAGCCTGCAATGCAATCACGGGGTTGTCGAAAATGTCGATGGTGACCGTATCCGTCCGCACGCACCCCGCCGGGTTCGATGCCGTGACCCAATACACCCCGCTGGTGTCCACGGTGATCGTCTGGATGGAATCGCCCGTGCTCCATTCGATGTCTTCAACGCTCGGGTTGATTCCGCAATTCAGGTCCACCGTCTCGCCTTCGCACAGCTGCTGGTCCGGGCCGAGCTCGACCTGGGCCACATTGGCCGTCACGAAGATGCTGTCCTCGTAAGTGCAGTTGCCCGGAGCCGGGGTCGTGGCCGTCACGTGGTACCACTGGTCGGCATCGATTAGGAGCTGTGGCGTGGCGGTCTGGGCGTCGAGCAGGAGCAACGAGGGCTCCCAATTCCACGAGATGCCCGACATCGCCTGAGCCTCGGCGGAAGGCTGCAGCGTGAATCCGTTGAGGTCGCAGACCAGGGTGTCGTTGGACAACCCAATTTCGACGGCGGTTTCCACCTGCACAGTGATGGTGTCGGTCCAAATGCAGTTGTTCTGCAGGTCCTGCGCCACACACCAGATGGTCACGGTGCTGTCGAAGACCATCTCGAAACTCTGCGTGTCCGTCCCTCCAAGCAGGTCAAACGGATACCAGCTGAAGTTGAAGTTCTCCGGGGCCGCATCGGACGGGTTGGCGTAGCCCTGCGCAACGTTGATGTAGACGAAGGCGTCGAGCGCCTCACAGACGTAATTGGGATTGGTCGAGACATAGGGCAATCCATTTCCGGTCGAAACACAGGGGTCCTGTCCGAACGAATTCCATGCCCAGCAGAACGCCAGCCAGCAGGTCAAAATCCAACGCAATCCGCGCATTCTCTCAAAGTTAGAACGCAAAACAGGCCCAAACCGGTGCCTGGGAGCGGGTCTTCAAATCAAGGACGTGGAAGAATCGGCAACGCCAATTCCACCTCCCATCCAGCGCGCACCTCAATGTCGGTCGACACCACCGTGACCCCTTCCGGTGCGCGCACCGTCGCCGGGTCGACTCCGGTCCAGCGGCCGTTTCCATCCACATCGTCAATCGCCACGAGGCCATAGCGGCCCGGATCCAGATCCAAGAACCGTCCCTCCCCGTCCGGACGACGGTCGTACAAAGGCTCCCCCGTGGAAGTGGTGAGCACGAACACCGTGCGGTCGTCCACCTGGGCTTCAAGGGAATCCCCCACCAACACGAGCGAGCCGACATCCATGTCGGTCAGGGTCGCCCACCGAAAGGCCAAGGTGTCCGCATTGACACTGCCCCCGCGGCCAATCGCTCCGGGAAGCAGCTCCAAATCACACCGGGAACCGGGGGCCAAGGGCGCGCACTGCAGACGGTTCCCCTCCAACATGAGCCTCGACAGGTCAAGGGCAAGCGTATCCTGTCCTTTCACAACGGTCCCCGAGCACAACGCGGTGTCCAACGCATCGGGGCGCGGAGCCCACCGCACCGACCAGGCAGCACCGGCATTGACCTTGCTCTCGCCGCGCTCCGCCACCTTTGGCGCAGCCGTGGATTCAATCTCCCGGAACCGAAGGGAATCCACCCCGGCCGGGTGGAACAGCCGCCAAGTCCCGGGGGCATCGTCCGGCTGGAAGCCCGGCAATTCGGCCCACAGGCTGTCCCCTTCCATGTGGACGTCCACGGTGTCCCCTAGACCGACAATCGCCACATCCAACTCCTTTTCTGACCACCCGTCAGGACCGGCCTTGAGGTCTGCCCATCCTTCGAGTTTGGCCCTCCAGTATCCGCTGGAGTCGACGCGCATCCCCGACAGATAGGTCGCCGGTTGCACTGGCGGCGCATCCATCCGGAGAAGCGGCTCGGTCGCCGTTGAGTCGAGCGTCGGTATCGCCTCGGCCCACCAGGCCACCGGCTCGCCGGCATCCGCCCGGTAGTTGCCATTGGCATCGCTCAACGCCACCATGGAAAAAGCCCCCTCTGGCAGAAACCCAATCTCCACGTTTCCGCTGTCTCCGACCAAACCAACATAATCCGGTAGGGGCCGCAGGGAATCCGGCAAAGCCGGATCGAAAATGCCGGTTGGCAGGGAATCCCGGTAAAGCAAGAGCCTCGCCCCCACACCGGGCTCTCCGGTCCACGCGTCAACGACCCGCGCCGCCACCCGACCGGAATCCAACCGACTGCCTGTGGCAAACACATGCTGAAGGCCCGCTGCCACATTGGACTCCCTCAGGTCCCGAATGGCATTGCCGAACTGGACGACGTAGGTGCGGTCCGGAGCGAGCCCACCCCCGAGGTCCACGGCAATCGACCGGCCCTTGACGAGAACCCGAGGCGACTCTGGAAGTGGCGGGGAGACCAGGACCTGATTGCGAGCATCCTGGACCTGGACGAACTCGTCGAACGTGAGCTTGAGCACGGAGCCGGACCACTCCGTTGTCCCGAAAGCAGGCGAGGCCGATACCACGACCGGTGGCGCGTCATCCTTCGCGCCCCCATCGGGAGATCCCACTTGGGCGCACCCTCCCGCAAGCAAGAGAACCACCACCATCCACACCGGCACCCGATTTCCCTCACGCATTGTCCTCGGGGATCAAACGGTGGGCATGGGCATCGAGGAGCCCCTGAAGACGCGCCACATCCGCGGCGTCAAAATCTCCGGCCGTGCTGCTGTCGATGTCAAAAACGGCCCGGACGGTGCCCTGTGCATCGCGGAGGGGAAGCACCACCTCACTGCGGCTCAGTGGACTGCAGGCAATGTGCCCCGCAAAGGCGTCCACATTGGGGACGAGGACCGCCTCGTTCCGCTCCCAGGCCGTCGCACAGACGCCCCGCCCTCTCTGTAGCCGGGTGCATGCCACCGGACCCTGGAACGGGCCGAGCACGAGCTCATCGCCCACCACCCGGTAGAATCCGACCCAATGCCAGCCGAAAGCAGCGTGGACGATGGCCGCGAAATTGGCCTGATTGGCCACGGCATCCGTGTCCTCCAACAAAGGGCCGCACTGCAGGTCGAGCTGGTCATAGCGCTCCGCCCGAGAGGCGTTCCGATCGAAAGCAGTCGAAGAGGACATGGCAACGAAGTTCGTTCTTCATGGGCGCGCTTCGGCCACTCTGGACCGAAGAACCGTCAAAACAAGGTGGGCACCGGGGTCCGCACCTCCACACCCAGGCGCTGCCTGGCGAGCTCGGCAAACAGGCGACAAGTCTCCGGGGTGTGGACGCTGTCAGGCTGGTGTACGAGAAGGTCCACCGATGTCAAACCTTGGTCGTGCCAAACCGCCAGCCGATCGCACCAATCCGCGAGGCGCTTCCGGTCGGAAGGGTGGCCCTCGTAGCCCCCGAATCGCAAGAGGAGGAAAGGCGACGTCATCCGCATGTGCACGGCATCCCGGCGCAGGGCCGTGTCACTAATGACCGCGCCGATGCCCAATTCTCCCATCGCCTCCCAAACGCGCTCGGCCTCCAGTCCGCCCTCGAACCAACCAGGATGGCGGAACTCCACGGCGGCCTCGAATTCCCCGGGCCATTGGCGCAAGTACTCCACCAACCGGCCTCCGTGGTGGGGCGCAAAATGCGGCGGCAACTGAATGAACGACGGGCCCCGCTTGTCCCCGAGCGCGTCCAGCCCCGCGAGGAAATCATCGGTCGGACCGACGCAATCGTTGAAACGCCGGTAGTGCGTGATGATCGCGGGGAACTTGGCGCAAAACCGAAAGTCAGCCGGCATGCCCACCGCCCATTCGGCCATCCGTTCCGGAGGATGGATGCGGTAGTGCGTGGCGTTCAGTTCAATGGTCCCAAAGGCCGCCCCGTAGTGCACCGGCCACGTTCGTTGCGGCGCCTTGGCGGGATAGACGCTCCCCCGCCATGGGCGAATGGTCCACATGGTGCCCCCGGCCCGCACCTCGAGCGGGGTGGAACCGGAGCTGGCAGCCAATCCGGCCACCGTGTCTGCGTGGTCCTCCGGCAGGGAGAAATCCACTCCGGGCAGGACCATGTCCCGCTCCTCATCTGGAACCTTGCCATACTTCACGGGAGCAAAGAAAACCGCGACGGGCACATGACCATTGTGGGCGGGGCATCAGGCCCGACCATCTTGCCCGCAACATGGCCCGCCGCCTCGCCCTCCATTGGGTCCGGGAAACCGGCCGCGCGCTGGAAGCAGTCCTCAATCCCCGGCGGTGTGCGTCCTGCCATGGAGTACTGACCCGGGAAGAAAACGAGTGGTGCAGCCCCTGCGCCTTCTCGTGGACCCGATGCCCAACCAATCCACGACTGCGGTTCGACAAACCCGAGCACTGGAGTCACGGCTGGGCCTGGCTGAGAAACGGGCCAGACCGGCTCGAATCCCGACTCGTACACAGCCTGAAGTATGGGGTCCGAAGCGAGGTGGGCGTCCGGCTGGGACGGGCCATGGCAAAGGAATGGACCCCCTCGGGAATCCAACCGGCTCATTGGGCCGTCGTGCCCATCCCCCTCCACCGGAGGAAGCAACGGCAACGGGGCTTCAACCAGAGCGAGGCATTGGCCCGAGGCTGGGCTGAAATCACCAGAATGACCATCGCCGACGTCTTGATTCGCCCCCGGTCAGGCCGGTCCCTGACCCAACTCGATCGGCATCAGCGCATCCGCAGCACGAAGGGCCTGTACATCCCTGACCCCGCCCTCGATTCCACTTGGTCGAACGGGTTGGACGGGTGTCTCCTCCTCGACGATGTGGTCACGACCGGCTCCACGTTGGCCTCGGCGCGCAACGCCTTGGCGTCGGTCTGGAAGGGCCCGATCGGGTTCATCACCCTCCTCGACGCCATCCGGTGATGCTCACAATCAGAGGCCGTGGCACTTCTTGTACTTCTTGCCAGAACCGCAGGGACAAGGCTCGTTGGGAAGCACCTTCTTCTCTACCCGGACCGGCTCGGCCTTGGGGGGAGGGGGAGGCGGCATGCCGGGGGCACCAGCACCACCAGGAGCAGCGCCCCGTCCAGCCTGAGACCGGGCGGCGGCCATGCGCTGCTCGTTGAGGTTCTGGACCCCCTGCTTGGAGGTCTGGACCCGAGGCTGCTGGACCGGCCGGGCTCCCGGGGCGCGGCGCACCTGATCAGGCTGGCTTGGGAGCTGGCACTTCAGCAGGAAGCTGGCCACGTCCTGGTTCATCTTCTGCACCATGTGCTTGAAGAGCTCGTAGGACTCGAACTTGTAAATGAGGAGCGGATCCTTCTGCTCGAAACGGGCGTGCTGCACGTTGGAGCGGAGGTCGTCCATGTTGCGGAGGTGCTCCTTCCACAGCTGGTCAAGCACACCGAGGACCACCGACTTCTCGAGCTCGTCGACGAGGGAGGTGCCGGAACTGTCTACCGCATCCTGGATGTTGGCGAGCACCTGCATGTTGCGCCGTCCATCCGTGAAGGGGACGGCGATGTTGACGAACTGGTTCGAGTCGTCCTCGTAGACGCGTTGGATCACTGGGTGAGCGTGCGCGGCGAGGGAGGCCATGCGGTCATGGTAGTGCTTTTCGGCTGTACCGTGCAGGGATTGAACTTGGGCCTCCGGCGCGCCGATTCCGAATTCCGCGGACGGGAACGGGGGGTCGACACCGAGTTCGGCGAGGCTCCGAATCCGGAGTCCGTCAAAGTCCTTGGACGGCGAGAACTCCCCGATAAGCTGGTCCGACAGCTCGTAGAACATGCCGGAGATGTCGAATTTCAGACGCTCCCCATGGAGGGCATTGCGGCGGCGGCGGTAGATGACCTCCCGCTGGCTGTTCATGACGTCGTCGTACTCGAGCAGGCGCTTCCGGACTCCGAAGTTGTTTTCCTCCACCTTCCGCTGGGCGCGCTCGATGGATTTCGTGATCATGGAGTGCTGGATGACCTCGCCCTCCTGGTGGCCGAGTCGGTCCATCATCTTGGAGACCCGCTCGCTCTGAAAGAGGCGCATCAGGTCGTCCTCGAGGGAGACGTAGAACTGACTGCTGCCCGGATCCCCCTGACGTCCGGAACGGCCCCGCAACTGGCGGTCTACCCGGCGGCTGTCGTGGCGCTCCGTGCCGATGATGGCCAGACCGCCTGCGGCCTTGACCTCCTCGGTCAACTTGATGTCGGTTCCGCGACCCGCCATGTTGGTGGCGATGGTCACGGCGCCCGGCTGGCCCGCCTTGGCCACCACCTCGGCCTCCGCCTGGTGGCGCTTCGCATTGAGCACCTGGTGGTCAATCTTCCGCATGTCCAGCATGCGGCTCAAGAGCTCGCTGACCTCGACCGTCGTGGTGCCGACGAGCACCGGCCGGCCGGCGTCCCGGAGCTTGACCACATCGTCGATGACCGCGTTGTATTTCTCACGCGCCGTCTTGAAGACGAGGTCCTCCTCATCCAGCCGGGCGATGGGCCGGTTGGTCGGAATGGACATCACATCGAGCTTGTAGATGTCCCACAGCTCCTGAGCCTCCGTCTCAGCAGTACCGGTCATGCCGGCCAGCTTGTGGTACATCCGGAAGTAGTTCTGGAGCGTGACCGTGGCGTACGTCTGGGTCGCGGCCTCGATGCGGACACCCTCCTTGGCCTCGATGGCCTGGTGCAATCCATCGGAGTAGCGGCGCCCCTCCATGATTCGGCCGGTCTGCTCGTCGACAATCTTGACCTTGTTGTCCATGACCACGTAGTCGACGTCCTTCTCGAACAGGGCGTACGACTTGAGCAACTGGTTCATCGTGTGGAGACGGGCGGATTTGATTCCCTGCTCGCGGAACAGCGCCTCCCGCTTCTCCTGCTTCACGGCATCGGAATCCTCAGAGGCATCGATGGCCACGAGCGTGCCAGGCACATCGGGCATGGTGAAGAAGTGGTCGTCCTCCATGTTGGCCGTCAGGGTCGCAATGCCCTTCTCGGTCAGTTCGACCTGGTTCTGCTTCTCGTCGATGACGAAGAAGAGCTCCTCATCGGCCTCCGGCATGGCGCGCTTGTTGTCCTGCAGATAGTAGGACTCGGTCTTGAGCATTTGCTGGCGAATGCCCTCCTCGCTCAGAAACTTGATGAGCGGTTTCGTCTTGGGCAGGCCGCGGTAGGCGCGGAACAGGGCGAGCCCCCCAGTGCGGACAGTCTCCTTGTCGGCCCCTTCCGTGCCGAGCTTCTTCTTGGCCTCCGTGATGAACCCGTTGACCGCCTGACGTTGCTTCTGGACGAGCTGGACCACCTTCGGCTTGAGCTGTTCGAATTCGTGCTCGTCGCCCTTGGGTGTGGGACCGGAGATGATCAACGGAGTCCGTGCCTCGTCGATGAGGACGCTGTCCACCTCGTCGACAATGGCGTAGTGGTGCTTGCGCTGGACAAGCTGGTCCGGGCGCATGGCCATGTTGTCCCGGAGGTAATCAAAGCCGAACTCGTTGTTGGTGCCGTACACGATGTCGCAGCGGTAGGCCGCCCGGCGCTGCTCCGAATTCGGCTGGTGCCGATCGATGCAGTCCACGGTCAGCCCGTGGAACTGGAAGATGGGGCCCATCCATTCACAGTCCCGGCGGGCCAGGTAATCGTTCACGGTCACGAGGTGGACCCCCCGGCCAGTCAACGCGTTCAAGAAAACCGGCAGTGTGGCCACCAGGGTCTTGCCCTCTCCGGTCTGCATCTCGGCCACCTTGCCCCGGTGGAGGGCCACGCCGCCGATGAGCTGGACATCATAATGGACCATACTCCACTCGACCGTGGATCCGGCTGCGTTCCACTGGCTCGCCCAATGCGCCCGGTCGCCTTCGATCCGCACGAAGTCGCGAGCGGCAGCGAGGTCCCGGTCCATGTCCGTCGCGGCCACGTCCACATCGCCGTCCGCCGAAAACCGGCGAGCCGTCTCCTTCAACACGGCAAACGCCTCTGGCATCACCTCTTCGAGGACCTCTTCGAGACCGGCGTCAATGTCCTTCTGCAGGCCGTCGACCTGGTCGTAAAGGGCTTCCTTCGCCTCGAAGGACATGGCGGGATTGGCCGCCACCTGCGCCTTCAATTCATCCGATTCGGACACCAGCCCCTCGACGTGAGCCAGAATGCGGGCGCGGAGGTTGCGACTCCGCTCGCGAAGTCCATCCGCGGTGAGCGACTGCATCTCGGAGTCAAACGACTTGATGGCGTCAATCGCCGGCTGGATGGCTTGCCCGTCTGAAGCCGCCTTGTCTCCGACGAGGCGCTTGACGATCTTATTGAAGGCTCCAATCATGTGGGTCAGGTCATCCCGTTTCAGTGCATGCGGTACAATGCGATGCCGCGCAAGGGATGTGGACAAAATTAAGGGCCAATGCCTCTCGAATCCTTCCCAAAGGTTGTGACCAAATCAAGGCCTGACGGGGAGTCCGATTGCTCCCGGCCTTCCCTTTTTCTCCATGCACGCCAAACGACCACCCAGGCCCATATCAACAGGTTAACCCATTCGTTATCAGGGAATAAGTTCGGCCGTCACACATCGTGTTGACAAAAGAACCCGCCTGTTCATCCTTTCGGATTGCCCAACCCCAAAGCCATCTGCAGATTTGAAGTCCGCCCTTTCGGAAGAGATTCCTGAGGGCAAGACATTGAAAACGAACACTCCAGAAATCCTCTCCATGATTGACGAGCAGAACGGCATCCCGCAGGACCAAAATGAAGACATGACCACGGCCGTTGGCCAAGAGGAGTCGGGACAGATGTCCATCGACGCCGTTCTGCCGGAAAACACGGCGGTGACGGAACCAATCTTGGAGGACAACCCGAACCGTTTCGTCCTGTTCCCGATTCAGCACGACGACATCTGGGCCTTCTACAAGAAGTCAGAAGCCAGCTTCTGGACGGCAGAAGAGATCGACCTCGCAGCCGACCTCGTGGACTGGAGTGAGAAGCTCAATGACGATGAGCGCTACTTCATCAAGCACATCCTCGCCTTTTTCGCCGCCTCCGACGGCATCGTCAACGAGAATCTTGCTGAGAATTTCGTGGCGGAAGTCCAATACACCGAAGCCAAGTTCTTCTACGGCTTCCAGATCATGATGGAGAACATCCACTCGGAGACCTACTCCCTCCTGATTGACACCTACATCAAGGACAAGGAGGAGAAGAACAAGCTCTTCAACGCCATCGAGACCCTCGACTGCGTCAAGAAGAAGGCCGACTGGGCCCTCGAGTGGATTGAGAACGGCAGCTTCGCCGAGCGCATCGTCGCCTTCGCCGCCGTGGAGGGCATCTTCTTCAGCGGCAGCTTCTGCTCCATCTTCTGGCTCAAGAAGCGCGGCCTCATGCCCGGCCTGAGCTTCTCCAACGAGCTCATCTCCCGCGACGAAGGCATGCACTGCGACTTCGCCTGCCTGCTCTACACCCGTCACCTGGTCAACAAGATGCCGAAGGCGACCGTCGAGAAAATCATCCGCGACGCCGTGGAGATTGAAAAGGAATTCATTTGCGACGCACTTCCTGTCCGCCTGATCGGCATGAATTCCGACCTGATGAGCCAGTACATCGAGTTCGTCGCCGACCGCCTGCTGGTGGAACTCGGCAACGAGAAGATTTACAACACGGCCAATCCGTTCGACTTCATGGAAATGATCTCCCTGCAGGGCAAGACCAACTTTTTCGAAAAGCGCGTCGCCGAGTACCAGAAGGCGGGGGTCAGCAACACGTCAGATGACAACGCGAACCACGGCTTCACCCTGGACGCGGACTTCTGATATCCACCGGGGGAAAGTTCACAACTGACCCCACCCCTTCCGGAAATCAGGCGCCGGAATTCTGAAATTGAAAGTGCCGACCGAACGATGAATCCAATGCGCTGGGTCTTCCTTCGGCTTCCGAACCAACCTTAACGAAACAACCTCCAGGCCGGAGCCTTGTCGCCCCGGTCAT
>PKDZ01000053.1 GCA_002862785.1 Flavobacteriales bacterium
GCCGCCCTCGACACTGCCGCCCTGACCACCTTCCTCGAGGACAACGGGTTCCCTGAGGACGCTGATGCCGCCACCCTCTTCCAACGCGTGGCCGATGGCGACCTCGATCCGGAGGCCCTGGCCGACTACTTGGGCGACGCCAACGCGGAGATGTTCAACCCGCCGGTGATTGGCGCTGAAGTCTACCGGTGGGCCGCTCAACCTCTGCGAGCCGGTGAAGCCGCACCGCGCGGCATCGACACCGCCAATGCGGCTTGGGTCCGCACCCACGAGGAAGGCCTCGACGAAGTCTGCTACAGTTACTGTTACTATTTCGGCCTCATCGAAGTCGACCCCACCGACGAGACCCACCTCGTCATCGGCGGCGTGCCCCTGCTCGAGAGCACCGATGGCGGCGCCATGTGGTCCTCCATTGCCCAGGACAACGTCCACGTCGACCACCACCACATCTGGTTCAACCCGGCCAACCCGTTGCACCTGATCAACGGCAACGACGGCGGCATCAACGTCACCTTCGACGGCGGCGAACATTGGACCAGCTGCAACTCCCCTGCGGTGGGTCAGTTCTACGCCGTGGCCGTGGACGACGCCAATCCCTACCGCATCTATGGCGGATTGCAGGACAATGGCACGTGGCGCGGCCCGAGCCGCTACAAAGCCAGTCCGCGTTGGCACCAGACCGGCGACTACCCCTACGACCGGCTCAACGGCGGGGACGGCATGCAAATCCAGGTCGACACCCGCGACAACGAGACGATCTACACCGGCTCCCAGTTCGGTTGGTATGCCCGTTCCAACAAGCAGACCGGCGACCGCGCCTTCCTTCACCCCAAACACACCCTTGGAGAAACCCCGCTCCGGTGGAATTGGCAGACCCCGATCTACCTGAGCCGCCACCACCAAGACGTGCTGTACATGGCGTCCAACCGCGTGCATCGCTCGCTGGCCCAAGGCGACGATTTCGAGGCGATGTCGGACGACCTCACTCGGGGCTCCCGCTCAGGCAATGTCCCCTTCGGCTCCTTGACCTCCCTCCACGAAAGCCCACTGCGCTTCGGGCGCCTCGCCGTGGGCTCCGATGATGGCTTGCTCCACACCAGCATGGACGGTGGCTACACCTGGGAGGACCGCACACCGCCGGCCCCCAACGCTTCGCCGGATCGCTCCTTGTGGATTTCAGAAGTCCTCTGGTCCCACCACGACCCCGACCGGCTCTACGCCACCTTCAACGGCTACCGCCACGACCACTTCGCCCCCTACCTCTACGTCTCGGAAGACGCAGGGATGACCTGGACCCGCAGAGGCGATGACGGAACCGTCCGCGGCGGCCTGCCCATGGAACCCATCAACGCCTTGGCGGAATCCGCCGATGTGAATGGCTTGCTGTTCTGCGGCACCGACGGCGGCCTGTATGCCTCGATGGATGACGGCCTGAGTTGGAGCATGGCGCACTCCGACCTGCCGCGTGTGCCGGTGCACGACCTCGTCATCCAAGAGCGCGAAAACGAGCTCGTCATTGGGACCCACGGCCGCAGCATCTGGGTGCTCGACCTCGACGCATTGGTGGATGGCCTGAGTGAAGGAGAAACCGACATGGCGACCCTTCGCTTTGACGCCCCCGAGGAGCTCGAATGGCGCGAGGGTTGGGGCGAACGCGGCTACGGCTGGGGAGACCCCTGGGAGCCCAAGGTCAGCGTCAGCGTGTTCTTGCCGGAGGGCGGAACGTGCACCCTTCAAGCCGAGGACAGCACCGGAACCATGGTGATGCAAGCCGAATTCGAGTCGACCCGACGCGGGTGGCAGACCCTCGAATTCGTTCCCGAAAAGCTCAATGAAGACGGGTACCTCGACCCGGGCACCTACACCGTGGTGCTCAAGCTCGCCGACGGCACGACCGCCCGTCAGGACTGGGCCATCCTCGAGGAGGAATAAGGGTCAGCTGAACAAGGAAGCGGGGATCTCGCAGACCGGGATGGGATCCATCTTGTGCCGGTTGGCCCGGTGATGGCGGAGGTAAATCTCCAGCACCGCCGCCTCGCGGGAATCCGTGCCGAACTCCGAGACCGAGCGACCTGCGGCCACCTGTTCCATCGCCCACTCGAGCTCATCGTAGGTGGCTCCGAGCTGGTCTTCATCCGTGCGGTCATCGCCCCAAAGACCGTCGGTGGGTGCAGCATTCAAGATCGCCTCTCCCACCCCGAGGGCACGTCCGACGGCGTACACCTCGTTCTTGAGCAGGTCGGCAATCGGGCTGAGGTCCACCCCCCCATCGCCGTACTTGGTGTAGAAGCCGACGCCAAAGTCCTCGACCTTGTTGCCGGTGCCGGCCACGAGGGCGCGGCGTTCGGTTGCGACGGCATACAGCGTCGTCATCCTCAATCGAGCCCGCGCATTGGCCAGGGACAGTCCCCCAAACGGCGCGCCAGACGCTCCAGCAAGGGCATCGGACAACCCATCGAAGGACGGAGTGAGGTCCACGACCAGCGAGGAGACGTTCTCAAATTCAGACTCGAGCCATGCGATGTGGCCCGCCCCACGCTGGTCCTGATCGGCGGCCTGGTGAATGGGCATGCGCAGCACCGTCGTGGGCCGGCCCGTGCGGGCGGCCAGCGTGGACGTCACCGCAGAATCGATGCCGCCACTGACCCCGACCACCCAGCCGTCGAGGCCGGCGCGGTCGATGTAATCGGTCATCCAGCGGCCGATGTGATCGGCGGCGGCGGCGGCATCCAGGGTACGGGAGGAGCAAAGGGCCATGTCAGAACAACAATCCGAGGCTCAAAAGGATCGCGTTGTCGACCATTTTCCGGTCGTACCCTTCCGGGAAGAGCGGGACGGCCGTATCCGACACCGGCAAGGATTGCAGGTGCTCCTCGTCCAAAGTCGGTCCGAAATTCCGATTGTTGGCCACATTGAAAAGGCCGTTGTTGAACGTCGCCCCAAGCAGCAGTGCGGTCTTGCCACTGAGGTTGTATTCGATGCCGAGGCCCAGGATCATCGCCGCCCGCATCAGGGCCACTTCATCTTCGACCGGGACATCCTTGAATTCGATTTCCCCGGTCTCGAGATCCTCGACCCACTCGCTGCCGACGAAGACTTCTGAATCGTTGCGGAACCGGTATTTCACGAGGTCATCTGCCGTGGCCCGCAGGTTCAGGCCGAGACCGAGACCGAATTGGCCCCAATAGGTGATGTGGCCGATTTGCCGCGTCCGGAACTTGAAAGTGACCGGGAGCTCCACCCAATGCTGGGTCAGCGTCCGCTCTCGCTCGACGACAAACTGGGTGGTGTCGTTGGCCGGATCGAGCGGATCGCCGGTCAGACGCTCAATGGACGTCATCTTTCCGCCGTTGCGGAAGACGTTGACGCCCGTCCCGATGGCATAGTTGTCGGCAAACATGATGTCGGCCGTGAAGCCGAAACCGAATCGACCGATGCTCCCGTCGCTGACCGTGCTGCCATCCCGTGCATCGAGCCAGGCAATGGACGGCAAAAGGTGAAGCCCCATTCGGAAGCGGGGTTCCTCGTACCGGGCAAGACCAGGGCGGGAAGACGCGTTGTTTTGCTGGGCCACTCCATCGAAGGTGAGAAAGAGGCCGGAGAGGGCGAGAAGAAAGGTCGGTGTCTTGTGAATGGACATGGGCTGTGTGGATTGACGAACGTCCTTCCGGTGGCAAAATGCATGCCGAATCCCAACGAACCGGCCGTCAGCCCCACATTTTTACACCTCTGATGCGTCCATTCGTTCTCCACCGGATTCTCCGCCTCCACCCATTGGGCTGGCTCCCTGTGCTGCCCCTTCTCCTCCTGGCCGGATGTGAATCGGGGCGGGGAGACTATGCCCGCTTCGATGTTGCCCCGACGGGGCCAGCTCTCGACACCGAGACATCCTGGAGGACAGTCCTGAACGGCACCCCTCTCCCTGCACCCACCGAAGCTCCGGCCTCGATCGCGCCCCTCGTCACCAACATCCTGCAACTCGGTCCTTGGCCCCCAGCCGACCTCATGGAGCAGGCCAGACTCGATTCCGCCTGGGCCGCCTTCACCGCCTTCGAGGGCACCCGTGTCGGCGTGCGCGGCATTGACAGTGTGCTGTCCCAAACCGGCCGTCTCGACGACGCCACCGAGCGCCTCTCGGACGCCTTTGGACGCTGGCGGGTTCATTTCCCCAACGACCCTGTCCCTGCGGTGGACCTCGCCTACACCGGGTTCAACTACAGCGCCTACCCCACCGATGACCTGCTGCTGATTGGCTGCGAATTCTTCCTCGGTGCCGACCACCCCGCCGTCCTGGGCCTGCCCCCGACCATTTACCCACGGTACATGCAAGAACGGATGGTCCCCGACCACCTCGTCGGCGACGCCCTCCGGGGCTGGCTGCTCGTCCATTTCCAGGACGGGCATTACGATCCCAAAGGACGGCTCGCCGAGGAGCTGCTCTATTGGGGCAAGGTTCTTTACATCGCCCAGTGCCTCGCCCCGGAAACCCCTCCCCACGATCTGCTGGACTGGACCCGGGAAGAATGGAATTGGGCCATGGCCAACGAGCGTTCCGTCTGGAGCGAACTGCGCACCGAGGAGATGCTCTACACCCGGCGCAGGATGGACGTTCAGCGCTGGACGTCGGACGCGCCCTTCACCAAGGCGGGGGCCGTTCCCCAGGACAGTCCCGACCGCCTCGGATGGTTCATCGGGATGCGCTGGGTCGAAGATTTCATGGCCCGACGGACCGACCTCGATTTGCCCGAGCTGATGGCGCAGGAGGACGTCCTGCCGTTTTTGCAGGCCTACCGGCCCGGCAGTTGAACGCGGCGGGCGAACTTGCGCCCATGTCTGACTCCCGCACCTCCCAGATCCAGCTGAACGTGACCACCGACGCCAACAAGGTGCCGACCGCCATCCGCTGGTCCGCCAGCGACGCCGGCATCGCAGACGCCGAGGCCAAAGCCTTCGCCTTGAGCGTCTGGAACGGCCGAGAAGCGCTGAGCATCGACCTCTGGGACAAGGACATGACCGTGGAGGAGATGAAGGTCTTTGTCTGCCAATCCATGATGACCATGGCGGACGCCCTCGAACGGTCAACGCAAGACGAACGGGCCGCCGGCGCCATCCGCGGCTTCACCTCCGAACTGGCCGAGCGCCTGGGCGTGGGACCCGCGGCCGGCTGATCACTCTTCCTCTGGAGGCTTTCGGTAAATCGGGTTGGTCTGGGCGATGAACCCAAGCACATCTTGGCGACCGTCCCCCTTCTCAGCGGACGTCACGAAATGCGGCGGCATGGCCGACCACTGCTTCAGCATGCGCTCAGTGTAGCGCGGCAGAAAGGCCTCCCGCTCGGCAATCGTCAGCTTGTCCACCTTTGTGAAGATGATGGCGAAGGACAACCCGTTTTCCGCCATCCACACCATGAAGTCCAGGTCGATCTTCTGCGGGGGCAGACGCGAGTCGATCAGCATCATGATGCACATCAGATTCTCACGCTTGGTGAGGTACTCCTTGGAAGTCCGCTCCCACGACTTGCGGTCCTTCTTGGACACCTTGGCGTAGCCAATGCCCGGCAGGTCGACGAGGTACCACTCGCGCCCGGCCGTGCTCATCGAGAAGTGGTTGAGGAGCTGCGTCTTGCCCGGGGTGGAGCTGGTCTTGGCCAGCGCCTTGCGCCCGGTGAGCATGTTGATCAACGAGCTCTTGCCCACGTTGGACCGCCCGATGAAGGCGTATTCCGGCCGGTCCGCCTTGGGGCATTCCTGCCGCTTGGCACTGGACTTGACGAATTGCGGATCGTCAACCGAGTATTCCGCGGCGCTCATACCAGTCGGACAAAATGCGATTGAACGGCTCCGGGTGCTCCATCATCGGCGCGTGCCCGCACTCGTCAATCCAGTACAGGTCGGCATCGGGCAGCAGGGACTCGAATTCGCCCGCCACCTCGGGCGGGGTGATGGTGTCGTTCCGCCCCCAAATGAGACAGGTCGGCTGGGTCATCGCGGGCAGGTCCTTGGCCATGTTGTGGCGGATGGCACTCTTGGCAATGGCGAGGATGCGCAGCACCCGGTTGCGGTCGTTGACAATGGCAAAGCACTCGTCCACCAGGTCCGGCGTCGCGTGCATCGGGTCGAAGAACGTCTCGCCCACCTTGTTGCGGATGAACTCCTTGTCCTCGCGGCGGGGGAAGCTGCTCCCAAACGCGTTCTCGTACAGGCCGCTGCTCGCGGTCAGAGTGAGCGAGGCCACACGGTCGGGGTTGCGCTTGGTGTAGATCAACCCGACATGGCCCCCAAGGGAATTGCCCAACAGGTGAACCTTCTCGAGGCCGAGGTGGTCGATGAATTTCTCGACATGCTTGGCAAGGGTCTTCGCACTGGTGGTGGCCAGCGGCAGGTCGTACAGCGGGAGCATCGGAATGATGACCCGCATCTTCCCGGCAAAGTGGGCAAAGAGGTGCTCGAAATTGCTCAGCGCTCCGAAGAGGCCGTGTAGCAGCACGAGGGGCGTGCCCTCTTCCGCACTCTGGACGTAGCGGAAATCGCCGGAGGTGATCAAATCCTGTTCCATGGGCGTGTTGAACAAAGAAAGAGACAGCGCTCCCCCCTTTGGAGTTCTGACCGCCGGTCAATGAGGCCCGCCGTGTGGACAACCATCCGGTGGGGCATTGTGGATTGCCTTCAACATCCCACAATCTCCCACCTTCTCCCGCCCTGTTGAATTCCGGATTCAACAAGCTGAATTTGAGCTCATTGTGGATTTCCCTGAGGGTTTTCTCCCTCCACGGGTGTGGACACTTTTTCCACAAAGTGTCGGATTGTGGGTCACAGTGGGAAATCGTGGGAAAAAGCGGGTACTTTTGGATGGGCAAGTGCCCATTGAATCATGCTGAACCTCCTCGGGGAATACCACTGTCGGATCGACGCCAAAGGGCGCGTCAGCTTCCCGGCCAAACTGCGCAAGCAGCTGGACCGCGTGCTGCACGACGGCCTGGTGGTCAACCGCGACATTTTCGAGGGGTGCCTGGTGATCTACCCCAAGCCGGAATGGGACAAGGTCAACGCCGAGATGTCCCGCCTCAGCCGGTATGACCGCAACCACCAGCTCTTCCAGCGGAAATTCATGAAGGGGGCCACCCTCGTGGAAGTGGACGGCTCCGGCCGACTGCTCGTGCCCGCCGCCCTGCTGGGCCACGCCGGCCTCGACGCCGGCAAGGCGGGCGACTGCGTGGTCACCGGCCTCGGCGAGAAGATCGAGGTGTGGTCCAAGGCCCGCTTCGAGCAGCAGGTGCTCGGCGGCGAGGACGATTTCGACTTCGGCGCCCTCGCCGAGAAAGTGCGTCAGGACATCGATCCGGCGCGGAACCCCAACGACTCCGCACGCAACTGATGTCCACCACGTATCACGTTCCCGTGCTGTTTGACGCCTCCCTCGACGGATTGGCCCTGCAGCCCGGCGGAACGTACGTGGACTGCACTTTTGGAGGTGGCGGACACAGCCGCGGCATCCTCGAACGCCTCGGGCCGGAGGGGCGCCTGTTCGGATTCGATTGCGATCCCGACGCGGCGGACAACGTGCCCGACGATTCGCGGTTCCACCTCATCCCCGAGAACTTCCGGTTCGCCTCCAACTTCCTTCGCCTCCAGGGCGTGCAACAGGTGGACGGCATCCTCGCCGACCTGGGCGTCAGCTCGCACCAGTTCGACGCCGAAAACCGCGGCTTCAGCACCCGGGGCGATGGCGGCCTCGACATGCGGATGGACCCCCGCCTCGCTGAGGGGGCCGACGCCCTCCTGCGCCGCATGGAAGCCGAAGAGCTGGCGCGGCTGTTCCGCCAGTTCGGCGAGCTCCCCCAGCCCCACAAGGCCGCCCGGGCCATCCTGAACGCCCTCGCCGAAGAGGCGGATGACACCCTCTCTACAGGGTGGCTGCAACAGGTCTTGGGGCCCCTCGCCCCGCCCAACAAGCGCAACCAATACCTCGCTCAGGCCTTCCAAGCGCTGCGCATCGCCGTCAACGACGAACTCGGCGCCCTGGCGGACCTACTTCGCGCCAGCCTCCGTCTCCTCAAGCCTGGCGGGCGGCTCGTGGTCATTAGCTACCACAGCCTCGAGGACCGCATGGTCAAACGCTTCATGCGCGCCGGCAACCTCGAAGGCGACATCCAAAAAGACTTCAAGGGCCGGGCCCTTGTCCCATTCGACAAGGTGACCGGCAAGGCCCTCGTGGCCGGTCCGGAAGAAATGGTCCAGAATCCCCGGTCCCGAAGCGCTCGACTGCGCGTCGCAGCCCGCAACACCCTCGCCGCATGATGGGCCGCCGCAAATCCAATGGCCGCAAGAAGGCCAACCGCAAGCTGACCCCCGAGGAACAGCTGGCGCGGAGCGTGGCCACCCCCTCCCCCGGAAAGAAGAAGCGCAAGGGCAAAGCACACTCTCACGCCAAGCCACTTGACCCCGCCACCGGATCGAATCGGAAGCCGCACACCGAGCGCAAGCCCGGCCGCCTCCGCGAGGGCTTCCGCCGCGTGTTCGCCCCGGTCCGGCACTCCTTGACAGGAGAATGGCTGGGCGGTCCCGAGGTCATTCGCCACCTCCCCTTCGCCGCCTTCCTCGGCGTCCTCTTCATCGGCTACATCTACCTCGAATACCGGTACGAATACGATGAGCGGGCCATCAAGGAAGGGCGAAAGGAGGTCCGCAACCTCCGTCACCACGAGCAAGCCCTGCGCGGCCGGTTCGAATCCCAACTGCAGCGCAGCCGCCTCGACGAGGCCATGGCCGACGTGGACCTCACCGCCCCCGATTCCCCGCCCGTCCTCCTGCCGGACGCCAACCCCACCAGCCCGTGAAGCGCACCGAGCACATCGCCTCCCGGGCCTGGTTCATCTTCGCCCTCTTCGCCCTCTTCGGTGTCGGCATCGTCGCGCGCATCCTGATGGTGCAGCTCGACCCGCAGTATGAGGCCGGCAAGGCCATGCTGCCCCAGCTGCGCACCATCGAGCCGGAACGGGGCCGCATCCTCTCCGCAGAAGGCCATCTTCTGGCCGCCAGCGTACCCCGGTTCGACCTGCATTGGGACCCCACGGTCATCGACACCGAGCAAGAGAAAACTGACTTCCTCGCGGCACTCCCCGCACTGGCCGAAGCCTGCCGTCGAGAGTTCGGAAAGCGCAACACAGCAGGTTGGCGCGACTTCCTCCTCGACGCCCACCGGACCGGGACCAGCCGCTACGTGGCCATTGCCCGGAACATTGAATGGGACCGCCGCCAGACCGTGGAGTCCTTTCCCTGGATCGACGGACGGAGCCAGAACCGGTCCGGCTTCATGTTCACCGAGAAGCCTCGTCGGGACAAGCCCTTCAGTCCGCTCGCCAACCGCACCATCGGCCTGCACCGTCCCGAAGGCAACAGCGTGGGCATCGAAGCCGCCTACGACTCCGCCCTCTCCGGACAGGCCGGCGAACGCTGGATGCGCCGAATCCACGGCAATTACTGGATCCCCGCCACCGACGATTTCCTGCGCTCTCCCGAGCCCGGACTCGACGTCAGGACCACCCTCGACCTGCGGACGCAAGATGTCGCCTCCGACGCTCTGCGCGCCCAACTCGGCAAGCACGAGGCCGAATGGGGATGCGCTGTGGTCATGGAGGTCGCGACCGGCAACGTGGTGGCCATCGCCAACCTCGTCCGAGACCCCGAGAGCGGTCAATGCTCGGAGTCCTATAACCACGCGCTGGGCTCGGCCGTGGAACCCGGATCCACCTTCAAGCTGGCGAGCCTCATGGCCATGCTCGAAACCGGACGGATCGCCCCGAACGATACCCTGGACACTGGAGATGGCGCCTACCAACCGGCTCGAGGGTGCTCGCGCATGACCGACACCAGCCATCCCCAAGGTGGCTATGGTCCCCTCCGGCTCAAAGAGGTCTTCGAGCGGAGCTCCAATGTCGGCACGGCCCTGGCCGTCCAACAGGTCTTCGGAGACGACCCACAGGCCTGGCTTGACGCCCTGTCCGAGATCGCAATCGGTCGGAAACTCGGCGTGGAACTCGCCGGCGAAGGCACACCGACCGTGCACAAGAGTACCGGGGAACGCACCTGGAGCTCCTGCTCCTTGACCTCGATGTCCATAGGCTATGAGGTGGCGATGACCCCACTGCAGACGGCCGCCTTCTACAACGCCATTGCCGCCGATGGCCGGCTCATCCGCCCCCGTTTTGCCGACGCCCTGCTCGACGGATCGACCGTAGTGGAGGAACTGCCCACCGTGGTCCTGGAGGAGCGGATCGCCAGCCGGACCACCCTCTCCGCCTTGCAGGACATGATGGAATCGGTCTGTGCCCCCGGTGGGCACGGCACGGCCGAAGACGTGTTTCGCAACCGCCCCTACCGAGTGGCGGGCAAGACGGGCACGGCCCGGGCCAGCCGACCGGGAGGCGGCTATGACGGACACCGGGGGTCCTTCGTCGGATACTTCCCCGCCGAGCGTCCCGCCTTCACGATCGCCGTGGTGGTCCAGCGTCCCACCCAAGCCGGCTACTACGGCGGTGTCGTCGCCGCGCCCGTCTTCCGGGCCGTCGCCGATCACCTCTACGGCACCCGACCGGAACTCGCCGGAGACAACGGCGGCGCCCTCGCCGGAGCGCCCCGCCTTCCCGTTTCCATGAACGGGCACCTCGCCACCCTGCGGTCCCTCTACGATGAACTTGACATGTCCTTCCTGGTGGACACCGCCGGACAGGGTACGACCCCGCCGACCCACGTCGCCGCCCAGACAGGTGAGCGTCATGTGACCCTCACCACCCGACGCGTCCCCGAGGACGCCGTCCCGGATGTCCGCGGCATGTCCCTCCGCGACGCCCTCCAATTGCTCGAGCGTCAAGGCTTGCGCGTGGACATCCAAGGGCGGGGCACAGTCCGACGCCAGAGCCTCGCGCCCGGGACCGAGCCCCGCAACGGCCAAACCATCCTCCTCGAACTGTCATGAAGCTGCTCAAGGACATCCTCTATGGAGCGCGGATCACCGAGGTCGCCGGATCCACCCACATCGCGGTCGAATCCGTGGTGGCGGACAGCCGACAGGTCAGGCCGTTCGGCTGCTTCGTGGCCATTGCCGGTACCGCCGTGGACGGCCATGAGCACATCCCCGGCGCCGTCCGCGCTGGTGCGGCTGCCATCGTGTGCGAAAGCATGCCCGCAGAGCACGACCGGAGCGACCAGGTCGTCTACATCCAGGTGGAAAACAGCCGGGCTGCCCTCGGCCACCTCGCCGCCAACTTCCACGACAACCCGACCGAGCGCCTCAAGGTCATCGCCATCACCGGCACCAACGGCAAGACCACGGTGGCCACCCTCCTCCACCGGCTCGCCCGCATGTTCGACCGCAAGGCCGGACTGGTCAGCACCGTGGAAAACCGCATCGTGGATCGCGTGGTCCCCGCGACCCACACCACACCCGACCCGGTGGGCCTGCAGAAGCTCTTCGCCGACATGCTCGATGCCGGGTGCACGCACTGCTTCATGGAAGCGAGCTCGCACGCCCTGGACCAACACCGCCTCGCCGGGTCCCAACTGACCGGCGGAGTCTTCACCAACATCACCCACGACCACCTGGATTACCACGGGGATTTCAATGCCTACATCGGGGCCAAGAAGTCCCTATTCGACAAGCTCCCGGCGACCGCCTTCGCCCTGACCAATGCCGATGCACGGCACGGCGACACGATGGTGCAGGGCACCCGAGCCCGCGTCGTCACCTATGGCACCCATCAGGTGGCCGACCACAAGGCCCGCCTCGTGGAGAACGGCCTGGGCGGACTGCAACTCCACCTCGAAGGACAAGACCTCTACACCCGGCTGATCGGCGAATTCAATGCCTCCAACCTGACCGCGGTCTATGCCGTGGCCCGCGAGCTCGGATGGAACGCGATAGACACCCTGACCCACCTGTCCATGCTCGAAGCCCCCGCCGGGCGGATGCAGCAGGTCCGGGCCGGGGCAGGTGACGTCCACGCCATCGTGGATTACGCCCACACCCCCGACGCCCTAGAAAAGGTCCTCGAGACCCTGCGAACCGTCCGCTCCGCCGGTCCCGGAACCGGTGCCCAAGGAGAAGCACGCATCCTCTGTGTCGTGGGATGCGGAGGCGACCGTGACCGGACCAAGCGACCGGTCATGGCCCGCACCGCCGCCGATCTCGCCGACCTCGTCATCCTCACCTCGGACAACCCGCGGAGCGAGGACCCCGCCGCCATCATCGCCGAAATGCGGGATGGGCTGGACCCTGTCCAGATGCGGAAGGTCACTGCCAACACCGACCGGGCCGAAGCCATCCGCTCCGCCTGCATGCAAGCCCAACCGGGAGACGTCATCCTCGTCGCCGGGAAAGGGCACGAGAAATACCAGGACATCGCCGGAGAGCGCCTGCCCTTCGACGACGTCGCCGTGCTGTCCGAATCCCTGAACGCCCTCACCCGCTGATCGATGCTGTACCACCTCTTCGACCATCTCCAGCAGATTGCGGACGTCCCAGGAGTCGGCCTGTTCCAATACATCAGTTTCCGGGCCGCCGCCGCCGCAATGCTGTCCCTGCTCGTCTCCATCCTGGCGGGACGGCGCATCATCGAATGGCTCCAGCTCAAGCAGGTAGGCGAAATCGTCCGCGACCTCGGACTCGAAGGCCAAATGCAGAAGCAGGGCACCCCGACCATGGGCGGCATCATCATCCTGAGTGCCATCCTCATTCCGACCCTGCTCCTGGCCGACCTCACCAACGTCTACATCCAGTGCATGCTCCTCGTGACCGTGCTGCTCGGCGGCATCGGCTTCATCGACGACTACATCAAGGTCTTCATGAAAAACAAGGAGGGCCTGGCGGGGAAATTCAAGGTCGTCGGCCAAGTGGCCGCCAGCCTCCTCGTGGCCGCCATGCTCTTCTGGAACCCCCAGGTGCGGGTCAAGGAGCTCGTCCCGGCCGACAGCACGGAAGCCATCGCCCAACATGCGGAGGACCTCGATGGCGACGGGTGGGTCCGCGTCGAACGCCGCTCCCAGAAGACCACCATCCCCTTCGTCAAAGACAACGAATTTGACTACGCCTGGCTGACCAACTGGGCCGGCGACCTGCCCTGGCTGCGCTTCGCTGTCTTTGCCCTGGTCGTGACCTTCATCGTCACCGCCGTCTCCAACGGAGCCAATCTGACCGATGGCATCGACGGACTGGCCACGGGAACGAGCGCCATCGTCGGACTCACGCTCGCCATCCTCGCCTACGTCTCGGGCAACGCCGTTTTCAGCGACTACCTCAACGTCCTCTTCATTCCCGACTCAGGCGAGCTCGTGGTATTCATCTCCGCCTTTGTGGGCGCTTGTGTCGGTTTCCTATGGTACAACGCCTTTCCCGCCCAGGTCTTCATGGGCGACACGGGCAGCCTCGCCCTGGGTGGCATCATCGCCACGTTTGCCATCGCCATCCGCAAGGAGCTGCTGATCCCTGTCCTCTGCGGGATTTTCCTCATCGAGAACCTGAGCGTCGTGCTGCAGGTGGCGTGGTTCCGCCACACCAAGAAGAAGTACGGCGAGGGCCGCCGGATTTTCCGGATGTCGCCCCTGCACCACCACTACCAGAAGGGCGGCATGCCCGAGAGCAAGATCACCGCGCGCTTCTGGATTGTCGGCATCCTGTTGGCCGTCGTCACCATCGTCACCCTCAAGGTCCGCTGATGTACGACCGCGTCACCATACTCGGAGCCGGCGAGAGCGGTGAGGGGGCCGCCAAGCTGTGCCTCGGACTCGGCGCGTCCTGCCGGGTAACGGATGCAGGTGCGATCCAGGCCGAACGCAAGCAGCGGCTCATGGGGCTCGGCGTGGACGTGGAGGAAGGCGGACACGACCGAGACGCCCTGACGGCCTGCGATCTGCTGGTCAAATCGCCCGGCGTCCCCCCCACGGCACCGCCCGTCCAATGGGCCCGCGAAGCCGGCATCGAGGTCATCGGCGAACTCGAATTCGCCGCCCGCCACACGAGCGGTCGCATCGCCGCTGTGACCGGAACCAACGGAAAGACCACCACCACCGGGTTGCTACACCACCTGCTGGTGACCGGTGGACTCGATGCCGGATGCGCCGGCAACATCGGCGACAGCTTCGCCGGCGCCGTGGCCGATGCCCGCCAGCGGCCCGAAGGAGACCGCGACATCTGGGTCGTGGAGGCCTCCAGCTTCCAGCTCGAGGACACCGTCGATTTCCGCCCGGACGTCGCCCTTCTCCTCAACCTCACCCCCGACCACCTCGACCGCCACGGCGACGTCGACGGGTACGGGGATGCCAAATGGAACATCACGTCGCGCCAAACGGCCGACGACCACCTCATCGTCAACGCCGACGACCCCGGATTGCGCGCGCTGCGCAGCCGACGGAAGACGGCGGCGACGGTCCACGAAATCACCGCGGACACCCCCGCTGCCGGCCGAACGGCCGCCGCAGCCCATTCCCTCGATACACAACGATTCACATTCCCCAACCCCACCCTCACCATGAGCATCCAGGAACTCGCCCTCCAGGGCAAGCACAACCTCTACAACTCGATGGCCGCCGGCGTCGCCGCCCGCCTCTTTGACCTGAATGACGCCGAACTCCGCGAAGGCCTGCAGCACTTCCGCAACCTCGAGCACCGCCTCGAACGCGTGGCCGACGTCAACGGGATCCGCTTCATCAACGACAGCAAGGCCACCAACGTCAACGCTGCGTGGTACGCCCTCGACAGCATGACCCGCCCGACGGTCTGGATCGCCGGCGGCGTCGACAAGGGCAACGACTACACTGAGCTCATCCCCCTCGTCGGAGAAAAGGTCCACACCCTCATTTGCCTGGGCAAGGACAACGCCAAACTGAAGAAGACCTTCGGCACCGCCGTCTCCCGCATCCTCGAGGTGGAAAGCGCCGAGGAAGCCGCCATCCTCGGGTACAACGTGGCCCAACCAGGCGACGCCGTGCTCCTGTCCCCGGCCTGTGCCAGCTTCGATCTGTTTTCATCCTACGAGGAGCGGGGCCTCCGCTTCAAAGGCGGCGTCCGCTCCCTTTGAGATGACGGGCCGGTTCGCCGATTTCCTGTCCGAACACCTGCGAGGGGACCGCGTCATCTGGGTCGTGGTCTTCCTCCTGGTGCTCACCTCCATCGTCAGCGTGTACTCTGCCAGTGCCACCCTCGCGTGGCGTGCCGGTGGTGATTCCCTGGGCGTCCTCTTCAAGCATTCGGCCTTCCTCGGGGTGGGGATGGTCGGCATGTGGGTCGTCCACCGGATGAAATTCGCATGGTTCTCCCGCCTGAGCCAATTGGGCATCCACATCTCGCTGGGGCTCTTGCTCATGGCCCTGCTCGTGGGATCGGAGATCAACGACGCGCGGCGCTGGGTGGACATCGCCGGTTTCCGATTCCAGCCTTCGGACATCGCCAAGGTTGCGCTCGTGGCCTATGTGGCCCGTATGCTCGACCGCAACCGCCTCATCCTGCATGACTTCCGCAAAGGCGTCCAACCGATTCTGCTCTACATCGTCGCCACCTGCGCCCTCATCCTTCCGGCCGACTTTTCGACAGCCGCGCTGCTGGCCGCCGTCTGCTTCCTGTTGATGGCCGTCGCCGGCGTGTCCACGCGCAACCTCGGCATCACCGCCGGGCTCGGCGCGGGCAGCATCCTCGCCGTGGCCGGACTCGGCGCCATCGCTCCGGGCCTGTTTCCCCGCTTCAACACCTGGGTCGCGCGAGCAACCGGCTTCTTCGGTGGAGAAGGCGGTTCCGACACGACGCAGATTGACTTCGCCCTGCAGGCCATCCACCAAGGCGGGCTCCTGCCGCAGGGCCCCGCTTCCGGGGTCAGCCGCAACGCCATGCCCGTGGCCTACGCCGACATGATCTACGCCTTCATCATCGAGGAATGGGGCCTGATCCTGGGCGGCTTCGGCCTCGTTCTCCTCTACCTCATCCTGTTTTCCCGGGCCATCCGCATCGGCACCCGGTGCCCCCGTCCCTTCGGAAGTCTCCTCGCCATCGGGCTGGGCCTCATGCTCACCTTCCAAGCCATGGTCAACATGGGCGTCGCCGTCCAGCTGCTGCCCATGACCGGCCAGCCCCTGCCTCTCGTTTCCATGGGCGGAACCTCCATCGTGGTCACCTGCATCGCCCTCGGCATGATCCTGTCCGTGAGCCGTTCCCTGACCGACCCGGAGGCCGCCGAACCCATCGAGAATCCCGGTCCCCGCCACGCGCGCACCCTCGACCCCCAACCGGCCCACCGCGCCCATGCCTGACCGCCCCCTCCGCGTCCTCATCTCCGGCGGCGGAACCGGCGGGCACATCCACCCGGCCCTGGCCATCGCCGAAGCCTTGCAGGCTCGGAAACCTGACACGGTCATCGAATTCGTCGGCGCCCGGGGCCGCATGGAAATGGACCGCGTGCCGGCCGCCGGCCACACCATCACCGGTCTGCCCATCACCGGCTTTGACCGGCGACTGTCCACACGCAACCTGCTCTTTCCCTTCCGGTTGCTCCGCTCCCTCTGGATGAGCCGCCGCATCGTCCGCCGGTTCCGACCGGACGTGGCCATCGGCGTGGGCGGTTTCGCAAGCGGTCCGCTCCTCTGGGCGGCGGCCAAGGCCGGCATTCCCACGGTCATCCAAGAGCAGAATGGGTTTCCGGGCATCACCAACCGACTGCTCGCCCGACACGTGGACCGGGTCTGCGCGGGGTTTCCCGGCCTCGAACGGTGGTTCCCTGCCGACAAAATCATCGAGACCGGCAACCCCCTGAGAAAGGGGCTCATCGACCGGCTCGGCCATGCCTCCGGAGTCGACCGGAGTGAGAGAGAAGCCCGCCGCCACTTCGGCCTGGCCGAAGGCCGTCCCGTCCTGCTCGTCCTTGGCGGCAGCCTCGGCGCAGCCAGCATGAACCGGGCCGTCCGGGCCCTCGCCGAATCTGGCCTCTTGGCCGAAAAGGGGCTACAGGTCTTGTGGCAATGCGGTGGGCGCTATGCCGACGAACACACGGCCTGGACCACAGCCCACGGGGACCCGGACCTCCACGTCACCGGCTTCATCGATCGCATGGACCTCGCCTATGATGCGGCCTCCATCATCGCGAGCCGGGCGGGGGCCATGTCCATTGCCGAACTCGGCTTGGTCGGCAAGCCCACCCTTCTCGTCCCCTCGCCCCACGTCACCGAGGACCACCAGACCAAAAACGCCCTGTCCGTGGTCGACCGAGGGGGAGCGGTCTTGATTCCGGACAACCGCATCGTGGACACCCTCGGTACCGAAGTCCGCTCCCTTCTCGACGATGCCGAGACCTGCACCGCCCTCTCGGACGCGCTGGCCAAGACGGCCCGTCCGGATGCGGCCGACCGCGTCGTGGACCAGGTCCTGTCCGCCCTCTCCACCCCATCACCGGCGGAATGACCGACCAGCTCTATTTCCTCGGCATCGGCGGCATCGGGATGAGCGCCCTCGCCCGGTGGCACCGCCACCACGGCGCGACCGTGGCCGGCCACGACCGCACGGAAACCGCCCTCACAGCCGCCCTCGAGGCCGAAGGCATTGCCATCGACGCCACCGGACGGGAAGACGCCCTTCCCCAGGACCTGCTCGACGACCTCAAGGCAGGCAGAACGGACCGCTGGACCATCGTCCGCACACCGGCCGTGCCGGACGATTTCCCCCTCCTGATCCGGCTCCGCGAAGCCGGATTCCCCATCCTCAAGCGGTCGGAGCTCCTCGGCCGCATCACCGCCGACCGCCCCCTACTCGCGGTGGCCGGCACGCACGGAAAGACGACCACCTCCACCCTGCTCGCCCACCTGCTCCAGCAGAACGGCACGTCGGTCGAGGCCTTCCTCGGCGGCATCGCCCGCTCCACCGGCACCAACCTCCTCGTCGCGGACCCCGGGGAACCCCATCCCTGGACCGTGGCCGAAGCGGATGAATTTGACCGGAGCTTCCTCACCCTCCATCCCCGCCACGCCGTCATCACCTCCGCCGACGCCGACCACCTGGACATCTACGGAACTCCCGACGTCCTCCACCGAGCCATGGTCGACTTTGCCGCCCAGGTCGAGCCGGGGGGGCTGATCCTTCACCAGGAGGCTGCCGCCACACTTCGAGGCGTTCCCGGCCTCCCCGAGCATTCAATCTATGGCCCGCTGGCACCGGGCGCCAACCTCCCTGAAAGCTGGGCGGCAGCCCATTCAGCGACGGCAGAAGGCGCAGGAGGCGCCGCCTTCACCCTGCACCTGTCCGGATACGCCCCCATCGACATTGCCTGGTCCATGCCTGGCGAGCACAATGCGGCCAACGCCACCGCCGCCGCGGCCCTCGCCCTCCGAGCCGGCGTGACCCCCGACTCCATTGCCCGGGGCCTCACCTCCTTCCCCGGCATCGCCCGGCGATTCGAAATCCGACACGACGCACCGGGCCTCACCGTCATCGACGATTACGCCCACCACCCCAGCGAGATCGACAACACCATTGCCGCCGCTCGGGCAGCCTTCCCTAGCCGGCGGCTCGTCGGGGTCTTCCAACCCCACCTCTTCACCCGCACCCGCGACTTCCTCGACGGGTTCGCCACCGCCCTGTCGAAACTGGACCACGCGGTGCTCCTCCCAATCTATCCAGCGAGGGAACGGCCGCTCCCCGGGGTGGATGCACAGGCCGTTGGGGAAAAGATGGTCGGGTGTCCAGTGGAATGCCCCACGGAAAGCCGGTTTTTGGATGTTCTGGAGACGTGTGATCCGGACGTGCTGCTCTTCATGGGAGCGGGGGACCTCGACCAGTGGATTCCCCCAGCCATTGAGCAGCTATCCGCCTCCCGTCCAACATAGGAAACCCCGCAGCAACCGTGAGCAAGAAGGCCACCCCCACCCCCTCGAAGTCGCCCTCCCGGAGCGCGTGGTGGCTGACCTTGCCCCTGCTGGCGGTCACGTTGGTGGTGTTCACCGCAGCCGACCGCGAGGCCGAAGCGGTCCCCTGCCGGGCCATTGACATCAAAGTGGACCAGCTCGATGGCATGTATTTCGTCGATGCCCCTTCGCTCCGAAACGAGGTCATCCAGCAATTCGCCCTGCTCGAGCGCCCGATGGAGTCGCTCCCCTATGCGCAGCTTCACGAAGCCATCCTCGATCACCACGGCGTGTCGTCTTGTGACATCGTGCCCACCTTAGGAGGCTCCCTGCACATCCGCGTCCAACAGCAACGGCCCATTGCCCGGGTCTGGACGCCGGACAGCGTGCTCTACCTCGACGACGAAGGGCGTTGGATGCCCCTTTCCGACCGCTACACCGCCCAGGTGCCCATCGTCCACGCGTCCAACCGGGAATCCGCCCGGGACGCCATGCCCCTCCTGCGCACCATGGACCGCGACGCCTTCTGGAACGGCTTCATCGACCAGGTGGCGGTGGAGGACGACGGCAACGTCCGCTTCCACCCCCGCATCGGCGACCTCGTCGTGGAACTCGGCCGTGCCGAGGAGCTCGACGTGCGGCTCGACGACCAACTGAGACACCTCAAGACCTTTTACCGCGCCCTGCTCGACAGTGGAGACCTGCGCCAATACGGCACCCTGGACCTCCGCTACGACGGACAGCTCGTGGCCAGCAAATGACCCCATCCCCACGCCCATGAACCAAAACCATTCCCCACAGGACATCGTCGTCGGACTCGACATCGGAACCACCAAGATCGCCTGCATCGTAGGCCAGAAGAATGCCCATGGCAAGCTGGAGGTCATCGGGTATGGTCGGAGTGAATCCATCGGAGTGACCCGCGGCGTGGTGGCCAACATCGAGCAGACCGTCCAGTCCATCCGGACCGCCGTGGAAGCCGCCGAGAAGTCCGCCAACGTGCGCATCGAAGTGGTCAACGTCGGCATCGCGGGGCAGCACATCAAGAGCCTACAGCATCGGGGACAGCTGATCCGGACCGAGACGGAAGAGGAAATCAACCGTCAAGACGTCCAGCAACTCATCGAGGACATGAAAAAGCTCAAGGTGTTGCCCGGGGAGGAGATCCTCCACGTGCTGCCTCAAGAGTTCACCGTGGATGGGGAGCCCGGCATCAAAGAGCCTGTTGGCCACACTGGCGTGCGCCTCGAAGCCAACTTTCACATCATCACCGGACAGACGTCCGCGGCCAAAAACATCTACCGCTGCATCAAGCGGGCCGGCCTGCAGGTGGACCAGCTCATCCTCGAGCCCATCGCCTCCAGCTCTGCCGTCCTGAGCGAGGAGGAGAAAGAGGCCGGCGTGGCGCTCGTCGACATCGGCGGCGGCACCACCGACATTGCCATTTTCCAGGAGGGCATCATCCGCCACACGGCCGTGATTCCGTTTGGAGGCAACGCCATCACCGACGACATCAAGCAGGGCTGCGGGGTCCTCAAGAAGCACGCCGAAGCCCTCAAGAACAAGTTTGGCTCCGCCCTGGAGCAGGAAACCGACAAGAACGACATCGTGGTCATTCCCGGCTTGCCAGGTCGCGCGCCGAAAGAGGTGTCCCGCCGCAACATCGCCGGCATCATCCAGGCCCGGATGTCGGAAATCATCGAGCACGTCCACTACGAGATCAAGAACAGCGGCCTGGAGCGCGAGCTGATCGGCGGCATCGTGGTCACGGGTGGAGGAAGCCAACTCCGGCACGTGCGCCAACTGTTCGAATACGTCACCACCCTCGATTGCCGCATCGGCTACCCGAACACCCACCTCGCCCAAGCCCCCAACCGGGAGCTGACCGCGCCCACCTTCGCCACCGGCATCGGGCTGGTTCTGCTTGGCTTTGACGATGAGCGGGATTACGAGGACACCCGGCACGAAGAAGCCGGCGAGACCCGCCGTGGCGCCAAGAAGTTCCTGCAGAAGATCAAGGACTTCTTCGAGGAGGAAGCGGAGGAGTAATTCCCACGCCCGGACCGTCCAAATCGCGTTTTCCACCGCCACTTCGTGGATGGAAACCCGAACCTGCCCTCCGGACCGGGAGGGTCAGGGTGTTTCTTGTTGCCCACCCGCGAAGTATGGAAGCGCCTGATTCACGGTGACCGAACATTCCCCATCCAACCGCACGACGATGCAATTCAACATTCCCAAGAACCCAGGCTCCCCGATCAAGGTCATCGGTGTGGGAGGTGGCGGCTCCAACGCCGTCAACTACATGCACCAACAGGGAATCAACGGGGTCGACTTCATCGTCTGCAACACGGACAACCAGGCCCTAGAAGCCTCATCCGTTCCCACCCGCATCCAACTCGGCACGACCCTGACCGCCGGACAAGGCGCAGGCAGCATCCCCGAAATCGGAAAGAACGCGGCCATCGAAAACCTCGATGACGTCCTGAACCAGCTGACGGACGACACGACGATGGTGTTCATCACCGCCGGCATGGGCGGTGGCACCGGAACCGGTGCCGCCCCCGTCATCGCCCAAGCGTGCAAGGACCTCGACATCCTCACCGTCGGCATCGTCACCGTGCCCTTCAACTTCGAAGGCAAGCGCCGGGCCAATCAGGCGGCAGAAGGCCTTGAGCGCATGCGCGCCGCAGTCGACACGTTGCTGGTCATCCGAAACGACAAACTCCGCGAACTCTTCGGCAACCTCGCCCTCAAGCAAGCCTTCTCCAACGCGGATGAAGTGCTGTGCACCGCGGCGAAAGGCATTGCCGAGGTCATCACCCTCACCGGCGACATCAACGTCGACATGAACGACGTCAAGACGGTCATGCGCAATTCCGGAGCGGCCATCATGGGCGCCGGTGCCGCCAGCGGAGACGGCCGAGCCATGACCGCCGTGGCGGAGGCCCTCGAGTCGCCGCTCCTCAACGACAACGACATCACGGGCGCCAATTTCGTTCTGCTGAACATCACCTACGGAACGGACGAGCTCCTGATGGACGAGATCTCCGAGATCACCGACTACATCCAGGACCAGGCCGGCGCCACCGCCGAGGTCATCTGGGGCTACGGCCACGACGAGACCCTCGGAGAGAAAATTTGCGTCACGGTCATTGCCACCGGATTCGAAGCCCGGGCCGACCTTCCCGAGGGCCCCAGCGGCAAGCGACAGCATCTGGTTGACGGAGCCCGAGAAATTACCCAACCACTCGAAGGCCCCATTCCCACCGAGCCTTGGGAGACCCCATCCACGATCGCGGACGAAGAGCCCCGGCTGAAGACGGACGCTTCCCCCATGGACTTGACCGAGGACATCGAGCCTACCCTGCTGACCAACCAGTGGCAAGCCGAAGATGTCACCTCCGACACACCGGACGCCGCCCTCGATTTGTTCGGCACCCCGACCGATGCCGTGGAAGAAGTCCAACTCCGCCACGAACTCGTCGAAGAAACCCCTGAGATCCCGGCCCCCGCGGAGGCGACCATCGACGTCACCCCCGAAGTGGAGCCGGAGGAGGAGCCCGTTGCCGCTTCCTCCGAGAAGGTAGGCGGCTTCACCGTCCTCAACCTCGATGAAGTCGAAGAAGACACCATCACCCCGGAACAGGTGGCCGGCGTGACCTTCACCGATCAGGAAATCAGCGGAGAGGTGGACGCCCCGCAAGAAGAAGTGACCGCCAACGCCCAACCGGTCCCGACCCCCTCCACGCCCCAACCGGAAGTGGACACAGAGCCGGCCCCAACGCCTGCCCCCCGCCCCCTGCAGCAGGGCATCGGCATGGACGATCTCACCGCCCGCACCGCCCAGCGCCAGTTCAACATCGAAGAGCGGACCAAGCGCCTTCGCACTCCGAACGGCCTGACCGAACTCGAGAGCGAGCCCGCCTTCAAGCGGCGCAACATCCAACTCGAGCCGACCCCGTCCAGCGATGAGTCTCAGGCCACCCGCCTCAGCATCGATGAGGAGACCGGCGGACTGAAGACAGACAACCCCTTCCTCCACGACAACGTGGACTGATTCGGACAACGATGACCTTGCAGGAGCGCATCAGCGCAGACATGAAGGAGGCCATGAAGGCCAAGGACAAGGTGCGACTGGCCGCTCTGCGCGACATCAAGAGCAAAATCATGCTGGCCCTGACCGAATCCGGGGGCACCGACAGCTTGGACGATGGCGCCGTCACGAAAATCCTGTCCAAACAGCTCAAGCAGCGCGAGGACACCATGGACATCTACAAGGAACAGGGCCGCGAGGATCTGTATGTCGAAGAAGAAGCCCAGGCGGAAGCCCTCCGGGTCTATCTCCCCAAACCATTGAGCGAGGCCGAACTGGCATCCGCCGTCGAAGGCCTCATCACCGAACTGGGCGCCACCTCCATGGCCGACATGGGCCGCGTGATGGGCACGGCTTCCGCTCGGTTTGCCGGACGGGCAGATGGCAAGGCCATCAGTGCCCTCGTCCGCCAACATCTGGCCTGACACCGGGCACCCACACCTTTGACCACCCCCCTTCGGAATGCGGCATTTGCATTCCTTCGTATTTCATTCTCCTACATTAAATGTCGATACATACATTTAGTGCATGAAACTCGAAGACCACCTTGTGCATCCCACCTTTCGCGATGAAGGGCAGAAACTTCACATGCACATCCTGGTCATCGCGCGCCAGCTCGACCTGATGCTCCGCCGCATCCTGAAACCCCACGGACTCACGCCGCCACAGTACAACGTGCTGCGCATCCTGCGCGGACAGCAGGGCGAACCGATTGCAGTCCAATCACTGGCTGCGCGTATGATCGACCCTTCGAGCAACACCTCCCGCATCATCGACAAGCTGGTCGAAAAGGGATGGACGGATCGCCAGGTCTGTCCGGAAGACCGCCGAAGGGCCGATGTCAGCATCACCCCCGCCGGAATCACGGTGTTGACAGGCCTCGACGCCCCGGTCAATGCCATGCTGTCTCACTCCCTCGACGGCGTGGACGAAACGACCCGCACCCAATTGAACGGAGCGCTCGCCCACGTGTTGAACAACACGGGCGATATCATCGCGACCCAGAACTGAACTCAACTACACAATCCAACACAAAATGAAGCAACTGCTTTACACCGGAGCCCTGCTCCTCGCCCCCGGCCTCGCCGTCGCCGGAGGCAACGACGATGCCCCAACCCGTTACCAAGTGGACGCGAAATCCAGCACGGTGACCTGGGAAGGCACCAAGGTCACAGGTGCCCACAATGGCGACATCGCCATCAGCAACGGCATGATCACCGTGAGTGACGGCCTGATCAGCGCCGCCACGGTCATCATCGACATGACCACCATCAACACGCTGGACCTCGACGGCGGCGCCAAGAAAAGCCTCGACGGTCACCTGAGCAGCGACGACTTCTTCGGCGCGGAGACCTACCCGACCGCCCAGTTCGAGCTGCTGAAGCTCAATCCCCTCCGCGGAGGAGAGAACGGCGCCAACTTCTCCGCCACCGGCAAGGTGACGATCAAGGGGCGCAGCGACGAGGTGACCTTTCCGGCGAAGGTGGACATGTCCGACGGTGGCGCCCGCATCTCCGGCGAGATGGTCCTCGACCGCTCCCAATTCGATGTGCGTTTCCGCAGCAAGTCCTTCTTCGACGCCAAGGAGCTCGGCGACAAGCTCATCTACAACGACTTCACCATCGGCTTCGAGCTGGTGGCCGGTAAGTGATTCCGGTCCCTTCCAAAGCACAAGCCCTCGGCGCTCCGGCGTCGGGGGCTTTTTGCTGGGTGTCAGTGCAAGATGAGGCGCACGTCCAAGCCCCACCAGCTCCCATCCAATGTCCGCAGGATGGTCCGGGTGTCCGCATCGCCCTGGCCCACATTCCATCGGGCCGTCAGACCAGCTTGGGACAACGGTTGGATCAACGGCCTCAAGACGCCCCCGATGTGCAGGTCAGCCTCCTCTCCTTCCTTGACCAGACCCAGCTCGAGCGCCATGCCCCACCGGTTCCAATTGTACCGCAGCGACTCCTGTTCCAGCGCCAGGACGTTGCCATCCTGCTCCGTGCTGGTCGAGGTGAATGCATTGGTCGGCAAGATCTCCAGGACCACACCTCCGCCCGCCCCAAGCCTCCAACCGGGGGCAAGCGTCACTTCCGTCCGGTACAGAATGGGCCAGGAATAAGACGCCACAATCCACTCCATGCTTCCACTCAACTCCGGCGACGAGGCAAGCGGGGGCATCCAGTCCGCCTCAACCTGCCAAATCCGACGGGTCTGCTCAAACCCGAAAGCCAGTTGACCCACCTTGCCCAAACTCCTTCGGATGGACACCCCATAACTCCGCGTTCCACGCAGGCCCCAGCGACCAAACAACGATCCATCAGAAGCGGCCAGCGCCTGACCACCCCATCCAGCACCATCTCCAATGGCCGGCCGGCCAAAGGGCACACTGGTCAGCAACCGGACATCCAAGGACCAATCCCCCTTCGTCTGAGCCTGGGTGATCAAACCAGCCCTCAGCAGGAGGGCACACAAGAGGGCCTGCCGAAAGATGGTCATGACTGCATCCATCCCATGAGACCCAAGCCCACGGCCAACGCCGTGATCAGCAGCATCGCCCACCTCAAACCGCGGTGCGCAATGAACGGGCGACGGTGGCGCCCATGAAGCAGGTGATTGACCCGCAATGCCGCCTTGAACTGGTCCCGGTGCACGCCGAACAGCGCGACGGTCTCCTCCTCCTCCTGCCGCTCACCACGTTCAGCCTCGATGCCCTCCCTCTCGAGGTCACGGGCGAATTCCTCCGCCAGCTCCCGACTCCGGAATTCGAAGACCTGATAGCGGTTGTCCGCCGGATGGGGGTACCAATTGACCAGGCGCATGCTCACTCGGTCGTCCAGCGGGTCACATATTCCAAGGGCTTCCGATGCCCTTTGGCGGGCCATTCGCCTTCCGGGTAGCCCATGTAGAACAGCCCCATCCCGTGTACGCCATCCTCGTGGCCGAGGACCGACAACGCCTCGGGGTGGGACAGGAATCCCGGCGTCGACCAGAAGCCACCGATCCCGTGGGCCGTGCACATCAGGTACATGTTCTGCACGCAAGCCGCCAGCGCCGCCTGATCCTCCCACAAGGGGAACCGACCTTCAGCGTCATGGGCGAGTCCGAGGGCCACAATGGCATTGCAGCGCTCCCCTCGGGCCCGAATCTTCTCCGCCTTGGACTCCATGGCCTTCTCTCCGGCATGGGCGCGATAGGCCGAGGACAGCTGCCCCATGAGCCGGGTGGCCGCATCATCCATGAACACATGGAACCGCCACGGCTGGGTGAGGCCGTGATTTGGCGCCCAGGTTCCGTGTTGGAGCACCTGTTCAACGATTTCCCGGTGGACGCGCCGGCCGGAAAACCGCTCAGGCGAAATGCTCCGGCGGTCGAGGATGAGCGTGCTCGTGTCGCTGATGCTGTGCCTCATGTCATTCGTCTTCGGTGCCCAGCGCCTCGTATTCCAGGCGATCAAGCAGATAGACCATCGAGGTCAGGGCCGCGGCGCCCAGCTTCAACTCCCTTGGATGGACGTTCTCGAAGACGTCCCGGTCGCTGTGGTGGTAATCGAAATACCGCTGGCTGTTGGGACGCAGGCCCACCATGAGCGGTCGCTGATCAGCAGGTTTCTCCTTCTTGAGTGGACCGATGTCCACCCCGGCTCCCCCCCGACGGAGGTCGCCCATGCCATAGTCGACCAGCGATTCTCGCCAAGCCCGGACCGCCTCGGTCCCCGCATCCGTCGCATCGATGGCCCATCCACGAGGGGCATCCCCTCCAGCGTCACTCTCGAGTGCCGCCACGTGCCATTCTCCCTTCTCCCGCGCCTTGCGGGCGTACGTCTTGCCGCCATTGTTGCCGTTCTCCTCATTGATGAACAAGACGACCCGGATTGTGTGCCGGGGCTGATACCCGAGGGCCACCAGGGTCCGCATGACCTCGATGCTGTGGACGATGCCAGCACCATCATCGTGCGCACCCTCTCCAATGTCCCAGCTGTCGAGATGGCCACCGACCACGATATAGCGGTCGGGATACTCCGTCCCGGTCCATTCGGCGATGACGTTGGCCTGCGCCTTGTCATCGTGCAGGATGCAACCCATCTCAAGGCCCACGCGGACATCGTGGCCATCCGACAACAGTCCAGCAATGCGGCGGGCATCCACGGTGCTCACCGCTGCGGCGGGTACACGGTGCACCGCATCGTCATACCGCATGGCCCCGGTGTGCGGGAACGTATCCAGCGCATGGGTCAAGGACCGCACCAGCGCCGCCACACCTCCATGGTCGGCCGCCTCCACCGCCCCGCGTGAGCGTTGATTGTTGGCCCCGCCATACGCTCCGCCGGCACTGATCATCAGCGGATCCATCGGCCGGTTGAAGAAGGCGATGGCCCCATCCAATCCATCCGCACCCAGACTATCCAGCTCCTCGAACTGACGGAACACCCGAACCGGCGCCTCAATCTGGCCCTCGGTTCCAATGCTACCCCCAAGCGCGCTGATCTTGAGCGGTTCGGCTTGTCCTCCATCGATGCGCATCCAGGCACGCTCAACGTCGCTCCGTTCCCAGTGCGGCACGATGACAGTCTGCATCCGGACTTCTGGAGCCCCGGCCTCGCGGAGGGTCTTCGCCCCCCACAGGATGGCCGCATCGGCTTCAGGCGACCCACTCAATCGGGCGCCCACCTCCTTGCAGAGGACCCGAAGGTCCTCCACGCATCCACCCTGACCCAGCACATGGTCGTGGATGCGGGCCACCATGGCGCTGTCCTCCGAAGACCAACGGCTGTCTTGAGCCCAAACGGAAGGCACCATGACCACGGCCATGGTCATCATCCCGAAGAAAGCGATCGTCTTGTTCATTCTGTTCATGGTCTTACCCCATCCAGCTTCCATTGTTCACGTCCACCGCCTGGCCCGTCATGCCGGTTTGAGACGAAGACATCAACCAGGCGACTGCCTCCGCCATCTCCTCCGGGCTGCTCATCTTCCCCGTGGGCAGCAAAGCACACTGCTGGGCATGGCACTCTTCGTAAGTGATGCCCTGCGCCTCCGCCATGCGCTGGATGCTCTCCCTGGCCATGTCCGTCTCCACCCATCCCGGGCAAATCGCATTCACCAAGATTCCCTCTCCCCCCCATTCCACTGCCAAGCTCCGGACCAGTCCGAGAACGGCCGTTTTGGAGGTGACGTACGCCGATTGACCGGGCACACCGAAACGCCCCAGCACGCTGGACGTCACCACGGCATGGGTCACTTCCCTCGGGGCCGCCACCAAATAAGGACGGCATTCCTGCAACGTCACGTACACTCCGGTCACATTGACCCTGAGAATCTCCTCCCAACGGTCTGTCTCTCCCTTCACATCATAGGCATTCGCCCCGCCAATCCCAGCATTGGCCAATACCCCGGCAAGGTGAAGCGGACCCGATCCAGGCTCGCCCAACGCCTCGGCCAATGCCCCATGCATCGCCTGTCGGTCGGCCACATCAAGCGCCATGACCTGGTGACCCTCCCCATCCAACAAGGACAGCGTCTCCACCAAGGGCTCCCGCCGTCGCCCCACAAGCAGAACCGCATGTCCTTCCCGCGCCAGGCGTACCGCCGACGCCCGTCCAATCCCAGTGCCCGCTCCGGTCACCATCACTGCCGTCATCATGATGCGAAGATGGGGAAAAGAGAAAGGCCCGACTTGCGTCGGGCCTTTCCAAGAGGTTCGAAACGTTTCCGTTCCGGCGATCCTGTGATCAGCACTCGGTACCGAAGGCGCCGAGGAAGATCAGGAGGTCGGAGGTCGTCGTCTGTCCGTCGCCGTTGAGGTCGGTGGGGCAGGGGTTGGCGATCTCGAATTCGCAGGAACCATCGTCGTTCGTGGCGGTCTCGTCGAAGTTGGATGCATCCGGGTAGGTGCAGCCCATCACGTAGTTCGTGAAGTCGCAGAGATCGTTGTTCTCGATGTCGACGCTGTCAGCGGAGACGTAGTTCGGAGCGAACGGCAGCGTGCAGCCTTCCGTACAAGCGGTACCGAGACCCACCAGGTATGTTCCCGTTCCACCTTCGGTATTATTGAAGGCAGCACCGGAAATCGTCCATGAGACCTCACCCGGGAACGTGCCGTCTGTCACGATGAGGGTGTAGCAACCCGGCGTATCCACACAGATCTGGTCGGTGTCGGAATCTCCGCCGTTCTCGGTGGAAAGCAGGTCTCCGGAAGCAACCGCGTTGCCAGCGGCGTCGTAGAAGGTGTACGTGGCACCGTTCCATCCGTCACCGAAGCTGTCGAACATGTTGAACTCGATGAACGCACCGAAGCAACAGGAACCATCATCCACAGAAGCGAACGGGTTGTAGTTCACAGCATCGGGGTTCGTGCAACCGAGGCAGCTGTAGTCACAAAGCGTGTTGTCGGCGAAGTCGACCGGACCATTGTAGTTACAAGCGGTCTCGTCAGCACAACCCGTCGACGGAGCCGGAGCACAGGTGATGGCCAAGCTGATGTAGTAGCCCGTGGTGCTGGACACACAGCTCACGGAACCGTCGGAAGTGAAGCTGACGGTCAGGGAGTCGGTGCCGATCACAAGGCTCTCATCCGGATCCACATCGCTGTTGTACAAGTTGGCACCCGTGGCAGCGTCGTCAATGGTGAGCTCGTCCCAGCCCTGCTCGATGAGCGTACCGGTGAGGTCGACGACGATTGTACCGCCGTTCGGGTTCACCAGCGTGAAGCTCCAGCTCTCGTTATTGTCGTAGCAGTACTCCCAGGTCTCCGTGTCACAGCCGAGGCAGCTGATAAAGTCACAGGGGGCGTTCGGATCGTCCACGTTGGCGTCTGCGTTGTAGTTGCAGGCCATGTCATCCATACAGCCATAGACAACCGGCTCACAGGTGACGCTCAAGTCGAACGGCCCACCGAGGGAGCCGCTACCGGCGGCCACGAGGATGGCGTAAGTGCTGGCATTGTCGTCGGAGATGAACTGGAAGGTCTCCCCGTTATCGCAGGACTCGGACATCGTCTCCGTGTTGTCGCCTTCGTTCCAGCAGAGGAGGCTGGAGCAGATGCCCGTACCACCGAAGATGGTGAAGGACTGCTCAACCGTAGCGCCGGCCGGGAAGTTGAATGGGCTGGCTTCGAGGGTAAAGTCGAAGCTGGAGCCACTTCCGAGCACGTCACCGGCCACAATCAACTGGTCACCGCTGGCGGTGGTCAGGTTCACGTCGTCGGAACCGGTTCCGGCAATACCGTCACCGAAGCTATCCGCCACGTTGAGTGTGTAGGAACCAGCCGGGAGGCAGAGGGTCTCCGTGTTCGTTGCATTGGCAAAAGACGGAGCACCGCTGGCGACGACAGAACCACTACTGTTGGTAATCGTCCAACTAGTCTCTCCAACAAATGTGTCCGCATTGATACTCAGGTCAAAGCAAACTTGTGGATCGGTGGTACAGCTACCAAGGCAGAGCGGGCTGGCACTTCCATCCGAGGTGATGACCGCCGCAGCGATGCCATCGAGCTCGGTGCCCTCGTTCGTGAAGTACACGGTGTAGTCACCACCGGACAGACCGTAGTAGAAGTCGTTGAACACGGTCGGGAAGAGCTCGCCGGCCGGAATCGTCGCAACGGTGTCACCGTTGAACTCGATGACGGCACTGATGTTCTGGTAATTGTCGGAGTTCAAGCTGTTCACCTCGAGCGTGGCGTCCGGCGCGTCAACCTCCTGGAAGACTTCGAATTCAGTCGCGACGGTGGAACCGCAGGTGCTGATTGTGATCAGCTGCTCCTGAGCACCGTTGTCGAGCGTATACCACACACCGGATCCACTACCTCCGCAGGCGTTGTCCCCACCCACGGCGGTCGCACCACCCGTGTTGCCGGCCAGCGTCTCACCGCACGCGATGGCGATGGCGTTGTCGCAACTGTCGTTGGGCTGAGTCACACCGATGTAGAGACATCCGCTGTTGACCGTCGCATCGGGGTTGTAGTTGGACGCAGTCGCATCAGTACAGCCCTGGATCTCGGCGGACACCGAGATGCTGTAGGAACCGCACTCGTCGGTCTGGGTCGTCCAGATGTAGACGTAGTAATTCAGGTCGCCCGCTGGGTTGGAGACGCCCGCCGTCACGGGGCCTTCCTGCTCGGAAGCAAACCACTGGTTCATTTCTTCTTGGACGGAGCCCATGACCACACCTCCGGAAAGGTCGGACAGGTCCGTGCAATCCTCACCGCTGTAGATGGCGTAACCCACGGCACCCGTTCCCGTAGCATCTACGGTCACGTTGTACAGGTTGTAAGCGGTATCGGTCTCGAGCTGGTACCACACACCGTAGGTCGTAGCGAACGTGCTCAGGGATCCGAGGCCGAAGTCCTCGTCCGGGCCGCTGCAACAAAGACTTCCATCGTAGGAACCACCATCCACGAGCGGCAGGGCCACGTCACAGAGATCGTCGTTGACCGGGAAGCCGTCGGGGCAAGAAGCACAGGTGGCTTCAATCACAATACCCGTCTGGGTTGTAAAGCTGCTGTAGGTGCCCACACGAACGAAGTAATTGTTGCCCTGCTCAGCGTTGATGCTCACAATAGAGTTGAACGTACCGGTCGTACCGAAACCACAGCCGGGAACACCGGAATCATCGTTGGTGGCGATAGCGGTCAGCGTGCCATCCGCATTCTCAATGAAGACGATGACATCCGTATCAGTCACACCGTTGTCAACGTCAGCGGAAGCGCAGGTATTGAAGGTCACTTGGTAATCTTGGTCCGCGTTGAACTCATACCAGATGGCTGCGTTGTCGGAGATGGAGTTTCCAAGGACGCTCGTGCCGTTGTACTCGTCGCCATTGGCGTTCTCGAGCGTACCGGTGAGAATCAAGTCACAGGCGATAGCCTGAGCGGTCTCCGGGTTGTCGTTGTCCGGCGGGAACTGGCAGCTTCCGTCGTCCACACTGGCGGAGATATTGTAGTTGTTGGCCTGTGGATCGGTACATCCCGGGAACGCGCAGTCGGTCACATCCGTACCACCGAAAGCAACGGGGTATGCATTCGCCTGACCGTAGGTGAGCGGGGCGTAAACGTTGCCGAGGTTGTCGGCGATGGCCCAACCCTCCGTTCCAAAGATGGCACCGGTGCTGAAGGTGTAGCAACCGATGTCGAGGCAGTTGATGACCTCCGTGGTCGTCGGACCCGGAGCCATCGTACCGGTCAGCACGGTATCACCCGTCTCCTCGTCCACCACGTAGTAGTCGTTACCGGGGCTCCAGCCCGTGCCGAAGTCATCCTGGAGGGTGAGGTACAGACCGAGCTGTCCGTTGTCACACACAACGCAGGAACCATCGTCGATGGTGGCCGCGGGGTCGTAGTTGATGGCCGCGGTCAGCGTACAACCGCTCACACAGTTGTCAGCACTGGTACCGAAACCGATGTCGTAGACACCGAGTCCACCCGTGTGGATCACGTTGCCGGAGAAGTCCATGATCTCCCAGATCGGCAGACCAGCCGGGGAACCGCCGCCACCGGAGAACTGGAGACAGGCATCGCTCGGGATGCAGAACTCCCAGTAACCGTCGACCACCGTGCCCTCATAATCCGGAGCGTAAAGACCGTCGAAGTAACCCGCGTTGAGGATGGTGTCGCCACCGGCCTCGTAGATGTACGCAGCATTGTTGCCCCAGTATAGGAAGATGTCGTGATTCAGGTGAAGGATGTAGCTCGTGCTGTCACCCGCACCGGAAGCGTCACAGGACGGAGTGAAGCAAGATCCGTCATCTGCCGTGGCATCTTCATCGTAGTTGAAGGCAGTAGCATCCGTGCAACCACAAGCCACACCAGGTCCAGCCACACCAAAGGCACCAAATCCATCACCATTGGTCTGGTCATACAGAATCTCTCCGGTATTGTAATCGATGATCTGCCACTCCTTCTCTCCTGGGAAGGAACCGCCGGCGAGCTCGAGCACGTAGCACGCCGTTTCGGAGAGACAGAAAAAATCGTAACCCTGAGAACCGGCGTCGACCGTAAACTGGGCATTGTCAAGGCTACCGGAGGCCACAGCCGTTCCGTCGCCAGTCGTCAGCGTGTAGGTGGTGCCGTCCCATCCGTCACCGAAGGTGTCGAACATCATGAACTGCACGAGGGTCTCGCCGTCCGGGCAGCTCGGGAAGACACAGCTTCCGTCATCCACCGTGGCATTGCCGTCAAAGTTGAGGGCCGTCGCGTCGGTACAACCACAGATCTCAGCGGTCTCTCCGAAGTAGAAGTTCACGGTGCCGCCATCTTGGTCCTGAGCGATGATGTCACCGGTGTACACGTTGTACATGGTCCATGCAATCTCACCGAGGAAGCTGCCGCCACCGGAGGTGACTTCGAAGCAGGCGTTGTTCGGGATGCAGAGGGTGTCTTGTCCGAGGTTGGGACCTCCAGCCGTACCACCGCTGCCGATGATAGAAGCATCGAGAGAACCGGTGGCAATCACCGTTCCACCAACGACAATCTCGTAGATGTTGCCGTTCCAACCGTCACCCCACGTGTCGGTCATCTCGAAGAATACCATGGTCTCGGAAGAATCCGGACACTGGTCGTAAAGACAAGAGCCATCGTCGAGCGTGGCATCCATGTCATAGTTCAGAGCAGAAGTATCCGTACAACCCGGAACATCGCTGATGAGCGAGAAAGCGAACGTGGACCCGTTACCGGCAACCGTTCCGCCACATTCACCCGTACAGTTGAACGGGGTCGGATCGAGCGACCATGTGGTGCCTCCATCTCCGAAGGTGTCGTTGATCTCCACCGTGTAATCACCAGCGCCAAACGTGGCGATGCTGAAATCGGAGGAAGTGCCTGCCCCACCGGGCCAGAGGACAGTGTTGTCCGAGACATTAAAAATGGTGTCGCCATTAAAGGTGACAATACAAGTCGTGACCTCACCCGGCCAAGAGTCGGCCGTGAAGGTGATGGTCTGCGCCTGGAGAGACGCAAAGAGGGCCAATGCGAACGTCGCAAAAGCACCTCGGAGAATGGAAGTTCTCAGGTTCATGATTAAGGTTTTTTCCAATTGCCGGAGCAATATAGCGGAAACGTCGGCGAATCCGGAAGACTTTCAGCCGCAAAATCAGGCTGTCCGAAAGACACGATTCTCAGCGTGACTCATAGAACACTGATAATCATCGGTCGGAGTCAAAAAAGCCCCGGGAGGTTCTTCCCGGGGCTTATCGACCTCAGCCGGGTCGACCAAAAAAACTTTGTCAGCGTCGTCAGACCCTGAGATTCACCTCATTCCGTGCACGGATCACCGAAGCTGATGAGGAATTCGAGGAGGTCGGCGGTCGTCGTGGCACCGTCCTGGTTGAGGTCGGTCGGGCACGGACTCTGCAGGATGAACTCACAGGAGCCGTCGTCCTGAAGCGCCACGGAATCATAGTTCTCGGCGATGTCGTAGGTGCAACCACCACACCCCTCGAAGACGCAGTCCTCGAGCACCGTGATGTTGGCCGTCGGGTCATAGTTGCAGGCCACAGGGACCGTACAACCGGCGATGCAGTCGGTCTCGCCCACCTCAAAATAGACGGGCGCGCTAGGGGCTCCACCCGACGTGATGCCGCTGGAGGCTCCAAGCAGGGTCCAACCGACCTCGACCGGAATCACACCAGCCGAGACCTCGAGATAATAGCACCCGTCGGCGAGACAGAAGTTGTCCGTTCCACTCGTCCCCTCGGCCGTGACGGTGAAGCCGATGCTCGGCAAGCCACCTTGGGCGAGCAACAGTCCATCCACGGAGTAAAGGCTGTACTGGGCCCCGTTCCAACCGTCACCGAAGTCGTCGGTCATCTGGAGCCGGATGCAGAAATCGTAGCAGCAGGAGCCGTCCTCGATGGTGGCGTCGTTGTCGAAGTTGCATGCTTCCGAATCGGTGCAGCCCGCGCAGGTCTCGTAATCACAGGACCCGTTGTCGGACGTGGCCGTCGCATCGTAGTTGCAGGCAATCGGATCGATGCAGCCGCACGTGACGCCGCCGAGGGAGAAGTTCACCGAGCCAATGGTACCGGACGTGATCTCACCATCCAACCCGGACAGGCTCCAGCTGATTTCCTCATCGAAATCACCTCCGCCCACGATCAGGTTGTAGCAGCCCTCGACCAGGCAGAACGTATCGAAGGCCTCGTCGCCTCCAAGGAAGTTGTCGACGTCCAAGACGTACAGGGCACTGTCGAGCGTACCGCTCAACAACGTGTCACCCATAGCATCCGTCAAGACGTAATCCGCTCCATTCCATCCGTCACCGAAGCTGTCGTACATCTCGAGCATCAGCGGAATGCCCTCGTCGAAGCCGGCCGGACAGGTGCACCCGAGGTAGTCACAGGAACCGTCCTCGATGTTGGCGGCCGAGTCAAAGTTGCACGCCACCGAGTTGGTACACCCCTCCAGGGCGGGCGCGCAATCCAACAGCAGCTCGATCGTGCCGTTGTCGTCGGTCACCGGGTCACCATCGGCATCCTCAGCGGACACATAGGCATAATAATGGCGTCCGGGCTCAGAGATGAACTGCACCCACGCGTCATCCTGGTCGAAGAATCCGCAGTTGATGAAGTCGCTCTCCTCGGAGGCGTAAACACCCGGTTCGACCGTCAGGACGCACTCGAACAGGGCGGGAATGCCACCGGCGCACACCGCATCACTCACATACAGGTTGAGCTTGGAGTCGATGTTGGAGCCACACAGGCTGAGCGTGTGCAGGTCGCCCGTGCCCTCGAAGGTGAACCACACGCCAGGCCCGGGAACGGGATCACAGCCGTTGATCAGGTTGGGGGCACCCAAGTTGGTGGCACCACCCGTCGAGCCGGCCACCGGCACCCCACACTCCATCAAGGTGGCCGTGCCACACGTGTTGTTGTCGGGCACCACGTTGAGGTAATCACAGGTGCCGTCGTCCATCGTCGCCGTGGGATCGTAGTTCGGCGCCACGGGGTCCATGCACCCGAGGTACACACCGTTGGTCACGAACTGATACTGGCCACAGTCCTCAGGGTCCGTCGTGAAGACATAGAAGAGGTAGTCCGTGTTGGGCTGAAGGACGGTGAATTGGCTAATCTCGCCGGCACACTGCTCGGAGACCAGGCAACCCACCTGGGCCTCCAGGTCGCCACACTCGCCCACGTCGAAGATGGCGAGACCGATGTTGGCGGCACTCAAGTTCAACAGGTCGAAGAAGAAGGTCTCGTAGTCGCCGCTGTTGAACTGGAACCACGAACCGTAGCTCGTCTGGAAGCCAGCGAGGAAGCTGACGTCCACGTTGTCCGGGCTCGTGCAACAGACCGAACCGATGTGCGGCACGCCGTTCTGCAGCTCGAGGGCGGCGGAACAGTCATCGTTGATCGGCGCCCCGCTTGTGCAATCCACGCACTCGACGGACAGCAGGAATTCGTCACCACTCGTGTACTGGCTGAAGCGGGTGACATGGATGTAGTAATCCTCTCCCTGCTCCACGTTGAAGGCCACCTCACTCATGAAGCCCTCTGGACAGCCGTCGTCGTTTCCGCCGAGACACTCGAGGTTGTCGAGATCGCCGTCCACGGCCTTGAACACGAAGACCTGGGAGTCGAAGAGCGGGTTGCCGGCGGGATTGAAGGCGTCCGTGCCACAGGTGCTCACAACCATCTGCTGGTCGGCCTGGGCGTTGAAGACATACCACACGCCGGCCGCATTGATGTCCTGACCGGAGCAGGTCGTGCCCACGAGGTCCTCGCCGTCGACCGCGTAGGTCAGCGTGCCGGAAATCTGGGCGCCGCACTGGACGGCCTGGGCGCTGTAAGCGTAGTTGTTGGAGGGCGGGCACTCACAGGAGCCATCGTCGTCCGTGGCGCTGGGATTGTAGTTGAGACAGAAGGGGTCGGTGCAGCCAAGGAAGGTGCAGGACCCCGTCTCGCCGAAGTCGATGCCGTAGCTGCTCACTTCGTCGGTTCCCGTACCGTAGAAGTTGCCGGCCACATCCTCGAGGTACCATCCGATGTCGTCAGAATCATCTCCCGGGGTGATGTCAAAGAGGTAACATCCCGGGGCGAGACAGACGAGGTCGGTGCCGGTCGTCAGGTTGTCGCCTTGGTCCGCCTGATCGAGGGTGCCGGTTGCGGCAATGTCCCCATCGAGCTCAGAGATGTAGTAGACCCCGCCATTCCAGCCATCGCCGAAGGCGTCCGTCATGCGAACCTCGAGGATGAGTTCCCCGGCCCCACAATAAATGCAGGTGCCGTCATCGATGGACGCGGTCGGCGTGAAGTTGGTGGCATTGAAATCCGTACAGCCGTAGCAGGTGAAGTTGCAGAAGCCGCTGTCGAAGATGGCGTTCGGGCTGAAGTTGCAGGCCGTCGGATCGGTACATCCCACCGGGCAGCTCACGTCACCGAGCGTGATGCGGTCGGCACCGCTGATGAGTTGGTCTCCGAATTCCGCCTCGTCGAGGGAGCCGGTGTAGACCACCTGCCCGTCGTAGGTGGAGAAGGTGTAAATGCCATTGTTCCAACCGTCCTGAAAGCTGTCGAACATCTCGAAGTTGTAGCACCCCTCCGGCAGGCAGACCGCGTGGGTGCCGGCTCCACCGAAGTCGACCACTGTGTTGGTCTCCATGTTGCGGATGTTCCAGCTGATCTCACCGTCCCAGCTTCCGCCGCCAACCTCGAGGAAGAAGAAGTACTCCTCATAGCAGCAGGTGCCGTCGTCGTAGATGGCGGTGGCGTCGTAGTTCACCGCTCCGCTCTCGGTACATCCGTAGCAGCTGTAGTCACAATCCCCGTTGGAAATGGTGGCCGTCTGGTCATAGTTGCAAGCCGTCGGGTCGGTGCAGCCCTGACAGCTGATGTACTCACAGCTCCCGTCGTTGAAGTTGGCGGTCGGGTCGTAGTTGCAGGCGCCTTCCGTCGTGCACCCCTCGTTGAGACAAGCGGGGTCGCCGACGAAGAAGAACTCCTCAATCGTTCCGCCTGGCACCCCGGGGCCTCCCTCGAGAATGACCTGACCATCCCGGATGATTTCCCAGGAGGCCTCCACGGCGAGATTGTCGAAGTCGAGTTGAAGCACGTAACAATCGTCCACAAGGCAGAGGTCGAGATCGATGGAGGCTCCATCGGTGAATTCAATGCTGCCCATTTCCATACCGGACAGGTTGCCAACTGCGGCCGAACCGATGTTGCCCTGTCCGTCCACCCAGCCGTTCGCAAAGGCGTCATACAGGCGGACCGTCACACACGAATTGTAGCAGCAGGAGCCGTCGTTGAAACCGGCCTCCGGATCGTAGTTGCACGCCGTCTGGTCCATGCAGCCGGGAATGCCGTCGAGCTCCGTCAGGGAGAAGTTGAAAGCAGCAGCCGGACCAGCCGCCAATTCACCCGAGCACGTTCCGCCGCAGATGAAGGGCAGATTGGTGGTGTTGACCTCGAAGCTGATGCCGCCATCGGCACCGGCGTCGAGCAGAATGATCGTGTAGGTGTCTTCCCCGTAGTCACTCAGGTCGATCGTATAGCTCTGGTTGAACCCGTTGGTGCTCCACAGTCCCCCCTCGCTGATGTTCACGATCTGGCCTTGCGTCAGGCTCGTCACCGCCACACCGTACTGGGTGGCATAGAAATCAGGATACAGGGTAATGGATTGCGACTGGGCCTGCAGTGCGAAGGCGAAGGCGACAAGCAGAATCCCCCAAGAGCGCAAGGGACGGCAAGGAAAGCGGAGCTTCATGGTTCAGCGTTTGCTAATTCGGTCGTGACCCGGATCGAGGGCATTGGTCGCCACTTTACACCCATTGGTCACCCCGAAAGATACAGCGAAAACCGCCTTGCCCCAAATTCTACCAAAGGTTATAATTAAATACCAAACGTAATAAAATGTAGACAAAAGACAAAAAATACCGTTTGATTTTGTCTTCGACCCGTCTGCAAGACCCTCAGGACCACATCTCGGCATGCCAGCTTTCGTCGAAAGCACTCACGAGCGTCCCCTTCTCCGAACGAGCGTCTGCCACAGTCTGCGCCAGCGGATCCACCACCTCGGTCGCCCCGTGGACCACCCCGGCCTTGCGCAGGGCCCAGAACTCCGCAGTGCGCGTGAACTGCCATGCCTCCTCCCCCGGCTGTCTCCACACCACCTGGTGCCGGTCGAACCAATCCACCCCGAGCGCCTCGCCCTGTGCCCGCACAAAGCCCACGAGCTTGTCGATGCTGCACCCGGTCGCCCCAGCTTGCCGCTCGTCCAGCCCGACCACGAGCACCCGGTCATACAGGATGCATCCGGCCGCCGTCAAGGCCGCCCCATGGGCCGCCCATCCATCGAGAAATCCGGAGAGCGCCTCGAGCACCGCCTCCTGCTCACCGGCCGTCAAATCGCGGTCCGCGGTGTGCACCCACAGCCGGGCATGGTCCGGCAACTCGTGAAACGTCATGCCGTGAAATTAGCGTTGTCCGGCCATCGCCCGCTCCCGCAACCACGGCAACAGCACCAGCATCAAAGACGGCATCGGCGATTGCAAGAAGCCCAACACTTCCCGGGCCACATTGTACCCCGCCTCCTCGGCTCCAGCCTGTCCGTCCACAAACCAGAAGCCCGCGGTCAACAATCCAGCCGAAACATAAATGAGCAACAACTCCTTCCATCGGTCGGCCACCCCGGCCGCCCTCAGGAACAGCGCATCTAAGCAGAAAAAGCACAGCACGATGGCCGCCATAAGCGCCCATTTGGCCCGCGTCATCTCCTCCCGGCCCCAGCCGTGAAACACCTCATAGGTGTCTCGGGTGTAGGCTAAGTTGGTCCGGCACAGCGGCGCATAGCCATCCCACCAGCCCTTGCGCTTCTCGATCATGCAGGCGCGGTTCCATTCGCATTCCTCGTGCCCGAAATCGTAGAAATCCGCATAGCGGTCTCCCACGGACATGTAATGGTTGAGCTTGACCTTGGTGTCTTCCTGGACATAGCCAAAGCCAAGCATGGCCGCGAGCACCAGCGCCCACCACGGCCGCTTCCACGGCAACAGCGGCTTGCCCGCCGCAGCTCCTCCGCGCCCTCCAGCACCTCCGATTGGTCCAGCTCCTACCCCGCTCATGCCGCTGCATTTTTGGGCCCGCCATGTCCAGTCGCCTGACTGAACCGCGTCGCCCAGAGGTACCACAGCCAGAAGATGAAGCCGTACACCAACACCGTCCACGTGTAGTCGTGATTGAATTTGAGCGACTGCGGCCGATTGAACTGGATGATGACCAGGCTCACCACTCGCACCAGGTTAGCCAAGTGGATCAGCACAATACCCGCTGGAATGAACCACAGCTTGCGTCGCGCCGGACCGGGAAAAGCGAGAATGAAGACAGTGAAGAGGGCAAACAACACAAGCCCATCACACGGCGCCCCAATCTGCAGAAGCCCCACACTGTCCGCGATGCCAATCTGCCACCGCAGCTCGGACGTGCTCACTTCATAAAGCCCGTAGCCAAGAGCGCGCAACACCCATTCCGACGACAGCACCATCGAGTGGATCAGGTACTCATCGAGGAGCGTCTGGTCCTTTAGGAAATACTGATAGGCCACATACCACGCGAGGTATCCCACGAAGCCCAGTCCCAGAAATCGAATGAGATCGCGGTCCACCACTCAGACGCTCAACCGCGCTCCAACTCGAGCTCCTCCTTCCGGCGCCGGATGCCAATCACCCCAATGCCAAGCCCCCCAGCAATCAGGAAGCCCACCCCCCCATCAATCGGAATGCAACCCCCAGGTCCAAAGGTGGTTTCTGATTCATCCGTCACCACGCCCTCCGTGTTGTTCTGATAAAACGTCATACAAGGGTCTTGCCCCAGGCCGCCACAAACTCCCGCTCCACTCGAATTGCAATCTGCTGGTTCAAAACAGGTGGGATTACTCGAACAACTTGCAATGTCAGCGCAGAAAGCACACGTGCAATCACAACAACAATCCTGGGCCAAGGATGTCGTCGTAAACGAAAGAACCGAGACCATTAAACCTGCCCGCAAAACACGCGTCATGAACATTCTTGAAAGTTAAGTCGTGCGATTCGCTTTCAAGAGGAGGAAAGGGCTTGGGTACTTTTACCCCATGCCGTCGAATCAAGTGGGTCCCACGAACAACAGTCTGAAACAACTCAGGTTGGTGCTGAAAGTAGCGGCCAAGAATTGGCTTCTTCTGCTGTTGCTGCCCAGTCTGTCATACGGGTATGGGCGGTTCGTGACCCACCAGCAACTCGATCAGCATGGAGCACAGGCGGAACTGTTGCTCGAAGAGAAAGACGAATACGACAAGGCACGCGAGGTTGTGGAGGGCGTCATCAGCCGGCGCTTTCAGCGTCAGGGGCCGGACATCGCCAACCAGGTCCGCATCCTCAAGAGCCGCGACCTCATCGCCCGGGCAGTCGGTGACCTCGACCACAACATCACGCACTTTATTGTCGGCCGTGTACGCGCCTTGCCGGTGGGCGGGCTCAGTGGCGTCGAAGTCGAAGCCTGGCCAGAGCATTTCAGCAACAATGCTCTCGGGGTGAACTTCGATTTGGAAGTCCTCGATTCAGAGCGCTACCGCCTCAGAACTGAGCTGCGCAACGGCCAGATATACGATGGCGAGCACAAATTCTACGACGTGGTGCAAACCGGGGACTTCAAGCTGTCCATCCACAGGGCGGGTGATGGGCGCGGTTCGATTGAACAGGCCATCGCACAAGGCCAGCGTTTCCAGGTGCGAAACGACGAGGACATCATCCTACAATATCGAAGCAGACTCAGCGTCAGCGGCGTAGGACAGACCAGCATCCTGAAGCTGCAGATCAACGACATCCGTCCCGAACGGGCCATTGAATTCCTGGATGCTTTGTCCAGACGCTACATTGAGTATTCAACCGCAACCCGCGAGGCGATCAACAGCAAGACGGATGAGTTTATCGAAACCCAGCTCCTGCAAATCGAAGCCAACATCGACAGCCTGCAGGACATCATCGACCAGCAGCGGGAAAAATCAGAGGTCATCGACCTGACCCGCAACGAGCAAGCCTATTTCCAAGAACTCGTTCAGCTCGAGACCAATCAGGAGGAATTAAGGGTCAACCTTCGAAGCCTGGGCACCCTCGAAGATTACCTCAGCAGGGGCGTGGAGAACACCAGTATTCCACCGTCAACCTTCCTATCCGCGGATGCCGTTGCCGCTGACAAAGTGAGCCAGCTCCACGACCTCCAGCTCCAACGGACACAGATGTTGCTCGACGTAACGCCCACCAGTTTTCAAATCATACGTCTCGACTCACTCATCTCCACCACGCGCTTCAGCCTGTATAACTACATCGAATCTGCCCGACAAACCCTGCGAGAGGAAGACCAGGACCTCACCAGACGCATAGCAGAACTGGAAGCTCGACTCTTCCGTTTGCCCAAAAGCGAGCGGCAAATCATCGCCGTGGAGCGTCGCTTGACCATCAACGACAAGTTCTTCGGTTACCTGCTCGAGCAGCGCGCAACCAACCTCATTGCCCGGGCTGCCATCACCTCCAACGCGAGCATCATCGAAGCCTCACGGGGCATCGGCATCACCGGACCCAACAAGGCCAAAACGATGCGGGACTGCACCCTCCTCGGGCTGGCTGTGGCCATCGGTCTCGCCGTGCTCCGGCTGCTCCTGTTCGAACGGTTGGAAAGCGTCAACGAATTGCGGGAAGCCACCAAACTCCCCGTGAGCGGCGGGGTCCCCCGGTATGAAGACATCTCCGACAAAGAGTACGTCCTGGTGGCCAGCAAGAGCCCGCGCCATCCGACCACGGAAGCGTTCAGAGGATTGAGGACAAACCTCCAATACCTGCTCAACAAGGACGGACAGAACACCATCCTCATCTCGAGCATGCACCCTGGGGAGGGCAAGACGTTCACGGCGACCAACATGGCCGCCTTGATGGCGCAGTCCGGGAAGAAGACCCTGCTCATCGACTTCGACCTTCACAAGCCCCGGGTGCACAAGGCACTGGGTGTGCCGCGCGGCACCGGCCTCAGCGGGTACCTCATCGGACAAGTGCCTTGGACCATGGCCGTCCAGCCCACGGAAATCCCGGGACTCGACGTCATCACATCCGGTCCCGTCCCGCCGAATGCTTCCGAGCTCGTGCACAACGACCGCACCGACGAGCTCATCGCCGAAGCGAGGAAGGCCTACGACTTCGTGGTCATCGACACCCCGCCCATCCTGATCATCACCGACGCCCTCGTTCTGATGCGGCACGTGGACAGGGCCCTGCTCGTGGCCAACGTCAAGCGAGCCAATGCGCGCGGTGTGCGCGAGCTCGAGGAACTGCTCGAGCAGAACAGCATCGAGCACGTGAGCATGGTGCTCAACGGCATCGTGCCCACCCGCTGGCGTTACTATGCCTCCAAGTACGCCTACCGCTATCTCTACAGCTACGGGTATGGCAGGTACGGCAGCTACACCGGCTACGGTGGTTACGGGTACGGCGGGGTGCGCTACGGCGAAGACGACGAAGACTGACCGATGTGCGGCATCACGGGCATCCACGGCAAGGCGGACTCCGACACCTGGGCTGCCGCGCACAGCATGACCGCCGCATTGGCCCACCGCGGACCGGATGCCGAAGGCCATTGGACGGATGACCGCAACGTCATCCTGGGCCACCGCAGGCTGAGCGTCCTCGACACCTCCGACACGGCCAACCAACCCATGGTCAGCTGGTGTGGGCGCTACGTCATCGCCTTCAACGGGGAGGTCTACAACTACCGCGAGCTCCGGGAGGAACTCGACTATCCCTTCAAGACATCCGGAGACACCGAAGTCGTGCTCGCCGCGCTCCGCGAGTGGGGCGTCGATGCGCTCCACCGGCTCAACGGCATGTTCGCGTTGGCCCTCTGGGATGGGCAGGAAGAGCGGCTGTTGCTGGCGAGGGACCGGATGGGCATCAAGCCCTTGTACCTGCACAGCTCCGCAGAAGGGCTATTGTGGGCCAGTGAAATCCGAAGCCTGCTGGCGTCCGGCCGGGTGGAACGCACACTGAACCGGGCCGGGGTCATCGATTTCCTGCGGTACCAAACGGTCCACGGTCCGCACACCCTCATCGAGGGCGTGGAGATGCTGCCCGCCGGGCACCTGCTCTGGGCGGACGACAACGAAATCCGGACGGAAGCTTGGTGGGACGCGGGCAAAGCCGGTGCCGACCTCGCCGAGCAAGGGGCGCCCTGGACCTACAAGGCGGGCCCCGCGGCCAACCGCATCCGGGAGCTGCTGATGGACAGCGTGGACTTGCGGATGCGGTCTGATGTGCCCTTCGGCGCGTTTCTGTCGGGTGGCATCGATTCCAGTGCCATTGTCGCGCTGATGTCCGAGGTGGGCGACCGGAAGGTGGCCACCTTCAACGTGGCCTTCCACGAGGAAGAGTTTGACGAAAGCCGGTACGCCCGCATCGTGGCCCAGCGCTATGACACGGACCACCACGAGATCCGGTTGTCCGCCGATGACTTCCTGCACGCGGTGCCGGATGCGCTGGCCGCCACCGACCACCCCAGTGGCGATGGTCCGAACACCTTTGTCGTCTCCCAAGCCACCAAACAAGCAGGCCTGACCGTCGCCCTCAGCGGATTGGGCGGGGACGAGATGTTTGCCGGCTACCCCGTCTTCCGCAGAACAGCCGACCTGCTGGACAAGCGCTGGGCCATGGCCTGGCCCCGCGGGCTCCGCAAGCTGGCCGGTGCCGCCTACCGGACTGCGCGGCCGGGCATCGCCGCCGACAAGTTTGCCACCCTCCTCACCGGGGACACCCTCAATCCTGACGCGACCTACCCCATCAGCCGCCGCGTCCTGCTCGAACCGGATGTCCGGCGCATGACCCCGTTGGCCCCTGTCGGCGACAGCGTGGCCCTGTGGTGCCGCGACGTCATGAACGCTGCCCCCGCCAAGGGGCTCCCGGTCTTCAGCCGCATCAGCCTGGCGGAGATGCACACGTACATGCAGCACGTCCTGCTGCGGGACACCGACCAAATGTCCATGGCCCATGCGCTGGAGGTTCGGGTTCCCTTCCTCGACCACCGCCTCGTCGAAACGGCCCTCGCCATCTCCGACCCCATCAAATTCCCGCACACGCCCAAGGAACTGCTGACCCGCGCCCTTGGCGAACGGTTGCCGCGCGAGATCATCGACCGGCCCAAGATGGGCTTCACCCTGCCGTGGGACGTCTGGATGCGCGGAGCCCTCGAAACCACCTGCCGCGATGGCCTGCGAGTGCTCGTTGAGCGCGACCTGCTTCACAGCCAAGCAGCAGACGCACTTTGGTCCGCCTTCGAACAGGGCCGGACCACGTGGTCCCGGGTGTGGACCCTCGTCGCGTTGGGACAATGGATCGACCGCCATGGCCTCTCCTGAACCCCGCCCTACCGTCCTGGTCGCCATCGACTGGTACCTACCGGCCTTTCGGGCCGGGGGGCCCATCCGGAGCATCGCCAACCTCGTGGCCGCCCTCGGCGATGACATCGACTTCCGCATCGTCTGTGGAGACCGGGACCTCGGCGCGAGCGAACCTCTGCCCGTTGACCTCGACACCTGGCACACGGTCGGGAAGGCCCTCGTCCTCTACCTCCCCAAAGCCGACTGGACGGCGGCGCGGTGGACCGCACTCCTCTCGGACATCCAGCCTGACCTGCTCTACCTGAACAGCCTCTACAGCGGTCCGTTCAGTCGGCTGCCCTGGAAGGTGGCCCGGGCCATGGGCACGCCGACCACGTTGGCCCCTAGGGGCATGCTCGGACCGGGCGCCTTGGCCGTCAAACCCCTCCGCAAACGCGCCTGGCTCTGGGTCCAACGGTTGACCGGCGGATACCGGGACATCCGCTGGCATGCCAGCACCGAGCAGGAGGCCGAAGAAATCCGCGCCTGGTTCCCCAACGCCAGCATCCACGTGGCGTTGAACCTGCCCGTTCCCTTCTCTCCAATGCCGTCCGACCGGCAGGCAGGCGCCCTCCGCATCCTCAGCGTCGGACGCATTCACCCGATCAAGAACTACCCCTTTGGTGTGGACGTCGCCAAGTCCCTTGTCCAAGCCGGAGTGCGCGTTGAGTACCGCATTGTCGGACCCATCGAAGACGCAGCCGAAGCCGACCGCATCCAACGGCAGTCCGAGGCGATCGAGCTCGAGCTCATCGGCCCCGTTTCTCCCGCAGAGACGGCGGATCACTTCGGGTGGGCCGACCTCGTACTGGTGCCCAGCTTCAACGAGAATTTCGGGCACGCTGTCGCCGAGGCTGTGGCGTGCGGAAAGCCCGTCATCGTCAGCGACCAGACCGCCTGGTCCGCCCTCGAGCCGGGCCACTCCGTGCGCTGCCTTCCCTTGGACCTCGAGGCCTGGACCGAGGCCGCCCAAGCGCTGCTCGACCTGTCGCCAGAAGACCTCATCGCAACCTCCGAAGACACCCACCGACGCTGCCTCCTCGGCCCGCCCCATCTTGCGGCCCAACACGCCCTGTTCACGCCATGACCGTCTCCGTCGTCACCGTGACCTACAACGCCGCCCACACGGTGGCCGACGCAGTGCAGAGCGTGATCGGGCAAAAGGGCGATTTTCACCTCGACTATCACATCGTGGACGGCGGCTCCAAGGATGGAACCCTCGAGCAGATTGAGCCCTTCAAAGACCGCATTGCCGAGATCACGACCGGTTCCGACGACGGCCTCTACGATGCCATGAACCGGGGCGTGGCCAGGGCCAAAGGCGACATCGTCGGCATCCTCAATGCCGATGACCGCTTCGCTGATGAACGGGTCATCGCCGATGTGCTCGGCGCCTTCGAAGCGACCGATGCGGATGGCATCTACGCCGACCTCGATTATGTGGATGCCCGGGATGGGGAGACCGTCACGCGGCGCTGGACTTCGGGGCAACCCGGCGACTTCCGAAAAGGGTGGATGCCGCCCCACCCGACCCTGTTTGTGCGGCGCGAAGTCTATGAGCAGCACGGCCTGTTCAACCTCAGCCTTCGGAGTGCAGCGGACTACGAGCTGATGCTGCGCTTCTTTCACTTCCGCGGGGCGGAGCTCGCCTACCTGCCGCGGGTCACCGTCAAGATGCGGGCCGGGGGACAGTCCAATGCCTCGCTGGCCAACCGGCTCAAGGCCAATGCTGAGGACGCCGAAGCCTGGCGCCTCAACGGCGCACGCCCCCCTGCCCTGCTCCGACTCCGCAAGCCGCTCAGGAAATTGGGACAGTTCGCCGGCCGTTGATCGGCAGGTAAAATCAGCGAATGCTGTAGTTGGGCGCCTCCCGCGAGATCATCACATCGTGCGGATGGCTCTCCTTGACACCGGCTGAGGTGATGCGGACAAACTTGGCGCCGTGCAAGGCCGGAATGTCCGGGGCCCCCACGTAGCCCATGCCGGCCCGCAGGCCGCCGATCACCTGGTACATGACCTCCTGGACCGTGCCCTTGTAAGGGACGCGGCCGGAGATGCCCTCGGGAACGAGCTTCTTGAGATCGTCCTCGGCGTCCTGGAAGTAGCGGTCCTTGGAGCCCTTCTGCATGGCCTCGAGGCTGCCCATGCCGCGGTAGCTCTTGAATCGACGGCCTTCATAGATGATGGTCTCGCCCGGGCTTTCCTCGGTGCCAGCGAGCATGCTGCCCACCATGACCGAATGACCTCCTCCAGCCAGCGCCTTGGCGATGTCGCCCGTGTAGCGGATGCCACCGTCGGCGATGAGCGGCACGTCGGTGCCGGCCAGCGCTTCGGCGACGGACATCACAGCGCCCAGCTGCGGGACGCCCACCCCGGCAATGACCCGCGTGGTGCAGATGGAGCCGGGCCCGATGCCCACCTTGACGCCGTCGGCGCCCGCCTCGACGAGGGCCTTGGCGGCCTCTCCCGTGGCGATGTTGCCACAAACGATGTCGGTGTCCGGGTAGGCCTTCTTGACGTGGCCCAACATCTCGATGACGCCGCGGCTGTGGCCGTGCGCCGTGTCGATGATGAGGGCGTCCACACCGGCATTGACCAGCGCCTCGACGCGCTCCATGGTGTCCCCCGTCACGCCCACCGCGGCCGCACAGCGCAGGCGGCCGAACTTGTCCTTGCAGGCGTTGGGATACTCCTCGAGCTTGATGATGTCGCGGTAGGTGATCAGGCCCACCAGCTTGCCTTGGGCGTCCACCACGGGCAGCTTCTCGATTTTCTTGTCGCGGAGGATCTCCTCGGCGCGCTTCAAATCTGTCCCGTTGGGGGTGGTGACCAACCCATCGCCGGTCATAACCTCGGCGATGGGGCGCTTCATGTCGTCCTCGAAACGCAGGTCGCGGTTGGTCACGATGCCCTTCAGGAATCCACTGTCATCCACCACAGGAATCCCTCCGATGCGGTGCTCGGCCATAATGTGCCGGGCGTCACCGACCAAGGCGTCCACCGGCAGGGTAATGGGATCCTGGATCATTCCGCTCTCGCTCCGCTTCACCTTGCGCACCTGACCCGCTTGGGCAGCGATGGTCATGTTCTTGTGGATGACCGCAATGCCTCCCTGACGGGCCATCGCGATGGCCATGTTCGCCTCGCTCACCGTGTCCATGGCGGCCGCGACGACCGGCACATTGAGGACGATGTTGCGGGAGAACCGGCTGCGGAGATCCGTGTCGCGAGGCAACACTTCACTGTAAGCCGGGACGAGCAGAACGTCGTCGTACGTGAGTCCTTCTCCGATGAACTTGGGGTTGAGGTGGGGGGCGTCGGCGGGCATGTTGGGCGAATCGGGTGCGGTCCGGATATTCCGGCAAAAGTAGCCCACAACTCGCTGGGTTCAAGCCCCTTTCGGGCGCCGGTTTTTCACGGTCTGCGCACCACCTGCACATGGCCCATCCGGGCCACCACCCGACCGGCGCCATCCTGGATGCGGAGGGTGTACGGGTAGAATGCCTCAGGGAGAAGCGCACCGTCCTTGGTTCCGTCCCATGCGGCATCGGGGTCCTGGGTGGTCCAGATCAAATCACCCCACCGGGAGAAGACGTCCACGCGGTATTCCGTGACATCGGCAAAGGCGACCGACGGCTTCCACGTGTTGTTGAATCCATTGTGAACCAAGGCATTGGGAATCCACACCACCGGTGGAAGGGTGAGGCAAACCTCATTGGAGATGGAGGCCCACCCGCTGTCGGACTGCTCGGCCCGGACGCGGTAACAGAACTCGCCGGGCGCGTCGTATTGGTCCTCCAATTCGTCGTCATGGGAAAAGTCAAACGCCCCGAAGTCTTCGATTTCCTCCAACGTCCCACCGTATTGGACCCCGCGCAGCAACACCTGGCGGTCTCGGGGCGCATCCCACCCTTCAAAGCCGGTCCAGGAGAGCGCGTTGGCGAGGCGCTCCTCGAGCACGGTCCCCGTCAGGTAAACGGTTTCGGCGATGGACGTCCCCAGCACGGAATCGGCGCAGGCGTTGACCACCTTGAGGTAGTACTTGTATTGGCCCAACCCTCCCTCGATGGTGCTGTCCAACATCTGGATGGGACCGCCCGTCGACCAGCGGCTGGTGACGTATTCGTAGTCGTCGTCGTAAGGCTCGTTGCGCCAGAGTTCGTAGACGTGCGGCTCGCTTGAAGACGCGTCGGCCTCGGCACGGAGCACGGCCACCGAATCGGTCACGATGCTCACCTCGTTCCACCGGATCCACTCCGGTCCTCCCGGGTACGTGAAGAGGTTCTCGGCCACATTGGACGATTGCGTCCACGGGCCTTGCGCGGCATGGGCGATGACCCGGTAGCGGTACAGGCTCCCAATGGTGGCCCCGACGTGCTCGTAGATGGTTAGGGTGCCCGGCACCACATCGAGCAACTGGGGCCCGCTCTGCACACCGTCCTGGGTCAATTCGCTAATCCAGATCTCGTACCGGTCGACGCCGCCGGGCCAATGCACCACGGGCGACCATTGAAGGTCCGCCCGGTCGGTGCACTGCGTCCAGTCCACGTCGAGGTACGTCGACGGAGCGCAAGCCGGATTGGCCGCCCCGGGGTCGGGCACCCCGCCGACATAGCAACTGTCGAAAGCGGCGACGTTGTAATACTCGATGGTGTTGGCCACGTTGCTGAACGGGTTGGTCCAACTCAACTGGGTGGGGTCCTCGATGGTGGTCAGGACCGTCTCGATGGAGCCCGAGCAGATGTAGACGATGTAGCCCGCCACATCCGGCTCTGGACTGGGCTCCCAGCTGATCTCAGCGAGCCCGCTGAGCGAATCGACGTCGATGGCCACGATCTGGGGCGGACTGGGATCCACCTCATCGGCCACGGCGACCGAGGCCTGATTGGACCGGTGCACGCAGCCGGGGATGCCAAACGGGCCGTCCTCCGTCAAGGTGACGCGGTACGTGACCGTGCCATCGCATTGCGTCACGGGAAAGGACGTGTTGGAATTGCCAATGAGCCACGGCGCGGAGGCGATGACCGTCCACGATCCGTCGGGCAAGAGCTGTTCCACAGCGTAGGTCCCGCTGAAACCGGGCGGCGGACTGAAGTGGAAGGGGCTGTTCCAAGCGAGGTCCACCGTGCCGGGCACCACCCCCGCCGCGAGCTCGAGGAAGATGCTGCAGACCGTGTCCGACGGGCCGGCCATGGTGCTGCCCGCTCCATCGAGCGCGTAGATCGTGAAACAGAATTCCTGGGTCGTGGTGAGCAGGGGCCAATTGACCCCGGTGGGGTACGTGGTGAGATCGTAGTCGGTGGCCGGGAGCGAGGTGTAGTCTGGCGGCGGGAGCAACGGCACCACGCTGTAGGCGGCCGCGCCCTGCGTGTCGGGCGCCCATCCGAGGTCGACCGAACCATCGTTCAAGACCTGAATGCATTCCCAGTCCTGGGCGGGCACGACACCGGCGAGCGCGAGCATGGGCACGAGCAGAAACGTGAGGCGGATGGAGGACCAACAGGACATCATCGCGGGCGCAAGTTGTACGCCAACAGGGAGGGAACGGTTGCCTTTGCCGATTGTTTTCCGGACGTCACCCGGGATTGTGCGCGAGGGCGTCCCAGTGGAATCCGGGGGCCATGTCCGCGGTCCCGAAGGCCCGATAGCGGTTCACGATGCGCTCCACCAACTCACCGGCACCCGGCAAGTCGTCCAGCAAGGCGCTCACCTGGCCGATCTCGAGCTCCCCCTCGAGCAGGTCCCCCTCCCGCATCCCGCGTTTGGCGCGGCCCCGGCCGAGCAGAGCCCGAAGCGCCTCCACGTCGGCACCGGCCTCCTCGGCCCGGGCCACCTGATCGAAGAAACTGCCCTCCGGCCCGCGAAGAAGCCGCACCGGCGTCACATCCTTCAGCATGAGCCGGGTCTCCCCAGCACCGGCCTCGGCAATGCGCTGCTTGAACGCCTGGTGGGCGGGATTTTCCCGGGTCATCACGAACCGGCTGCCCATCTGGACCCCCGAAGCGCCGAGTGCCAAGGCCGCGAGCAGGCTGCGGGCGTCATGCAGTCCTCCCGCGGCGATGACCGGAATCCCGACCGCATCGACCACCTCCGGGACGAGGCACATCGTGGTCGTCTCCTCGCGGCCGTTGTGCCCGCCAGCCTCAAAGCCCTCCGCCACGATGGCATCCACGCCGGCGGCCTCGGCCTTGCGCGCAAACACCGCACTGGACACCACGTGGATCACCGTGCATCCGGCGACCTTCAAGTGGTCCGTCCATTTCCGCGGGGAACCCGCACTGGTGAAAACCACCGGCACCCGTTCCCGGGCAATCGTCTCCATGTGCTCCTCCACGGCCGGATACAACAGGGGAACATTGACGGCAAACGGACCGTCCCACGCTGCCTGGACCCGGGAGATCTCCTCCCGCAACTCATCGGGATACATGGAACCGGCCCCCAGCGTTCCAAGGCCTCCAGCGCGCCCGACGGCCACGACGAGATCCGCCCCGGTGCACCAGACCATACCAGCCTGGATGATTGGGTGCCGGGTGCCGAGGAGGCCACAGAGGAACTGCGGATGATGATGCGCACTGGACATGGGAACAATCTCAAGATTCAGGCAACCCCCATCGCCTCAATCCCGTAACACAAGAACAAATATATCTTGGTCATATCATGAATCAGATGGAAAACCCTACGCCGCCTCTCCGATTCAAGGTCCGATTTGCTGAGCGATGGAGACCCCTGATTCTTGTGCATATCTATTCAATGGCCATGCTGCCCTTCCTCGTTGGAATGCCGGATTCACCGGCAAGTGCACAAGGCGACTGGGACATCGGTCTTTCCGGAGGCATCTCAAATTACATCGGTGATATTGGTGATGGAACCGGACCAGGCAGAGCCTTCATCTGGGATCTCCAGGAACTGAAAAGTCGGCCCGCTCTCGGAGTCTTCGTTCGTCGCAAACTTGACCAATCTGGATTGTGGCATATCCGCAGCGACTTCAACAAGATTCACATTGCGGGCAGCGACAAGAACACCCAATATGCCCCGCGCAGAGGACGGAACCTCCACTTCAGAAACAGAATGATTGAAGTGTCGCTCCGCATGGAACGCGACCTCTTTCAGGCACCGTTGACGTGGGCACGCCAGCGAAGAGCAAGAGTGACCGTCAGGGGCTTCTTGGGTGTGGCTCGATTGCATCACAACCCTCAAGCACAACTGGACCCAGGGAACCGGTTGTATGCCCAATTTTCATCTCAATTCGGGTTTGACCCCGACCGCTGGTATGATCTTGCTCCTATTCAAACAGAAGGCGTTGCTTACGAAACGTCCATCACGACCATCCCATTTGGACTCATGGCCCTCATTGCCGGCCAAAAAAGAGGTGGCGTCACCGACTTTTATTTGAGTCTCGAAATGGGGGTGCGGTGGACCAATTCAGACTATCTCGACGACATTTCATCGTTTTATGCCGACCCGTCGCAGATGGAGGGTATCGGAGCCGCCTTGTCCAGCCAATCGAATCAAGCAGTTTTGGATGATGCGGGGCCAGATGCCGGCAGCCTATCCGCACACAGCTTCATCCAAGACGCCCCGGTCATCAGAGGAAATCAAACCAGTGATGATTGGTACGGAACCATCATGGTCTCTTTCGGAAAAGTCGTCAACCAGCGGAACCACTACTTCAGTCGCAATCGAAGTCGGTATGGAAACAAACGCAGAATCAAACGGTCTCCGAATCGGCGACGCATGCGATATTGAGTTGGAGGGGCAATCGCATCCAATGATGCAAACTCCAGTTGAACCCTATGCTTTAGGGTAATAGAGGAGCTCACCTTCAATCTAACAGGAAAGTCTGCCTGACCCAAAAGACTTCAAAACAATCAACAGCAACGAGATTCCACCGTCTTTGGGGAAGAGAGAATGCTCAGACAGGCGCTAAATTCGGCGGTCAATTCGCCATAATGCGCCACAACTGCCCTTCCACTGCGACCCTATCCACCCTGTCGGGACTGTTTCTCTGTCTCTTCCTCGCCCTGCCCGGAGCCCACGCCCAGACCGTCGTGACCGTGGCCGGCGAGACCGTCAGCGCAGACGATTTCGCCCACATCTTCAAGAAGAACAACCGGGACAGCCTCATCACCCCGTCGAGCCTCGATGAATACATGGAGCTCTTCATTGACTTCAAGCTCAAGGTTCAGGCCGCCGAGGACCTCGGCATGGACACCGCTTCCTCTTTCGTGAGCGAGCTGGCGGGCTACCGCAAGCAGCTCGCCCGCCCCTACCTCGTCGACAACGACCTGCTCGACGCCATGGTCCGCGAGGCCTACGACCGCACCCTCGAGGAGGTCCGCGCCTCCCACCTGCTCATCCGCGTCAGCCCGGAAGCCAGCCCGACCGACACCCTGTCCGCCTGGAACAAGGCCCTCGCCCTAAAGGAGCGCATCTCCAGCGGGGAGGACTTCGCCGCCATCGCCAGCTCCCGCGGCGGCAGCGACGATCCAAGCGTCAAGGACAACGGGGGCGACCTCGGTTGGTTCAGCGCCTTCATGATGGTCCACACCTTCGAAGAAGCCTGCTACGGCGCGTCCGTTGGCGACCTCGTCGGTCCGGTCCGCACCCGGTTCGGCTACCACATCATCCAGGTCACCGGCCGCCGCGACGCCCGCGGAGAAATGCGGGTCGCCCACATCATGATCCGCCCCGACGACGCCAAAGGTGGAGACGCGGAAGCCAAGGCCAAGATCGACGCCCTCGCTGCCGAACTCGCCGCCGGCGCCGACTTCACCGAGCTCGCCCGCCAGCACAGCGCCGACCAGAGCTCCCGCACCAAGGGCGGCGAGCTGCCCATGTTCGGCACGGGCCGCATGGTTGAGCCCTTCGAAGAAGCCTCCTTCGCCTTGGCCGCCGACGGCGACCTCTCAGAGCCGGTGCAGACCCAGTACGGTTGGCACATCATCAAGCGGCTAGAATACCAGGCCCCACCCACCTTTGAGGAGTCCAAGCGGGAGCTGGAAAAGAAACTGCAGCGCGACAGCCGTTCGGAGCGCGTTCGGGAGAGCTTCATCGACAAGCGCAAGGCTGAATACGGTTTCGCCATCGACGAAAAGCGCTTCGCCCAGGTGGTAGAGGCCACGGTGGTCGACAGCATTGTGCAGCCCATCATCGTCAAGAAAGGACTCGCCAAGAAGCCGATCATCACCGTCGGCAAGGAGAAGACCACCGTTCGCGAATTCCTCTCCTTTGTGGACAGCAAGCGCGCCCGCATCGACATGACCGGCCGCACCGCTGAGTCCATCCTGCGCGAGGCCCTCGACGCCTTCGGGGACGACGTGACCATCGCCTACGAGGATACCCGCCTCGAAACCAAGCACAACGATTTCCGCCTCCTCATGGAAGAGTACCACGACGGCATTCTGCTCTTCGAGCTGACCGACCGCAAGGTGTGGAGCCGTGCCGTGCGCGACACGACCGGCCTCAAGGAGTTCTGGGACGCACACAGCGACGAATATGCTTGGAAGACCCGCGTGGACGGCCAGATCTTCCGCTGCGCCGACGTGGCCTCCGCCGAGCGCATCCTCGCCGTAGCGCAGGAAGAAGGCGGCGACGTCGAAACCATGCGTCGTGAGATGGTGTCCGAAAATCCGCTGAGCATCACCGTGGAAGAAAGCCGCACCGAGGTCGGCACGAATCCCGTTTTCGATGCCGCCTTCGACGCCCTCGGCGGCCAACCCGGCATCACGGAATTCGAGGAGGTCGACGGCATGATTCGATTCGTCCGCATCCGCTCCGTGGAGGTTCCGACCGGCAAGACGCTCGACGAAGCCCGTGGGAAGGTCATCGCCGACTTCCAGGACCACCTCGAGACGTCTTGGCTCGCCGAACTCCGCGCCCGCTATCCCTACAAGGTCGACCGCGCTGTCCTGCACGCCATCCGTTGATGCGTCAAGCGGGACCCGATTCCAATCCTCACGCCCTCGCTGTCTGGGCCCTCCTGGCCTTCGTCGGCTTGTGTGGGTGGCCCGGCTGCAAGGCCCCGGCCACTCCTGACCCAGGAGCGGTCGTCATCGCCACTGCCTATGGGGACGCCCTCACCGTCGCCGATCTCCTCGCCGAGGTTCCCCCAGGCCTCACCGCCCGCGACAGCGCCGGGTGGGCCGACCGCGTCATCGCCGATTGGCATCAGCGCCGCACCCTCGTCCACCTCGCTGAAACCGAGCTCCCCGAGATGGAACTCGACTTCGAGCGCGAAGTCGCGAAATACCGGGAAACGCTGTACCTCCACGCCTACGAGGACCGCTACCTCCGCGACCACCTCGACACCACGATCTCCGTGGCCGAGCTCCAAGCTTTCCTCGACGAACAGCCCGACCTCTTCCGCCTCGGGGAGCCCCTCTACCGCGCCCGCTGGATGGTCGTCCCCGACGAGGCACCCTTCCCCCGCGACATCCGCGGACTGCAGAAGCAACTTGCCTCCCAGGATCCCGAAGAGCTGTCCTCCTTGGCCAGCCGTTGCTCCGACGCTGGACTCCCCTTCGACCTCGACGCCGAGCGGTGGTGGACCTGGGAAGAACTGGGGGCGCTCGTCCCCCTCGACCCTCGCAAGGCCGCCCGCCAGCAGTCGTCCCGCCGCGTCACCAAAATCGACTGGCCCGCCGACACGGCCGCCGGCCGCCCCCTCGACCAACGGGCCTTGCTGCTCGTGACCGACCGCCTCGGCACCGGCTCCGTCAGCCCCGTGGAACGCGTCGCCGACCGCATTACCGAGCTGCTCCTGCACCGGCGCCGCAACCGTACCTTGGCGGACATGCGCCAGCAAGCCGTCCAGGCCGCCTGGGCCGAGGACGCCCTCACCAAGGCCGCCCCGGAAGGCACCCCAGACCCGAACTCCGCATCGAACGACATTCCATGACGCGCATTTCCGCCTTCCTCGCCAGTGTGCTCCTCACCACAGGACTGACCGCCCAGACGGAGCCTGAGTTGCAGAAACTCGAGCAAATCGTGGCCGTGGTGGGCAACGAGATCGTGCTACAGAGTGACGTGGACGCCCAGATCTTCCAGATGGAAGCCTCTGGCATGCCGGTCGGTGACGTGTGCCCGGTGGTGGAGCAACTGATGCTGCAGAAGCTCCTGCTGCACCAAGCCCGCCTCGACTCCATCGAAGTCGACGACGGAGAAGTGACCGCCCAGATCGACCGGCGCCTTGAGTACTACATCGGCATGTTCGGCAGCGTGGAGGCTTTCGAAGCCGAATACGGCAAGACGGTCGCCGCCTGGAAGGCCGAATTCCGCGAGCCGATGAAGGAACAGATCATGGCGGACCGGATGCAGGCCGACATCGAGGGCCAAGTCCGCGCCACGCCGCGGGACATTGCCGACCACTTCGCCTCCATTCCGACCGACAGCCTGCCGCTCATTCCCGAGGAAGTGCGCTACAGCCGCATCCTCATCGAGCCGGAACTCACAGAGCAGCAGAAACTCAAGACCCGTTCGGCGCTGGACAGCATCCGCGCCGAAGTCGTGGCCGGCAAGTTGAGCCTCACGCTGGCGGCCATGCGCCACAGCGAGGATCCAGGCTCCAAGTACAAGGGCGGCTGCTACGAGGACATCCGACGCGGCCAATTCGTTCCGGAAATGGAAGCCCAGGTGTTTGCCACGCCGGAGGGCGCCTTCAGCCCTGTCTTCGAGACGGACTACGGCTTCCACTTCGTCAAGACCACCAACATCCGCGGCGAGGTCTTCTCCATGTGCCACGTGCTGATGAAGTCCACTGTGCCCGCCTCCGCCCTCGAGGACGCTGCGGCCCTTGCCGACAGCGTCGCTGTCCTGCTCTCCGCCGACTCCCTCACCTTCGAGGAGGCCGTCACCCGCTTCTCCACCGAAGAGGACACCAAGAACCAAGGCGGACGTGTCATCAACCCGCGTACCGGCGGCCTGTATCATGGCGTCGACGAGCTTGAGCGCACCGACTTCTTCCTGATCAACGAGCTCCGGCCCGGCGAGCACTCCCAGCCCACTTCCGTCCAGGGTGCCGAGCAGTCCGCCTACGCCCTGTATCGCCTCGACGGGCGGAAGCCCGCCCACACCGCCAATCCCCAGCAGGATTACGAGCTGTTCCAGATGCAAGTCGAGGCCGATCTGCGCCAGGGCAAGCTCGACAAATGGGTCACCCGACAGCTCGCCGAGACGTACGTCCGCCTGACCTCCGACTTCGGCGGATGCGATTTCGACCAAGGCTGGTTCGGAGAAACCGCCGCCGGCAACCGCTGATTCCCCGCGCCGCCCGAACTTGTGGGCATGCGCCAATGGGGAGAGTTCACCGACTTCTATTCGTCCGAGCACCACGCCCGGAACGTGGGCAAAATGTTCCGCGACCCGGAGAATGCGCTGCTGCCCAATTGGAAGCACCTGCCCGTCGGCTACCACGGCCGGTCGAGCAGCCTCATCGCCAGCGGTGAGCCCGTCTACCGGCCCTCCGGCCAGCGCAAGGAAACCGACGGCAGCATCACGTTTGGCCCCACCCGCAAGCTCGACTTCGAATTGGAGGTCGGCGTCGTGATCTCGCGCGACTCCGAGCGCGGCCGCCCGATCGCCATGGCCGAGGCCGACAGCTACATCGAGGGCCTCGTGCTGGTCAACGATTGGTCCGCCCGCGACATCCAAGCCTGGGAGTACGTGCCGCTCGGCCCTTTCCTCGGCAAGAACTTCGCGACAACGGTGGGCGACACGGTGGTGCCCTTGTCCGCTTTGGAACCCTACCGGATCGAGGGGCCTGTGCAAGACCCTGAACCCCTGCCCTATCTGCAACGCATCGGCCCTTCTCATTTCAACATCACGCTAGAAGCCTGGCATGAGACGGCGGATGGCGTGCGCACCCTGTTGGCCCGCACCAACCACCGCCACCTCTATTGGGACATCCGCCAGCAACTCGTGCACCACACCTCCAACGGCTGCCCCGTGCGCGTCGGCGACATCCTCGCCAGCGGCACCATCAGCGGGCCGGAGCGCGAGAGCTGGGGATGCATGCTCGAGCTCTCGTGGAATGGCACCGAGCCACTGACCCTTGAAGACGGCTCACAACGCAATTTTCTCGAGGACGGCGACCTCATCGAGATGCGCGGCTGGGCGGGAGAAGGTGAACACCGCATCTCGTTGGGAGAGATTCGCAATCCAGTCGTGCCCGGCGCAGGGGCGTGAGGTGGACCAAGGCTTAACTTTATACCATGGCATTTGCATCGGACAAGGAGGCGCTCGACGCGCTGCGGGGAAAACACGCGGAACTGACCGCGGAAATCCGCAAAGTCATCGTGGGACAGGAAGAGGTCGTCGAGCAGGTGCTCGTGAGCGTCTTCAGCGGCGGACACTGCCTGCTGGTCGGTGTGCCGGGACTGGCCAAGACGCTGCTCGTCAACACCATCGCCCAGGCCCTCGGCCTGAGCTTCAACCGCATCCAGTTCACGCCGGACCTCATGCCGAGCGACATCATCGGTTCCGAGATCCTCGATGAGCAGCGCCGGTTCCAGTTCAACAAGGGGCCGCTGTTCTCCAACATCATCCTCGCCGACGAAATCAACCGGACGCCACCCAAGACGCAGTCCGCCCTCCTCGAGGCCATGCAGGAACGCGCCGTGACCGCCGCAGGTCAGCGCCACGAACTGCCCCACCCCTTCTTCGTGCTCGCCACACAAAACCCCATCGAGCAAGAGGGCACCTACCCTCTCCCCGAGGCGCAGCTCGACCGCTTCATGTTCAACGTCTGGGTGGACTACCCGGAGTACGCTGACGAACTCGAGGTCGTGAAGCGCACCACAGGAGGAGCCTCGGCCTCCGTCAACGCCGTGCTCTCCAGCGACGAGATCGCCGCCTTCCAACAGCACATCCGCAAGATGCCCGTGGCCGACAACGTGGTGGAGTACGCCGTCAAGTTGGCGGCTAAGACGCGTCCTGGTCGCGAGCACGCACCCGATCAGGTCAACCAGTACCTCAGCTGGGGTGCTGGACCGCGCGCCTCCCAATACCTCATCATTGCGGCCAAGTGCCACGCCGCCTTCGCCGGCAAATACAGCCCGGACATCGAAAACGTACGCGCCGTAGCCCTGCCCATCCTGCGCCACCGCATCGTCCGCAACTACAAGGCCGAAGCCGAAGGCATCACCGTCGAGAAGCTCGTCGGGGAGTTGGTCTGATCAGTCCCTGCGGACCACGCAGTTCTCCATCACGAGCATGTCCATCGACGTGCGGGCATAACAAGCGTAAGCGTGCTCAGGCGCGTTGACGATAGGCTCGTTCTCGTTGAAGCTCGTATTGAGCAAAATGGGCACCCCCGACTTGGCGTGAAAGGCACTAATGAGTGCGTGGTATCGGGGCGTCGCGTCAGCATAGACCGACTGCAGGCGTCCTGAGCCATCGACATGGGTTACGGCAGGGATTTTGGCGTGGCGTTCCGGCCGGATGGGGAACACCTTTTCCATGAACGGCACCGGCTCATCCAACTCAAACCAATCCTTGACGTGCTCGCTCAGGATGGAGGGCGCGAAGGGGCGGAAACGCTCGCG